>NZ_CAJPGQ010000019.1:0-132177 GCF_905339595.1 Burkholderia sp. BCC1977
ACTGAGCGCAGGTGCCGTTTCCAGCCGCGGCCGGTTCCTGTATGGACGCTTTGAGGCAACTCTGCGAGCGACCAACGTTCCTGGCCTAGTCTCGGGCTTCTTCCTCCACAGAGATCTTCCGCGCCAGGAGATTGATGTGGAGATCACCGGTAACCGTCCAGACCAGATGCTGGCCAACGTCTTCTTCAACCCAGGCTGCGATGGCGCAAAGTTTGACTACGGTTACCGGGGGGCACCTTTTGCCATCGAGCTTGGGTTCGACGCCTCTGAGGCGTTCCACACCTACGCAATTGAGTGGGCCCCTGACGAAATCCGATGGTTCGTCGACGATCGCCTTGTGCATCGGAGAGTGCTCTGGGACCCTACGCCGATTCCCGATCTGCCCATGACGCTGCATGTCAACACCTGGCCGACACGGTCCGAAGAACTTGCAGGAAGACTTGTGCGCGAGTCTTTGCCGGCTGTTGCTGCGGTTCGGCGAATCGCGGTGGATGCGAATAGCACCGACGCGCAGGGCGATGCCGTCTCGGACAGCGAAGAGTTGGGGTGGCTGGTCGATACGGCGCAAGAAAGATAGCCGACATCCTAGCGAGATGGATCTGCTTATCGGGACGCCCATGCGAGAGAGGGAACCCTATTGCTCAAGCTGGGGCGGGGACGCTAACGCGTTGATCCGCCGCGCGCATTGATGATTTGCTCCATATGGAGGCATCACGCTCTGAGGTATGCGCCCCGGCGCTCCCTGGCTTCCAACGGGCCGTTTTCAGCCTGCAACGGACATCGCTTCATGTATTTGCGACGGCCGTTCTTGGCCGAACGCCGACGTTCCTCCCCGGCGCTACCCAGAAATCCACGAAGACCCTTTTTCTCCTCTTTCGCATCGACGCTGCGCATGGGCGTCGGTATCGGTGCGGTGCGCCGATGCGCCGATCCGTCTCGCGCAGAGGGGCGCGTCGAATGCGCATCCGCGCTACCGCTTGCGCCGCCGTCTTCGAAAGAAATTCCAGAACATAGCGGTCGCGTCCGGCCCCGTCGAGGAGTGGAACGCTTCGCGCGGATCGCCGCCGCTCCATGCGTGTGCGAGGCGGCGCACGATGCAGACCCGCACGATCAGCGTGCCACCGCGCAGATAGTCCGTGTAATCCGCATCGTCGTGCGCGTACGTATGTTGCTCGCCGACGCGCAGCGCACCCTGTTCGTCGACGAGCCGATTGATCCGCGCGAACGCGATGCCCAACTGCAGCGCATTTTGCTCGGCGACGACCGTATCGAGTCCGCCATGCACGACGAGCGCCGGCATGCCCGGATAGGCGTGCCCGTCGACACAGGCGTCGACGGCGCGTATCGGATCGTCGCGGAGACCGCGGCGCATCAGGCTCATCGCGGCCATCGTCGACAGCGGCGGCGCGATGGCCGGACCGGAGTGCAGGCCGACGGCCGCGAAGCGATCGGGAAATTCGAGCGCCAGACGCGCGGCCAGCCCGGCGCCGGCCGATATGCCGGCCAGATAGACCCGGTCGCGATCGAACCCGCGCGCCCGCACGATCGCATCGACGAGCGACGCGATCGCCGGGGCCTCCGACTGCGACGCATCGCCGTGCCAGTTCCAGCAGCGATGCGAATGGGCGGTCTTCGCCTGCTCGGGAAACAGCACGGCAAACCCGGCGCGCTCGGCGACCCGGCAAATCCGCGTGCCCGCGGCGAACGACTCGGCGGTCTGCTTGCAGCCGTGCAGCATGACGACGACGGGTAGGCCGTCGGTCGTCGCCGGTGCGGCGGGCAGGTACAGCGCGTAGGCAAGATGGTTGACGAGGCGGCCGGCGGCGGGGCGCGCGGAATGAAACGAGCGCAGCCACGTGCCGGGCGCCTGGCGCGGCGACGTGCGGGCGGCGGGCGCCGGCGCGCGGGCGTGACGCGTGGTCCGTGCGGTGGCGGGGCGCTTCGCCGATGGTGCCGGTTTGGCGGTATTCCGGTTGGGCCGCGCGCGCGCCGCAGCGGTCAACAGGTCGAAAGGCCGTAGCCAGAGGCTGGATTTTTTCCTGGGCATGGACGGATCTCGTGCCGGCGGCGCGCGCGACGACATGCGGTGCAGCCGGTCGTTGGATGGAAGTCGAATGCGGGCAGCGCACGATTCGTGCTGCGGGACGCATCCGCGTCGAAGTGCTCCGGCATGACCGACACGGAGGCGACGGAGCGACCGAACAACCGCGCCACGCGACATGTTTCCGGCAGCATCGCGATTCGGACCGGCCATGCAGCATGCTAGCAGGCGTCGCTCACCCCGGGTGCGATGGTTCCGTGACGGATCGATGAACGCTTTGACCCTATCGCGGGTCGTCCCGAGCCGCTATGCTCGACATCTTCCACGCGCATCGGACGACCGGCTTCGCAATGAACCTGACCTTCTCCCCGACGACGCACGCCGACGCGGATGCGCTCGTCGCGATGCGTATCGCCGCGATGCGCGAGAGCCTCGAACGCATCGGGCGCTTCGATCCGCAGCGTGCGCGCGAGCGGTTTCTCGCGGCGTTCGATCCGGCGTTGTGCCGGTTCATCGAGCACGACGGTGCGCGCGCGGGCTTCGTGCTGGTGCGGCCGAACGACGATCACTGGCTGCTCGATCACCTGTATATCGTGCCCGGGCATCAGGGGAAGGGCATCGGTGCCGCGGTGCTGCGCGAGATTTTCGCGGAGGCGGACGCGCAACGCATGCCGGTTCGCGTCGGTGCGTTACGCGGCAGCGCGTCCCATCGCTTCTATCGACGACACGGCTTCGTCCAGACCGACGAAGCGGAATGGGATATCTACTACGTGCGCGAACCGGGTTCGTCAGCGCGGGTCGGTTGAGTGCCGCGTCGTCGGTCGCATCCTGCCGGTTCCGGCGGCGCGCGGGTGTCCGATCCGCGTCCGTCGTTACCGGCGATCGAGCAACGTCTCGCTCAGCACGCTGCAGCGGCCGCCCGCGATGGCGGACCTTATGTCGATTTCTCGTGTGCAATGGCTGGAACGGCGTGTCGCGATGCCTGCACGGCAAGGCTTCAGCGATACGTCCACACCCGGTGCAGCACGAACATCGTCGGCGGGATCAGCAGCGCGATCGCGACGATGGCCCAGCCGCGCGGCACGTCGAGCAGTTCGGCGGCGCGCGCGAGCCCCATCGTTTCGGCGAAGCCGGCGAGCGCGACGGTCAGATAGCGCAGCAGGGTGCGCGAATGCACTGCCGACGAGAAGCTCCACAGCGTATTCGCGAGATACGAGAACGCCGTCGCACAGACGAATGCGACGGCGTTCGCGATCACCTGCGTCGCATCGAACAGCGCGTACAGCGCGGATG
Organism: Burkholderia sp. BCC1977; assembly: GCF_905339595.1. NCBI lineage: Bacteria > Pseudomonadati > Pseudomonadota > Betaproteobacteria > Burkholderiales > Burkholderiaceae > Burkholderia > Burkholderia sp. BCC1977. The sequence continues at coordinate 3,335 of NZ_CAJPGQ010000019.1, forward strand.
CGACCAGCACGTGCAGCGCGGTCGAGCCGAGCCCGGACAGCCCGAAGCGCGCCAGCCGCACGCGCTCGGCATGGAGCAGTGCGAACATCGTCGGGGCTCCGCCTGTCAGCGGGCGCCGACCCGCACGCGGGCCGGCTGGACGCGGCGGCGGGCGGCCATGCGGCGCGCATCGCGCGCGACCGGCAGCTCGATCACCTTGGCGTGCGTCTGATAACGGCGGCGAATCAGATAGACGGGGCGTTGCTTCGACTCGTCATAGATGCGACCGATGTACTCGCCGACCACGCCGATGCCGACGAGCTCGATGCCGCCGATGAACAGCACGACCGACAGCAGCGACGCGTAGCCGTGCACCGGGTTGCCGAACAGCAGCGTGCGGCCCACGATGAACGCGCCGTACAGGAACGCGAGCGCGGCGATGCTGAGGCCGATATAGGTCCAGCTGCGCAGCGGCACGGTACTGAAGCTCGTGATCCCTTCGATCGCGAAGTTCCACAGCTTCCATCCGGAGAACTTCGAGTGCCCGGCACTGCGCGGATCGCGCTGGTACTCGACGATCACGGTCCGGTAGCCGACCCACGCGAACAGCCCCTTCATGAAGCGATGGCGCTCGGGCAGGCTGCGCAGCGCGTTCACGACCTTGCGGTCCATTAGCCGGAAATCGCCGACGTTCTCCGGCAGCTTCACGTCCGACAGCAGGTTGTGCACGCGGTAGTAGATCGCGGCGGTGGTGCGCTTCGCGAACGAATCGCACGCGCGGCTGCTGCGCTTCGCGGCGACGACTTCCGCGCCGTCGCGCCAGTGCTCGAGCATCACCGGAATCAGGCTCGGCGGATCCTGCAGGTCGGCGTCGAGCGGGATCACCGCGTCGCCGTCGGCTTCGTCGAGGCCGGCCGTGAGCGCTGCTTCCTTGCCGAAGTTGCGGGTGAGATCGATGACGCGCACGCGGCGATCGCCCATGCTGATCCGGATCAGGCGCTCGAGCGTGTCGTCGCGGCTGCCGTCGTTGACGCAGACGATCTCGAAGCGGATCGCCTCGAGGCCGGCCATCAGCGGAATCACGACGTCGAAGAAGCGTTCGACGGCTTCGCCTTCGTTGTAGAACGGTACGACCAGCGAGACGAGCGGCGTGTAGAGTGGATCGCGCATGATGGGTTCCCCTGAATTCGCGTGTCAGCGGCCGGCGCCGAAGGTCGGGCGGCCGCTGCGGCGCAGTCCGTGCGCCGGGCGGTGGTGTGACCGGACCGGATGCGGGAAGCCGGTCTCGGTCGAGTGGTCGCGTGCGTCGGGCATCGACGGCACGTCGTGCCTTTCTTGTGCAATCCGGCTGACGAGCAGCGCCAGCGAGGCCAGCGTGACGAGCGGCATGAACTGGAACGACAGATGCGGGACCAGCACGAGGCCGGCGAGCGGCATCACCCACATCAGCATCAGCCATTCGCGATCGAAGCGCCGCCAGCCGTGCGTCCACGCATAGCGTGCGTACCAGGCGATCACGAGCCCGTACCAGGTCAGGTCGTAGTCGTACAGGTAGGGGCTGACGATCAGGCAGGCGCAGGCGAGGGTCGCGGCGCGCAGCGCGTAGCAACACGCGCCGCGCCACGCATACACGACGACGATCGCGGCGGCCGCGGCCGACAGCAGCTGCAGCGCACGCGCGACGTAGGCGGACCAGCCGGCCAGCGTGGCGAGCGCGAACACGGTCGGCATGCGCGCGAGCCGGGCATGGCCGGCGCCGACGATCTGGACCGTGTCGTGGATCCCGTGCGCGAACGCGACCCATGAACCGACGCCGAACGCGAGCGTCGACAGTGCGACGCCGCCGGCGATCGTCGCGGTCCATGCCGCCAGCGCGCGCCATTGCCCGGCGCACAGCAGCGCGAGCGGGAACAGGATCGCCATTTGCGGCTTCATCGCCACCAACCCGAAGCAGATGCCGGCGATGACGGGGCGGCGATTCAGCATCAGCAGCCCGATGCCGGCGAGCGTCGCGGTCAGGAGGCTCGTCTGACCGACGATCACCGTGAGAAACGCGCCGGGGAACGCGAGTGCGCAGAGCAGTGCCGCATCGCGCTGCACGGTCGCGCGGATCGTCACCGCGAACAGCAGGTAGGTGACGCCTAGCCACAACACCAGCGCGACCAGGTACGGCATCCAGCCGAGCGGCAGCACGAACAGCAGCATGGTCGGCGGATAGAGCCACGGCAGCGAGCCGTCCGCGGCATTCATCGTCGGGATCGCGAGTTTCTCGATCGCGAAGAGCGATGAGAAATGCCACGCGTCGATCGCATGGCCGTGCGCGGCGAGCCGTGCAGCGCTCCAGAGCGGCGCGAGATCCTGTGCGAGCGGTTCGGGCACGGACGTGTGCGAACCGTGCACGCGTGCGAGGTAGACGCAGATGAACAGCAACTCGGTCAGCAGTACCGCGGCCGCATAGAGGCGCACCCGATCGCGATTGAGCCAATGCGGGAACCGGCGCGGGCCGGCGATCGGCAGCTCCGGATGGGCGTCGAGCGCCGAATCGGCGTGCAGAAGGGCGCGCGGCGGTTTCATTGCGCATTCCTCGACGCAAGGGGCGAGCGACGCACGACGACGAACAGGACGGCGAGCAGCACGACCGGACCGATCTGCGGCAGCTTCGAGATCCGGTTGAATACCTCGAAGATCGGCAGCAGCCACGCGAGCACGATCACGATCTGATCTCCCGGCAGCCAGCCTTCGTCGAGCCCGTGGGCGATCAGGCAGAAGATCGCGATGCCGAGCCAGGCCAGTTCGTAATGCCACAGATAGGGCGTCGTCAACAGCGTGGCGACCACCAGCGCCGCACCGCGCAGCCGCATGTCGGCCGTGCGACGCCAGACATGGACCGCGGCGGCGATCGCGAGCAGCCCCACGGCGGCCTGGGCGGCGAGCGAGACCGGAATCGATGCGCCCGCGAGCCGCAGCGCCGCGAAGGTCGTCGGCGAAACGAACCAGTAGGCAGGAAGGGTGAAATGCATGCCGCGCACGATCGACATCGCCTGAACCAGGCCGGTCAGGGACCCGATGCCGGTCAGCGCGATGCCGGCCGCCGTGAACAGCACGGTCGTGATCGCTGCCGACGCGAAGGTGCGCCACGAGCGCGTCGCGACCAGCACGAACGGAAACACCACCGCCATCTGCGGCTTGATGGCGAGCAGCCCGATCAGCACGCCGGCGACGATCGGGCGTCGGCCGAGGAAATGCAGCGCGAATGCGGCGATGCCGGCGGTCAGGATGCTGTTCTGTCCGTACAGGATGGACGCGAACACGCCGGAGTAGGCCAGCACGACGAGCGCGGCGGCGCGCGGAACGGGCAGGTGCGCACGCAGACCCGACAGTCGCAGGACCGCATGCGCATAGCATAAAAGACTGCCCGCAAAAAAGAGGAAATACGCGGGCAGGAAAGGCACGAGGGCAACCGGCGCGATGAACAGCAGCATCGTCGGCGGATAAAGCCAGGGCAGCGATTGGTGACCTATGTAGGCACCGAATTGCGCTACCTCGGCATGGGAGAAGAAGACCGGATCGTAGATCGCCGCGGCATGGCCTTGCAGCACGAGCCGAGACGCGGTCCAGAAGACGGAGAAGTCGACACCCGGTCGGGCGGTGGTCTGTGACGTGAAGGTATCCGTGACGAAGCCCCACGTGATCAGGAATCCCACACACAGCATCAGCATGATGCAGCTGTACGGAATGATCCGGTCGGCTGTCAGCCATTGAGCACAGCGTTTGGCGCGATAGCGCACTCCACGATTGGCTGTGTACATGATGCCCCGTTTGCGGTGAAGGCTGCCTGGTGTGCCGCAGCCTTTTTGTGTTGTCGTGTATCCGGATCGAATCGCATGCAATGGCGCTGTCCGGTGAATGCATTGTTGGAGAAAAAATCGAGCGACGCAAACTGCGGCCTGAATCGTGACGTGGCGATTCGGCGGCGAACTGGCTGAAAACCGGGTTTTCACGTCTGAGAAAACCGCACCGGCGCCAATGATGTTTCTCGTTTGAAACATTCCGGGTTTTTCGCCGCTTCGGCGGCGCGTGGAATTTGTGCCGGCCGACTGGCTTCGCGGATTCGGGAAAGTCCCGAGAAAATTTTTTTGAGCCCTTGCACAGCACAATCGCGCCCCGTCGCCCCACCGCAGCGGCCTGCATGCGTATATCAAATCTGAAACATTTCGCGCATCGCGCCGGGATCAGGCAGACGGGTGAATCGCCGAAACCCTTGCCGCGCCTGATTTTCTCCCCGGCTGGCCTGCTCTTTGCGTCAAGGTCCGCACGACAGTCGACGACGTGATGAACGACCGGTTGAAGCAGCAGACCGACAAGACCGGACTGAATCACCTGCGGAAAGCAACGGATCGAGGGCGCGTCGGGGAATACGCCGCCCAGGCCTTGAAAACCGCCGGAAACGTCGACCGAGCAAATACGCGACGGCATCGTCCGCGCAACAAGAATCACATGACAGCATTTGGGGAATAAAAATGAAAGACCAGAGCACGCCGCGGCTTGCATGCCGCGAAGAAGACCCGCAGCAGCATCGACGCGTTCGCGTCTTCCGTTCAATCCGTATTCATGCCCGGTACGGTCATTACGCCGTTCTGCTCGATCGCGCCATTCGCCAGATCGCAGCGCGCATGCATATCGCACGCATCAGCTCACCGACAATCGTTCGCCCGGCCGGGCTCGTGCCCTGCCGCGTGCGTCGCTGAGCGCCGCACCCGAATCCTTTTGTTGTGCCGTTGTGCCGCTGTGCCGGTAGTACCCGCTCCCCGCGTCGATTCCCGACAACGGGATTCCAATAGTAGTGCGAAAGGAGATTTGCCATGTCCACGTTCATCCAGAAGATCCGCGGTTTCGTTCAAGACGAACAAGGTGTGACGGCCATCGAATACGGCCTGATCGCCGCACTGATCGCAGTCGGCCTCGTTGCGGCACTGACGCTGGTCGGAAACGATCTGAAGACCGTCTTCAACACGATTGCAGACGACCTCAACGCGGCGATCTGAATGGCGGGGCGGCGAATGGCGGGTCCGGCCCGTTCGTCGCCATCCCGTCGCTCGAAAGGGCCGGACACCCAACCAACAGATGTCGAATGGATCGGACGGCGGACGACTCGGCCGGTGCACTGCGCGAGTCTCCCCGCTCCCTCGATCAACCGAATCGGAGGCCGTCATGCGGGCCAGGGGACGTGCGGTAGCGGTATCGGTATCGCGATGGATCGACGACGAGCAGGGGGTGACGTCGATCGAATATGCGCTGATCGCGGCAGTATTCGCCACCATCGTGCTGGGAGCCGTGGTCACACTGAAGGGTTCGCTTGAAGACATGTACAACGCGATCGCGGCGATCGTGACCGCGGCGGTCAATACCGCACTGGGTCAGTGATCCTGACTTTTGCATCCAATCGAGGTTCGCCATGTTGCCTGCCGCGCTGCCTTACCCCGTTCCGTTGTGCGTGACGCTGCTGGTCGTCGTCGCGGCCAGCACGGACATCACGAGCCGACGCATCCCGAACCGGCTCGTCGCGATCGGGCTCGCCGGTGCGTTGATCGCGCAGTGCGCGCTGCACGGCGTCCAGGCGGGCGCACTCGCATGGCTTGCCGGCGCCGCGACCGGCTTCGGCCTGCTGATGCCGTTCTATCTGCTGCGCGGGATGGCTGCAGGCGACGTGAAGCTGATGCTCGCGATCGGCGCGTGGGTCGGCGCACAGATGACGTTCTACATCGTGCTGGCCGCCTTTCTGGCCGGCGGGATCGGCGCGATCGGTTTCGCGCTGCTGCGTGGACGCATGGGCCAGATGTGGGCGAACGTGCTGGCGCTGATCGCACGTCGCGCGTCCGGAGCGCGTGCAGGGGCAACCGACGGCCCCGTGGAGTTCGCGTCGGTCGGCGCGTTGCCGTATGGCGTGGCGATTGCCGCCGGCACGCTGGGCATGCTGTTCGTTTCGTGCGTATAGCGCGACGAACCCGCAACGAGGATGAAACGCACATGAACACGATCACCACCGAACCGAAGCGCGACGCGCAGGTCGCACACCTGCCGCATCCGTCGCCGTCGCGGGAGGCGCATGCGAAGCCCGGCACGCAGCTGCCTGCCGCACCGCGCTCGCTCGAGGAAACCGGACTGAGCCAGGCGTTCGTCGCCGGGCTCGTGCTGAAGTCGACGCTGGTGCTCGGCCGCCCGTCCTACGGCGACCTGATCGAGCGCCACTGCCTGCCGCTCGCGGTGCTCGACGACATCTTCGCGTTCCTGGTCCGCGAGCATCTGGTCGAACTGACCCATCGCGGCAAGACGGACCTCGACGTGACGTTCCGCCTGACCGACGCGGGCCGCGTGGCCGCGATCGAAGAGCGTGCGCGCAGCAGTTACAGCGGGCCCGCGCCGGTGACGCTCGACGCGTATCTCGACTGCGTGTCCGCCCATTCGGTGCGCAAGTTGCGCGTGGCCCAGAGCGACGTGTGGGCCATATTCGAAGGCGTCGTCATGGATACGGCGATCCTCGACTCGGCGGCCGCCGCGCTGAATTCCGGCCGTCCGCTGCTGATCCACGGCCCGGCCGGCAGCGGCAAGACCTTCCTCGCGGAGCGGCTCGGCGCGCTGATGGGCGGCCACGTGCCGGTGCCGCACGCCATTTACGCGGCCGGCGAAGTGATCCAGATCTACGACCCGCTCGTGCATGTGGACGCGGCGCCGGAAGCGGACGGCCAGTCGGTCGATCGCCGCTGGCGCCTGTGCGAGCGGCCGGTCGTGATGTCCGGCGGCGAGCTGACGCTCGACGAACTCGACCTGCGCCGCGACGATACCGCCGGTTTCTATCAGGCGCCGCCGCACATGAAGGCGAACATGGGCATGTACATCGTCGACGATCTCGGCCGCCAGCGGGTCGAGCCGCGCGACCTGCTCAACCGCTGGCTGCGTCCGCTCGATCGCGGCGTCGATTTCCTGACGCTCGAGTCCGGCAATCGCTTCGTGCTGCCGTTCGACGTCTGGCCGGTGTTCTCGAGCAACCTGGCGCCGGAGCAGTTCGCCGACGACGCGTTCCTGCGCCGGCTCGGTTCCAAGCTTTACGTCGGCGCGTTGTCGATCGACCACTACCGTGCCGTGTTCGACGCCGCATGCGCGTCGCTCGGGCTGGTGCCGGCGCACGACGCGTTCGATTATCTGCTGCACCGGCTGCACCTGCCGAGCGGCAAGGCCTATCTCGCCTGCTTCCCGATGGATCTGCTGCGCCTCGTCGCCGCCGGCGCGCGGTATCGCGGCGATCCGCCCGAAGTGACGCACGAGGGGCTGCACGACGCATGGGCCAGCTATTTCGGCTCGGCGCCCGAGCGCGACGGCGGGCATCCGCCGCCTGTCGAGCACGGCGGTCGTACGTACATAACCGGTTGAGCCGTTTCTTTCCCGATTCGTTGAGGAGCATTGCCATGAAAAACAGTCGAGCGCTCATGATGCTGATCGTCGCGATGGTCGCGGGGCTTGCCGCGGTCGTGTTCGCGTCGCGCTGGTTGATGAATACATCCAACAACTCGATCACGTCGGTCGCGGTGGCGACCACCGACCTGAACCTGGGCGAGCCGCTCGGGCCGAACCAGATCCATATGGTGAGCTGGCCGTCGGGCAGCGTGCCGACCGGCGCGTTCACCGACACGAAGGAACTCGAAGGGCGCGTCGTGCGCACGAGCCTCGCGCGCGGCGAGCCGGTGATCGAGTCGAAGCTCGCGCCGGTGGGGACGAAGGGCGGGTTGTCCGCGGTGATCGCCGACGGCAGCCGCGCGATCACGGTGCGCGTGAACGACGTGGTCGGCGTCGCGGGCTTCGCGCTGCCGGGCAACTACGTCGACGTGATCGTCAACACCCAGGAACAGCAGGGCAAGACCGACGGGCAGAGCATCTCGAAGATCGTGCTCGAGCACATCCTGGTGCTGGCCGTCGCGCAGCAGGTCAGCCGCGACGACACCGCACCGAAGGTCGTCAACGCGGTGACGCTCGAAGTCACGCCCGACCAGGCCGAACGCCTCGACCTCGCGCGCAGCGTCGGCACGCTGTCGCTCGTGCTGCGCAACCAGGTCGACCAGAAGACGCTGACCACCGACGGCGCGACCAAGCTGACGCTGCTCGGCAAGGCACCGGTGCCCGATGCGCCGGCACCCGTACCCGTACGCGTGAAGACCGTGCGCGTGCATGTCGCGTCGCACGCGGCACCGGAGGCGCGCCGCGATTGCGTCGGCGTGCTGACCGGCGTGCACGGCAGCGTCGAATGTTTCTGAATTCAGCGAAAACATCCAGATAACCAGATTAACCAGATCGGCCGCCGTCAGGGCACGGCGGCCTTGGAAGTCGACAACCGGCGGCTCGCCGGTCACTCGGGGGATCAGACGAAATGAAGATCAATCCGCAACAATCAGGTACCGGCCCGGTGCGCACGCGCATCGCACGGGGCACGATGATGGCCGCGATCCTCTGTGCAGGAACGCTGACCGTGTACAGCGCACTGGCCCAGGAAGGCGCGGAATCGGCTGCGCTGATGAAGGGCGGCGCGAGCGCGCCGGCCGCCGTCGCCAAGGGGCCGATGCAGATGACCATCAGCATGGCGCCGGCACCGGCCGCCGCGGCCGCCGCCGCCGCGACGGCGGGCCCGCTGCGCGGACCGAACTGCGTGGGCGCGGTGCGCGAGTCCACCAGCGTCAGCGTGCCGCTCGGCAAGTCGCTGCTGGTGCCGATGCCGGAACCGGTCCGCAACCGGACCATCGGCAACCCGGCCGTCGCGCAGGCGACGATGGTGTCGCCGCAGACGCTGTACATCCTCGGGCTGACGGTCGGCACGACCAACATGATCGTGCAGGGCCGCAGCGGTGCGTGCCGCGTGATCGACGTGGCGGTCGGCGCGGATGCCGGCGGCCTGCAGGCGTCGCTGATGCAGCTGATGCCGAACGAGCACGACATTCACGTGTCGACCGCCGCCGGCACGATCGTGCTGGCGGGCAACGTGTCGAACTCGCAGGCCGCGCAGCAGGCGGTGCAGATCGCCCGTGCGTACAGCGACAGCGCCGGTGACGGCGGCGGCAAGGGCGGCGGCGTGCTGAACATGCTGGCCGTCACGTCGCCGCAGCAGGTGATGCTCGAGGTGAAGGTCGCCGAAGTGTCGAAGACGCTGATCAACCAGATGGGCAGCGCGTTCAACATCCAGGGCGGCTTCGGCTCGTGGAGCGGCGCGCTCGTCAGCAACCTGCTCGCGGGTGTCGCGAGCGGCGCGATCTTCAACAAGGCGAACAACAAGCCGTTCAGCATCGCGGCCGATGTGCAGAACACCGACAACCTCGTCAAGATCCTCGCGGAGCCGAACCTCGTGACGATCAGCGGCCAGGAGGCGACGTTCCTCGCCGGCGGCAAGATCTTCATCCCGGTGCCGCAGAGCAGCGGTACGGGCACGTCGTCCATCACGCTGCAGGAAGAGGAGTTCGGCGTCGCGCTGAAGTTCACGCCGACGGTGCTCGGGAACGGCCGGATCAGCCTGAAGGTCGCGCCGGAAGTGTCGGAGCTGTCGCAGACGGGCGTCACGCTGAGCGCGACCAACATCGGCGGCACCTCGATCCTGCCGCTGATCACGACCCGGCGTGCGTCGACGACGGTCCAGATGGGCGACGGCGAATCGTTCGCGATCGGCGGGCTGATCAAGGACAACGCGAGCGGCGCGCTGAAGGCGATCCCGGGTGTCGGCGAGGTGCCGGTGCTCGGTGCGCTGTTCCGCAGCACGTCGTTCCAGCAGGACCGCACCGAGCTGATCTTCGTGATCACGCCGCACCTGGTGAGGCCGCTGCAGACCGCCGACGTGCCGCTGCCGACCGACAGCTTCTCGAAGCCGCATGAAGCCGACGTGTATGCGACCGGCAACATGGAAGGCCGCAAGGGGGTCCGCAAGCCGGGTGCACAACCGGCGAACGGCGCGGCGATGGAGGCACCGCAGACGCCGGCTCCGGCACCTGCTCCCGCGCCGCAATCGGCCGCGCCGGCCGCACCGGCCGCCGCATTGCCCGCACCGCGTGCGCCGCAGCCCGCCGATGCACCGGCGCCGGTGCCGGCACAGCCGGAGAAGGCCGCGGCCGCCGACGCGGCAGGGGCGGTGAGCGCCGAGCCGGCGCCGGCCGAGCCGCCGCAAGAGCAGGCGCAGCCGCAATCGGAGCCGCAGCCGCAGGCCGATGCGGCCACCGCGGCGCGGATCGCGCGCATCGAAGCGGCCGCCGCGCGTCTCGCGGCCGCCGGCTCCGCCACGCCGGCCAAACCCGCGCCGGCGAAACCCGCGCCGCGTTCGAAGCACAGCTTGCCGGCCGTCGCGCACGCGCAGATCGCGCGGGCGGGCACGGAACCCGACTCCACCGATCATTGAAGCCATTCAAGGGGAAGCTCATGAAATCCGCCTACCTCGTATTCGTGCGCCGCGCGGCGCTCGCCGTCCCGCTCGCGTTCGCGCTCGCCGGCTGCATGTCGTCGACCCCGGTGTGGGACAGCCGCTTCGGCGACTCGGTCCGCGCCGTCACGCAAGCCCAGATCATCGATCCGCATGCCGCCGAACACGCGGCATCGCGCGAGGGGGTCGACGGCAGCGCCGCCGCGAACGCACTCGACAACTACAACAAGTCGTTCAAGCAGCCCGAGCCGAAAGCCAATGCATTCGTGATCGGGATCGGCAAGTCGGCGCAGTAACACAGGCACGCTCAGGGAGAACGCCATGTCCAGCGCAGCTCGTCATCCGAAACTCACGCGTCGCGGGATGCATCGCCAGCGAGGCGCCGTCGCGATCATCGTCGGTCTCGCACTGGCGGTGATGATCGGGTTCGTCGGTCTCGCGCTGGACCTCGGCAAGCTGTACGTCACGCGCAGCGAACTGCAGAACAGCGCCGACGCATGCGCGCTGTCCGCCGCGCGCGACTTGACCACGGCCATCAGCCTGCAGGTGGCGGAAGCGGACGGCATCGCCGCCGGCCACTCGAATTTCGCGTTCTTTCAGCAGAACGCGGTGCAGATGCAGACGGATTCGAACGTCACGTTCAGCGATTCGCTGACCAATTCGTTCCTGACCAAGACGGCGGTCGCCACGCCGGCGAACATCAAGTACGTGAAATGCACGGCGCAGTTGACCAACATCGCGCACTGGTTCATCGAGATCCTCAACACGATCCCGGGCGTGCAGGTCGCGAACGCGGCCCAGGTCGCGGCGAGCGCGATCGCGACGGTCGGCGCCGGGCAGACGGCCTGCGCGATTCCGGTGTTCGTGTGTCGTGCGGCGGCGGCCGCGCCCTACAAGGTCGGCGACTGGATCTCGTCGCCGTCCGGTTCGAAGTCGACGTACGGTCCCGGCAACTTCGGCTGGGCCGCGCTAGACGGATCGACGAACGAGACGACCATCGCCAGCGAACTGTCCGGCAATAGCTGCAACATCACGTCGCCGCCGGACCTTGGGTCGACGGGCCTGAAGTCCGCGGCGCTGCGCGCCTGGAACACCCGTTTCGGCATCTATACGAGCGGCGCCAACGGCTCGAGCGGCCAGCCCGACTTCACCGGCTATGCGTACGTCGGCCCGAACTACGGGCCGCCGGGAACCGCGGGCATCGTCGGCGACGCCTACACGCAGTTCGTGCTCGATCGCACGAGCTTCAAGGTCTACCAGGGCGACGGCGCGCCGCCCACCGGCAGCGGCATCGCGACCAACGGGACCGCCACGGCAAGCAACTACCAGACTTATGGCGGCGATCGCCGGCTCGCGCTCGCCCCCGAAGGCGATTGCTCGACGCTGTCGGGAAGCAGCGGCAAGCTGCACGTCACGCAGTGGGACTGCGTGCTGATGCTCGATCCGCTGCCGTTCAGCCCCGGAGCCGGCGGGGTGACGGCGCACCTCGAATACCTCGGCTCGACGGCATCCGGCACGACGCCCTGCGCGACGCACGGCTTGCCGGGTACCGGAAGTTCGGCCGGCATCAAGGTCCCGATGCTCGTTCAATAGTGGAGACGCGATCATGAAAAGGCTCCCGATTCGCCGGTCACGCATGCGCGGTGTCGCCGCGGTCGAGTTCGCGCTCGTGCTGATGCCGATGATCGTGCTCGCGACCGGCGTGGCCGAGTTCGGCCGCGCGATCTACCAGTACGAGACCCTCACCAAGGCGACGCGCAACGCGGCGCGCTACCTGTCGGTCTTTCTGCCGACCGACAGTTCGTATCCGCTCGCGGAGGCGCAGTGCCTCGTCGTGTACGGCAGCACCACGTGCGGCTCCGCCGGCACCGAGCTGGTGCCGGGGCTCACGACGTCGATGGTGATCGTCTGCGATGCCGCGCATTCGCCCGATTGCGCCGACGCGTCCGACCCGCCGCAGTTCGCGAACCTGCCGACGTACGACTCGACCAACAACGCGGCAAGCGGCACGGCGACCGGCAGCATCAATGTCGTCGAGGTGAAGGTGAAGGGCTACCAGTACCAGCCGATTCCGGCCTACCCGGGGCTGTCCTCGATCACCTTCGGCAACATCGTCACCGTGATGAGGCAAGTGTCATGAACATGCGCCCCTTTCCGCCGCCGCGCCGTCGCGCCCAACGCGGCGCCACGATCGTCGAGTTCGCGCTGATCGCATCGATCCTGATCATGCTGCTGATCGGCGTCTTCGAGTTCGGGCGCGTGCTGTTTTACTGGAACACCGCGACCGAGGCCATCCGGCTCGGCGCACGCACGGCGATCGTCTGCGACGTGAACGCCGCCGGCGTCGTGAAGCGCGTGAAGTCGCTGATGCCGATGCTGTCGGACTCGAACGTGTCGGTGAGCTACACGCCGTCGGGCTGCGACGTGAGCTCCTGTTCGTTCGTGACGGTCAGCATCACCAACGTGACGGTCAGGACGATGATCCCGCTCGCGAGCGTCACGATCACGATGCCGCCGTTCACCACGACGCTGTCGCGGGAAAGCCTGAATTCCTCGACGGGCGGCACCGCCTGTCAATAATCGAACCGGCGAGGCACAGTCATGATCAATATCCTGGTGGCTTCCGACGATACGGCCCGGCTCACGCAGATCGCGCGTCTCGTCACCGACAGCGGGCGCTACCGCGTGACACGCGCGGCCGGGCGGCCGTCCCAGATCGAGCATCGCACCGACGGTCTCGATTCGTTCGACATCCTGCTGATCGACGGCGCGACGACCGATGCGGCCGAGCGGTCGGCGATCGAGCGAATCTGCCGGCTGCACCAGGGCCTGACCGGCATCCTGGTGACGGCCGACGCGGCGCCGCACGTGCTGCTGGACGCGATGCGCGCCGGCGTGCGCGACGTGCTGCAATGGCCGATCGACCCGGCGGCGCTCGCCAGTGCGCTCGAACGGGCCGCCGCGCAAAGCACGCGGCGCGACAGCGACGATACGCGCTTCGTGTCGTTCATGTCGTGCAAGGGTGGCGCGGGCACGAGCTTCGCCGCGAGCAACGTCGCGTACGAGATCGCGGAGAGCCACAAGCGCCGCGTGCTGCTGGTCGATCTGAACCAGCAGTTCGCGGATGCCGCGTTCCTCGTCAGCGACGAGACGCCGCCGTCGACGCTGCCGCAGCTGTGCGCGCAGATCGAACGGCTCGACGGCGCGTTTCTCGACGCGAGCGTCGCGCACGTCACGTCGACGTTCCACGTGCTCGCGGGCGCGGGCGACCCGGTCAAGGCCGCGGAGATGCGCGAGGACGCGCTCGAATGGATTCTCGGCGTCGCCGCGCCGCGCTACGACTTCGTGATCTTCGACCTCGGCGTCAGCATCAATCCGCTGTCGATGATCGCGCTGGATCGAAGCGATCAGGTCCAGCTCGTGCTGCAGCCCGCGATGCCGCACGTGCGCGCGGGCCGCCGGATGCTGGAGATTCTCGTGTCGCTCGGCTACCCGACCGACCAGTTGCGGCTGGTGGTGAACCGGATGACGCGCGCGAGCGAACGGTCCCGCACCGCGCTCGAGGAAGTGCTCGGCCTGCGCGCCAGCTGCACGATACCCGACGACACCGACATCGTGCGCGAAGCGCTCGACCAGGGGCATCCGGTCTCGCGCGTCGCACGCAGCGCCGCTGTGGCGCGTGCGTTGCAGTCCTGCGCGAAGCAGATCGTCGAAGGCGACGTGCGCACCCAGCACGGCGCGTCCAGCAGCGAACCGTTGATGTCCCGGCTGTTCGGCCGCAAGGCCACGCCGAAGCTCAAGTCCATGTGAATCTCACGGGGAAACCATCATGTCATTGCGCGATCAGATGTCCTTGTACCGGACGCAGCCGCAGGCGGCGGGCACCGAGCCGGTAGGTGCGACGCATTCGTCGGTACGCGACGCGTACCAGAAGCTGCGCCGCGAAATTCACCTGGCGGTGCTCGAGCGGGTCGAGCTGGAGCGTCTGTCGCGCCTGCCGCAGGAACAGGTCCGGCAGGAAATATCGACGCTGATCTCGCGCATCCTCGACGAGGAGCGCATGCCCGCGAACGATATCGAACGGCGCCAGCTCGCGATCGACGTGTACGACGAGATGTTCGGCTTCGGTCCGCTCGAGGCGTTGCTGCGCGACCCCGGCATCTCCGACATCCTCGTCAATACGTACCGGCAGGTCTACGTCGAGCGGGCCGGCCAGCTCGAGCTGACCGACGTGACGTTCTACGACGACGCGCACCTGATGAAGGTGATCGAGAAGATCGTGTCGCGGGTCGGGCGCCGCATCGACGAATCGACCCCGATGGTCGACGCGCGTCTGCCGGACGGCTCGCGCGTGAACGCGATCATCCCGCCGTCCGCGATCGACGGGCCGCTGATGTCGATCCGGCGTTTCGCGGTCAACCCGCTGAAGATGGACGACCTGGTGAGCTACCAGAGCCTCACGCCGCCGATGGCGGAACTGCTCGATGCGCTGGCCCAGGCGAAAGTAAACGTGCTCGTGTCGGGCGGCACCGGCAGCGGCAAGACGACGCTGCTCAACATCCTGTCGGGTTTCATTCCGCGCTCGGAGCGGATCGTGACCATCGAGGACGCGGCCGAGCTGCAACTGCAGCAACCGCACGTGCTGCGGCTCGAAACGCGGCCGCCGAACATCGAGGGCAAGGGCGAGATCACGCAGCGCACGCTCGTGCGCAACGCGCTGCGGATGCGCCCGGACCGGATCATTCTCGGCGAAGTGCGCGGCGCGGAAGCGCTCGACATGCTCAATGCGATGAACACCGGCCACGAAGGCTCGCTCGCGACGATCCACGCGAACACGCCGCGCGATGCGCTCACCCGGCTCGAGAACATGATCAGCGTCGGCGGCCTGACGCTGCCGCCGAAGACGATGCGCCAGCAGATCGCGTCGGCGATCTCGGTGGTGGTCCAGGCGACGCGGCTCACCGACGGCAAGCGCAAGATCGTCAGCATCCAGGAGCTGACCGGGATGGAAGGCGACATCATCAACATGCAGGAGATCTTCACGTTCAAGCGCACCGGCATGGATCGCGACGGCACGGTGCGCGGACACTTCTGCGCGACCGGCGTGCGGCCGAAGTTCGCCGAGCGGCTGCAGGCGTTCGGCATCAACCTGCCGGATTCGCTGTACGACCCGGCGCAGCGTTACGAGACGAAGTGACGACGCGCGGTCGTCTGACTCCGGGGAGGCCCCATGGACTCGATCTTTTACGGTTTTGTGATTCTCACCTTCGTCGCGGTCGTGCTCGCGATCGAAGGCGTCTATCAATGGTGGAACGCGCGCCACGGCGCCGCGGCGCGCCGGATCGAGTCGCGCCTGCGCGCGATGTCGGCCGGCGGCAACGTGCAGCAGGAGCGGTTGTCGATTCTCAAGAAGCGGATGCTCGACGAGTCGAAACCGTTCGACCGGCTGTTGTTGCGCGTGCCGCGCGTGCAGTCGCTGGACCTGATGCTGCAGCAATCCGGGCTCGACTGGACGGTCGCGAAACTGGCCGTGCTCAGCACCGCATTTCCGGTGATCACGGCGCTGCTCCTGGTCTTCACGCCGTTGCCGCTGATCGTCGTGGTGCCGATCGCGCTGGCGACTGCGTGCATACCGACGCTGTACGTGTTGCGGCATCGCAACCGGCGCATGCTCAAGCTCGAGCGCCAGTTGCCGGATGTCTGCGACATGATCGCGCGCGCGCTGCGCTCCGGCCACTCGTTTACGAGCGCGCTCGGAATGGTCGGCGAGGAGTTTCCCGATCCGATGGGGGCTGAATTCCGGATCACGTTCGACGAGATCAATTACGGCGTATCGCTGCACGATGCGCTGGTGAACCTCGCGACGCGCGTGCCGGCCCATGACCTGCGCTACTTCGTGATCGCGGTCCTGATCCAGCGCGAGACCGGCGGCAACCTGGCCGAACTGCTCGACAGCATCGCATCGCTGGTGCGCGAGCGCTTCAAGCTGTTCGACAAGGTCCGCGTGCTGTCGGCGGAAGGGCGGCTGTCGGCCTGGATCCTCGGGCTGCTGCCGTTCGGCACCGCGGGCATGATGGCGGTGTTGAACCGGGAGTTTCTGTCGGTGCTGTGGGAGGATCCGGCCGGCATCAAGATGGTTGGCGTGATGCTGGGGTCGATGGTATTCGGCCTGCTGTGGATTCGCCGCATCATCCGGATTCGCGTCTGACGCGTGTCTCAGGCTTCACGAACCGATTCGAGGCTGTCATGCAAAACCTGAGCGTAGTACATACCGTGATGCTGGCCGGCTTGTTCATTTTCGTCGCCGGCGGCGTGCTCGCCGCGATGCTGCTGTTCGCGCCGCGCAACATGGAGCGCCGGATCCAGCAGGCGAGCGGAGCAAGCGTGGGCATCGGCATCGGCACCGGTGCGGACGACGGCGGCGGGCAAACGTCGCGCTGGGTCGCGAAACTCGTCGAGCTGTCGCGGCCGATTTCCCGGCTGTCGGTGCCGCAGGAGGGTTGGGAGAATTCGCCGCTGCGGATCCGGCTGATGAATGCCGGCTGGCGCGATGCGAACGCGGGCGCGCTTTACTTCGCGGCGAAGACGGTGCTCGCGCTGGCGCTGCCGGGCGCCGCGCTGCTGGCGCTCGCCACGACCCGGCTCGCGAATCAGCGC
Organism: Burkholderia sp. BCC1977; assembly: GCF_905339595.1. Lineage (NCBI taxonomy): Bacteria > Pseudomonadati > Pseudomonadota > Betaproteobacteria > Burkholderiales > Burkholderiaceae > Burkholderia > Burkholderia sp. BCC1977. The sequence continues at coordinate 20,415 of NZ_CAJPGQ010000019.1, forward strand.
ATGCTGCTGTCGCTCATCCTCGTCGCGCTCGCCGGGATCGGCTACTACCTGCCGAACGTGATCCTCCGGCGCCGGATCGCGAAGCGTCAGCAAGTGATCTTCGAGGACTTCCCGGATGCGCTCGACTTGCTGACCGTATGCGTCGAGGCAGGGCTCGGGCTCGACGCGGCGCTGATGCGCGTGAGCGAGGAGCTGCGCTTTCGCAGCGAAGTGGTGGCGGGCGAGCTCGACTTGCTGCTGCTCGAGATGCGTTCCGGGTTCACGAAGGAGACCGCGCTGCGCAATCTGGCGCTGCGGACCGGCGTCGAGGACATCGAGTCGTTCTGCGCGATGCTGATCCAGGCCGACCGCTTCGGGACGAGCATCGCCGAATCGCTGCGCGTGCTGTCCGACATGCTGCGCACGCGGCGGCGGATGCGGGCCGAGGAGCGGGCCGCGAAGATCGCGCTGAAGCTGCTGTTCCCGCTGATCTTCTGCATCTTCCCCGCGCTGATGTGCGTGCTGCTCGGACCGGCGATGATTCACGTGTATCGCGTGCTGCTGCCGACCTTCACCAGTATCGGGCAGTAAGCGGCGGCGGAGCGCCGCGCGAACCGGATGTGCGTGCCGGCCGGGCATCGCCGGCCGGCACGGCCACCGTCTTCATGGGAGGCTCCTCCTCCCCCCCGGGCGGCGCCGCGAGACAGGTCGATCATAGCGGCGTCAACGCAACCCGGACCCATGGTCGACCCTGGACGCAGCCGTGGTCCACTGCCCGCGCGGGTGGCCCCCTACGGCTATTGACGAAACCGCAGGAAAGCAGCCGGTCGTGACCGAACGAGGCCCCGCACGGGCCTCGTTCGCGTCACCCGCCGGCATCGCCGTCGGGCGGGTGACGCTCAGCCACGTCGCATGCGCCGAGCTGGCCTTCCGCGTGCAGGTCGGCACGCGTGCGTGCCCGGCGATGTTCGGTCGGGGTCGCGTCGAAGCGATGCCGAAACAGGTGCGCGAGATAGTCGCCGCTCCCGAGCCCGCAGCGCCGCGCGATCGAATCGACCGGCAACGCGGTGCGTTCGAGCATCGCGCACGCGCGGGCGAGTCGAACCTGCGTCAGATACGCGCTGGGCGTCACGCCGGTTTCGCGCGTGAAGTTGCGCAGCAGCGAACGCTCGCTCATCGCGACGAGGGCGGCGGCCTGTCGCATCCGGACGGATTCCGCGAAGTTGGCCGACAGCCATTCGGCGACATGGCGCATTTTTTCGGACATCGGCCACTCGTTCAGCGGAATCCGGAGCGCCGCGGATTCGATCCGGCCGCCAGGGCCCGCGGCACCGTCATTCGCCGCATGAGACGACAGCGAGGTGTTGCACCGGACCGATTCGCCTTCTCCATCGTGATGGTGTCGGCGGTTGAAAGCATTGCACGTCGAGCGGCGAGCGTCCGGGATGAATGGCATCAAGAAGCGTGTCCTGTCGTTGTCGAGTGAAGATTGTCGATGCCGGTTCGGACATACCGTGTCCGGACGTCGAAAAAGCGTTGCGTCAGCTGCGGCATCGTCGGGATCGATGCGTTCGCATCGATCCGCACCGCTGCGACATCGCGTCGGCATGTCGGGTGCGTCGGGTGCGTCGGTGCCGGAGCGGTGCTCCGGTTTGCGCCGATCAGCTCGCGTCGAGCGGAGCGTCCATCGCGTCGAGTCGCGCGGCGATCCAGGCAAGCAGGTCCTGCCGCACGGTGATCCGTCCGTCGGGCCCGCGTGCGGCCGACGCATGCAGCGAACGCGCGAGTGCATCGAGCGCCGTGCGGGTGTCGAGCGTGCCCGCGAGTGCCCAGAAGCCCGCACGGCGATGCGGCAGCTGCCGGGCGTCGCCGGCGAACAACGCGATCTCGGTGCGCGTGCGATCGAGCGGGCGGGTCAGTGCGCCGTTCGCGCCGGTGCAGTTCCAGCAGAATCCGTCGGACCGACGCGTCGCCGGTTTGACGACATGCACGACGACGTCGGCACCGGCGGCCGCCCGGTCGCGGGCGATCCGCCAGTCCAGTCGCGGATGCCGCGATCGCAGCCCGGCGAGCCAGGTGTGCGCGTCGCGTTCGTCGATTCCCCACAACCGCAACGCAACACGAAGCGCGCGCCGGCGGCCGGGCAGGACGCGCGCATTCGATGCAGGGTCGAGGTTCGGGTGATCGATGGGTCGAGTCATGGGGGCGGGCACGAGTGAAGGGATGCCGATGGTGTGCCTTCATCGGGACAGAATGTGTCCCGTTTCGCGTCCGGAAGCGAATTGCGTGGCGTGCGGATCTCGGGACACCGTTTGTCCCGATGCGTGGTTAAGGTGGCGGCACGCACGACCGGCGATGCCGCGCGACCAACATTCAATCGGCGCAATGCATGCTCAAGAAATCGGGTCGGGTGTCGTTAACCCGTGACGTTCCCTTTGCCATGTACCGAATCCCCCGAATGCCAGACCTCGATCGCGACATCATGCGCCTGCTGCCCGACGCCGGCGCGCAGGCCGACTACGTCAGCACGCCGGACCTGTACGAGCGCATGCAGGAGACCGTGCCGGATCTTCCGTCGATCAAGACCGTGCTCCGTCGTCTCGCCGAACTGGAAGCGCGCGGCCTCGTCGAGACCGACCGGCGCGGCACGGTATCGGTGTGGCGCCGCAAGGACGGTGCGAGCGGCATGGCGGCGAAGGCCGGCTCGATCATGAGCTTCGACGAGGCGCTCGCGTTGCAGACGTTGCGGCGCTTCTCGTCCCGGCAGATTCCGGGGCTCGTCGCCGATTCGATTTCCGCGCTGTTCAAGATCGCCGACGCGCGGCTCGAACGGCCCGTCAGCGAATCGGAGCGCAAGTACGCGCGCTGGACCGGCAAGGTCGCGGTCGAGAGCGGCGGCTTTGCGCTGCACTATCCGTCGATCGACCGCAAGATCTTCGCGGCGGTCTCGCGCGCGCTGTTCGAGGAGCGCAAACTGCAGATCGTCTACCGGCCGCGCCACAACGCCGACAACGAGACGCCGAAGATCGTGCTGCCGCTCGGCCTCGTCGAAGTCGGCGGGCTGGTGTACCTGGTTGGCGCCACCGAAGGCAAGCCGGAACCGACGCTGTACCGGATGGACCGGCTCGCGCGCGCCGACGCGATGCTCGAATCGTTCGTCTATCCGGCGTCGTTCTCCCTCGAGGTCTACGTGAAGCAGCAGCGCCGCTTCGACTTCATGGTCGACAAGGCAGTGAAGCTGTCGCTCAAGTTCGTCAACCAGGCCGGCGACCATCTGCTCGAGGCGCCGCTGTCGCTCGACCAGACGACGCGCCGCACCGACGATGCGCTGTTCGTGCAGGGCACCGCGATGCTGAGCCAGCGGCTGCGCTGGTGGCTCCGGTCGTTCGGGCCGAACGTCGAGGTGCTGGGGCCGGCGAGCCTGCGTGCCGAGCTGGCGGCCGAAGCGGCCGCGCTCGCGCGGATCTACGGCGGGTGACGGGCGGCGCATGGCACGGGTCTTTCCGAACGGCTGAGACCGCACAGCGGTGCCGGCCGGACTGTTCTGGACGATGCGGTAACGTATCGCCTTCTTTTCTACCTACCTATTTATCGCGCATAAGCCGGCGCATTTATCGCGCGCGGCTTCAATGAGGCTCCCGCCATCCCCGGAACGACAGGACGCGCATCCAGGCGCCGAAGCCGCGCTTTGCATTCGTCATACCGGCCGGGTCGGCGCGTCACTGAAAGTGATGCACATACCGCAGCACCATCCGCGTGCCCTGCGGCCGGTTGCGCGCATAGACCTCGAAGTACGAGTTGAACATCAGGTGATCCTGCGGCGAGAAGCTATACATCGCACCGGGCCCGATCGCCAGCACGGCTTCCCGCGTGCCGGACACATCCTGGCCGTTCGCCTTCATGTCGGTGGTCTGGCGCAGCCAGTAGCCGTTGAGTCCCAGCCGCAGCCCGGGCCGCACTTCGTACTCGGTCGCGAAGTTCGCATGAACGGCCTGGCCGGCCTGCGTCGACGTCACGTCGGAGCCGAGCGCGGTCGCCGGCTCGTGGTTGGTCGCATTCCACAGATAGTGCAGGCGCCACGACACGGTCCACTTCGGCGTGACCCAGAACGTCGCGGCCCAGTACGGATCGAATGACCAGAAATGGCTGCCCGGATTGATCGCGCGCGCCGGATCGTAGGCGCCGGTCGGTGCGATGAACTGGAATTCCACCCGTTGCGCGAAGCGCGGCCCCTGCGCGCCCATCACCGGATCGAACTGGATGAACGGGCCGACCAGCAGGTCGCCGAACCCGGCGCGCGAGTTCAGCGCGACGTTGCCGATCCCGTCGTTCGTATGCACGGACGCCACCCACGGCAGGATCACGTCGAGCCCCGGATGCATGCCGCCGAACGTCAGCGGCGACTGGTAGACGAGCTGGCTCAGCCCCGCGAACAGGTCGATGTCCTGCTTCGGCAGCCCGACCTTGTTGCCGGCGTTGTCGTTGACGCGGCCGGCCGTGTAGTACTCGAGATACTGCGTGCCGTACCAGCCCGAGCCGGCCGGCGGCATCCCGTCGAGGAAGCTGGTCATCCCCAGGTTGACCGACGGCAGGTCGGTCGCATGCGCCGGCGCGTGTCCGGTCAGGCCGGCGAACACGAGGCCCGCGATCGCAAGCAGGCGAGAGCCGCATTTCATCATCACCACCTCCTGAATATTTATTTGTATAACTAATCAAACGGCGCGAGAAAGATCGGGGTGCGCCGAGATCGCGCGGTACTGGCCCGCATGGAACACGAGCGGCGCATGGCCGAACGTATCGAATGCCTCGATCTGACCGATGAAAAGCAGATGGTCACCGCCTTCGTAATGGCCGACATGGCGGCACACGAAACGCGCGCTCGCGCCGTCGAGGCAGGGCACGCCGCCCGCGTCGGCGTCGACGTGCGGTACGCCGTCGAACTTGTCGGCGCTCGGCGTCGCGAACCGGCGCGACAGCTCGATCTGATCGTGCGCGAGGACATTGATCGCGAAGTGCGTGGCCGCGACGAAATCCGGACGGCTCGGCGCGACCTTGCGCAGGCTCCACAGCACGAGCGGCGGGTCGAGCGACAGCGACGAGAACGAATTGGCGGTGAGGCCGACCTTGCGCCCGTCCGGCGAACGCGTGGTGATCACGGTGACGCCGGTCGGGAACTGCCCGAACGCGGCGCGCAATTGTTGCGGGTCGAGGCCCGGATGGCAGGAAGCGGTGGTGTCCATGGCGCTTACTCCGAATGTGCGGCGTGTTCGCGGATCAGCGCCGCGCAGGCCGACGGGTCGAACCACCACGGCGCGAACTCGCGCGGATCGTCGAAGCCGTTGACGATCGCAGCGGCGAGCGACGGCAACTGGCCGGCGGCGCCGAGCAGCTCGAGGATGTGCGGCGGCGGCGGGGTGAGCAGCGAGTTGGTCCAGCGCACGACGTGCTGCGCATAGGCCCAGTAGCGTTCGAACGTGTCGTGCATCCAGCCTTCGTCGAACGGCTCGGCTTCGCGTGCGAGGATCGCGTCGCCGTACACCTTCGCGCATTTCGCCGCATTGTTCGAACCCTGGCCGGTGATCGGATCGTTGACGACCACCGCATCGGCCATGCCGAACACGGTGCGGCCCGACGGCAGGCGGAAGAACGGCTTGCGCACGGTCGGCGTGAAGCGTCCGGACAGCGTGCCGTTCGGATCGGTGAGCGCGACGTCGCGGCAGCGCTCGAATTCCCACGGCACATACTGCTGCAGGAACGACAGGCTGCGGTCGAGATGCTGCTCGGGCGTCTTCACGTCGGCCCAGCAGTCGAGCGGCCCGCCGGGGATCCCTTCGAACACCATGATTTCGCACGGGCCCGTCGCGGTCAGCGCGGGAAACACGAAATATTCGCCGATGCCGGGCAGCAGGTTGAAGCGCACGCGCGAATACGGCTGGCTCGGCGTCATGCCCTTCACGTAGGTGAGGGCCAGCGCGCGTTGCGGGCGCTCGAACGCGCTGCGTGCGTCGTCGCGGCCGAGCAGGTTCACGATTTCGCCCTTGCCGGCCGCGAGCAGCACGAGGTCGTGGCTGCGCGCGAGGTCCTCGAGCTCCGGCACGCCGACGTCGCAGATGCGCACGTCGGCGCCACGGCGCTGGATCGCGTCGAGCCAGTCGGCCATCTTCACGCGCTGGTCGACCGATTGCGCGTAGCGGGTCAGCCGCGACGACCAGTCGATCGCCTTGCGGCCGTTGCCTTCCGGATGCGGCACGACGATGCCGATGCCTTCGACGGACGGGCACGCTTCTTCCCAGCTGTTCAGGCCGAGATCGCGCTCGATCTGCAGCGCGGTATGGAACATGCATTGGCTCGACATGACCTTGCCGGCACGGATCTGTTCCGCGTCGCGGTTGGTCGCAAGCGTGACGTGATAGCCGTGGTCGAGCAGCGTGAAGGCGAGTTGCAGGCCGGACTGGCCGGCACCGACGATAGCGATGCGTTTCATGATGAAATCCTTGGTAGAACGAATGACTTGAGCCGGAATACGAACCGGAAGAAGCGACCTGCGCTTACTCGGCCAGCCGCGGAATCGCCGGCACCGCCTGCTCGGGGCCCATCGACGAATAGCCGCCGTCCACCGCGTAATCGGCGCCCGTCACGAAGCTCGCCGCGTCGCTGCACAGGAACGTGACGACCTGCGCGACTTCCGACGGATCGCCGACGCGGCCGAGCAGATGAAACGGCGCGGCCACGCGATCGGTCTTGGCGCGGTCGCCGTGCGTCAGCTCGTCCATCACGCGCGACCACGTCCATCCCGGCGACACCGAGTTGACGCGAATCCGGTCGGCGGCGAGATCCATCGCCATGCTGCGCGTGAGCTGGCGCATCGCGGCCTTGGACGTCGGATAGAGCCAGCGGCCGGTCTGCGCGCATTGCGCGGAGATCGAACTGAAGTTCACGATCGCGCCGCCGCCGCGCCGCGTCAGGTACGGATGAACGGCCTTGACCAGCATCGCGGCCGACACGACGTTGACGTCCATCGCCGCGAGCCAGTCGCGGCGGCTGGCCTGGATGCCGTTGTCGACGTAGCTGCAGGCCAGGTTGATCAACAGGTCGATCGCGCCGAAGCGCTGGGCGACGGCCGACACCGCGCGTTCGATCGCGCGGTCGTCGGTGATGTCGGTCGCGATGAACATCCCGCGTTCGCCGAGCGTGTCGGCGACGCGCGCGCCGTTGTCCGCATCGAGATCGAGGATCGCGACGCACGCGCCGGCGCGGCTCAGGTCCTGCGCGACGGCGGCGCCGATCAGCGTGGCGCCGCCGGTGACGATCGCGACTTTGCCAGCAAGGGCAGTCATGGGGTGTCTCCTGGAATGATTGGGTGAAGGTGGCACGGGTTCGACGCGTCGCCCGGGTAGCGGTCGGTCACGCGCTGTCGCGCCAGCGCTGCATCAGCCCGTTCGACGGCACGGTTTCGTCGAGCAGCTTGCGCGCCGTTTCGACACCGGCGACGGGCAGCCCGGCCGCGTCGAGCAGGCCGATCTGCACGAGCACGCTCGCCTGGTCCCAATAGATGTGTTCGTGATACAGCTTGTCGCCGCGGAACTTGACGATCGCGACGAGCGGAATCTCGACACGCTTGCCGGTCGGCGCGACGCCGGGCAGCATCCAGTCGATCTCGGTCGTGTGCGTGAAGCAGAACAGCAGTTCGTCGACGATCTGGCTTGCGCCGACCGTGCGCGAGATCGGCGTGATCGTTGTGTCCGGCGGGTTCGCGTGCACGAAGTGATGCGTGTAGAAGCGCTTGAGCTCGTCGTAGCCGACGCCGCCCGTGAGCGTCGGAATATGGTTCACGTAAGGCTGCGCGACCATCGTGTCCATCGTCGCGTCGACGTTGCGCGTGTCGAATTCGTGCAGGAGGTGTGCTTCCCACAGTGTGGACAGGTCGTAGTGCGGGCCGAGCGCCGCGCGGAACGCGGCGATCGCGCGCTGGTGCGCCATCACCGCCGCCGCCTTGTCGAAATGATCGCCGCCGACGCGCGCGAACGCATGATCGACGCCCGGGTACACGTACACCTCGACGCCGTCGCGTCCCGCCAGCGCGGCGGTGATGCGCTGCTGCGCATCGGGCGGGCAGAAGCGGTCCAGCGCGGCGATCTGCAGCACGAGCCGGCCGCGCAGATGCGCGGCCTCGTCGAGCGCGTGCTCGATGCCCACGCCGTAATAGCTGACGGCGGCGGCCACGTTCGGCAGCCGGCACGCGGCCAGATAGGCGAGTTTGCCGCCGAGGCAGTAGCCGAGCACCCCGGCCTGGCCGGTGCATTCCGGCCGTTGCGTCAGCACGGCCAGCGCGGCGGCGATGTCCTCCACGCCCTTGTTTTCGTCGTACTCGCGGTAGAGCGCCATCGCGCGCTCGAAGTCGGCCGCCGCGTAGCCGAGTTCGATGCCGGGGGCCTGGCGCCAGAACAGGTCGGGCACGAGCACCGTGTAGCCTTCCTCGGCGTAATAATCGGCCACGTCGCGCATCGTCGCGTTCGCGCCGAAGATCTCGTGACACAGCACGATGCCCGGCCCCGTGCCGCCGGCCGGCGTGCTCAGGTAGGCGCGGAACGTCCCGCCGTCCGGCGACGGAATCTCGATGTGTCGTCCTTGCATGTGTCCCTCCATTCTGTTCGTGACTGGCATGGGCCCAGTATTGGCGGACGAAACGCGCGCTTCTATCCGCTTTCTTCGGCCGGTATCCGCGAATTCCGGAAACCTGCGGACCGGCCCGCCGCGCCGGGGCCGGGACGCGGCGCACTGCGGGTTTGTGCGGATGCGGAAGGTCCGCACAGTTTTCTACGATGCGCGAACGGTCCGCTTCTTGCGTCATATATGCAGGGCTTGCGTAGTGTAACGACGCGGACTGTCCGGATACGCCGGGCGCTATCCGGATCGTGCGACGGGCTTCCCCGGAATCGGGAATGCGTGCACAGCGCAAGTGCGATCAGGCACGACGGGAGAACTTCGATGGGGCAATTTTCCGCAACGGGCGGGCTGGGCGACGCCGCCTGTTTCAATCACGACACGCTGCTGCTGCAGTCGAACGACGTCGACGAGGTGCGCGCGCGGGTGGCGGACGTGTTCAAGCCGCATCGGCTTACGCCGACCGGCGATTCGCACGCGCTGCACGGCCGCATGCACCATGCGCGCTGGGGCAACCTGTCGCTGAATCTGCTCGACTACGGCAGCGAGGTATCGATCGAACCGGGGCCGCTCGAGCACTTCTATCTGTTGCAGATTCCGCTGCGCGGCGACGCCGAGATCGAATGCGGCGCGGCGCGCTTCGTGTCGTCGCCCGCCACCGCTTCGCTGCTGTCGCCGACGCTGCCGCTCCGGATGCGGTGGGGCGAGGCGTGCCCGCAAGTGATCCTGCGCATCGAGCGCGAGGTGATGGAGCGGCATGCGCAGCGGCATGTCGGCGGCGAGCGGCACGTGCCGGTGGAGTTCGAGCCGGAATTCAGCCTGTCGTCGCAGCAGGGCGCGTGCCTCGCGCAAATGCTGCCGATGCTGGCCGACGCGATCGCGACCGACGGACATCCGCTGCGCCATCCGCTCGCGTTCGAGCAACTGGAGTCGACGCTGTTCAACCTGTTGCTGTATGGCCAGCCGAACAGCGCGCGCAACGGCACCCGCCCCGCGCCGGCGCCGCTCGCGCCGTTCTATGTGCGGCGCGTCGAGGAATACGTCCGCGCGCATCTCGACGAGCCGCTGACGATCGAACGGCTCGCCGAACTCGCGGGCGTCAGCCCGAGCACGCTGTTCGCCGGATTCCGCAATCGCCATGGCATCACGCCGATGGCATTCGTGCGCCAGTTGCGGCTGCAACATGTGCGCGACGAACTGCTCGACGATGCGACACCGGGGCTCGCGTCGGTGACGGACGTCGCGCTGAAATGGGGCTTCGCGCACCTCGGGCGGTTCGCGATCGACTACAAGCGCGCGTTCGGGGAATCGCCGTCGGCCACGCTCAGGATGCGGCGCGTGCGGTGCTGACGGGGCGGACGCAACGCAGGCGCGCGCTTGAAAGTGTGGCACAGGCGTGCAGCGCGAGCTTGACGCATGTCATGAACGCGAACGATGCCACCGCGCCGCGTAGGGGCACGCCCCCGTCTCGCGCGTCACGGCGCTAGGATGAATGACGTCATCCTCGACTGCCGGAGACGCACATGAAGATCAGCGAACCGATGCGGGCCCCATCGGCGCCCGATACCCTGCCGTTGCTGCAACTCGGCCTGCGGCCTTTCTATCTGACCGGCGCGCTGTTCGCGAGCCTTGCCGTCGCGGTGTGGCTCGCGGCGTGGCACGGCGTGCCCGTCGCCGGGCGTGCCGGTGCGATGACGGGGCTCATGTGGCATGTGCACGAGATGATCTTCGGCTTCGTCGCCGCGATCGTCGTCGGCTTCCTGCTGACCGCCACGCGGGCCTGGACGTCGCGCGAAACGCTGCGCGGCCCGGCGCTCGCGGCGCTGTGGCTGCTTTGGCTGGCCGGGCGGGTGCTCGTCTGGTCGGGGCCGGCGTCGCTCGCGGCGGTCGTCGATGCGCTGTTCCTGCCGGTGACGGCCGTCGTGCTGTTGCGCGTGCTGCTGTCGGCGAAGAACCGCCACAACGTGTTCCTGCCGGTCGCGCTGCTGTTGTTCGGCGCGCTGAACGCGCTGTTCCATGCATCCGTGATGACGGGACGGGCCGATCTCGCGCTGCGGACGGCTTACGCGGCGACGGGGCTGGTCGTTTTCTTCGTCGCGGTGATCACCGGCCGCATCGTGCCGATGTTCACGATGAACGCGATTCCCGGCTTCCGGATACGCCGCTTCAGGATCGTGGACGCGCTCGCGGCACCGGCGGTCGCGCTGACGCTGTTCGCGGATGCGCTCGGTGCGCCCGCCGTGCTGCTGATCGTCGCCGCGCTCGCCACTGCCGTGCTGCATGCATGGCGCCTCTCCGGATGGCATTCGTGGCGCGTCGGCAAGCGGCCGATCGTGTGGATCCTGCACGTGTCCTGTCTGTGGATTCCGGTCGGCTTCGTGCTGCTCGCGCTGTCGTTCGCCGGCGCGGTCGCGCACTCGCTCGCCGTGCACGCGTTGACCGTCGGTGCGATCGGCGGCGCGATCATCGCGATGATCACGCGCACGGCGCTCGGCCACACGGGGCGCATGCTCGTCGCGGGCCCGTGGGAGCAGCTGTGTTACTGGCTGGTGATCGGTGCGGCCGTCATCCGCGTGTTCGGGCCGCTCGTTCCGGGCGTGCCGTACGCGGTCTGGCTCGATCTGTCGGGGGCGTGCTGGATCGTCGCGTTCGTCGCGTACACGGTGCACTACGCGCCGTTCCTGACGTCGCCGCGTGCCGACGGTCGTCAGGATTGACGCTGGTGCTTTGTCGGATCGGGAGTGGGAACGCAGGAAGCCGCGGCAGATGCGTGTTGCGCGCGTGGCGGCGGAAGAGGTGACGGATGAGGTGGCGGTGACCGTTGCCGGTCTGACGGCGGATGGTGTTCGGAGCATACGCCGCCGCCGGCAGGCATCACTGCGTGCCGGCGGCGCCTTCGCGCGAGGAGACCGGTTGCTGCAACCGGTCCCCTGACGCGGGGTTCAGAAATGCACGACGGTCCGGATGGACTTGCCTTCGTGCATCAGGTCGAACGCTTCGTTGATGCCGGTGAGCGGCTTCGTGTGCGTGACGAACGGTGCCAGCTGGATCGTGCCGGCCATCGCTTCCTCGACCATGCCCGGCAGTTCGGAACGGCCCTTGACGCCGCCGAATGCCGTGCCCAGCCAGCGGCGACCGGTGACGAGCTGGAACGGCCGCGTCGAGATTTCCTGGCCGGCGCCCGCGACGCCGATGACGACGGACTGGCCCCAGCCGCGGTGCGCGCATTCGAGCGCGGCGCGCATCACGTTGACGTTGCCGATGCACTCGAAGCTGTGGTCGACGCCCCAGCCGGTCATTTCGACGATCACCTGCTGGATGGGCTTTTCGTGATCCTTCGGGTTCACGCAGTCGGTGGCGCCGAACACGCGCGCGAGGTCGAACTTGCCCGGGTTGGTGTCGATCGCGATGATGCGGCCGGCCTTCGCGAGCTTCGCACCCTGGATCACCGCGAGGCCGATGCCGCCGAGGCCGAACACGGCCACGCTGTCGCCTTCCTGCACCTTGGCCGTGTTCTTCACCGCGCCGAGGCCGGTCGTGACGCCGCAGCCCAGCAGGCAGACCTGCTCCGGGTTCGCGTCCGGGTTGATCTTCGCGAGCGACACTTCGGCGACGACGGTGTATTCGCTGAACGTCGAGCAGCCCATGTAGTGATAGATCGGCTGGCCGTTGTAGCTGAAACGCGTGGTGCCGTCGGGCATCACGCCCTTGCCCTGGGTGGCGCGCACCGACACGCACAGATTGGTCTTGCCGCTCTTGCAGAACAGGCACTCGCCACATTCGGCGGTGTAGAGCGGAATGACGTGGTCGCCGGGCTTCACGCTCGTCACGCCTTCGCCGACTTCCACCACGATGCCGGCGCCTTCATGGCCCAGCACGGCGGGGAAGAGGCCCTCGGGATCGTCGCCCGACAGCGTGAAGGCGTCGGTGTGACAGACGCCGGTATGGGTGATCTTGACGAGCACTTCGCCCTTGCGGGGCGGTTCGACGTCGATTTCGACGATCTGCAGCGGCTTACCCGCCTCGAACGCAACTGCGGCACGTGATTTCATGGCAATCCTGTTAAAAAAATCATCGAATGGATCGGACGTCGACGATCCTGCATGGGTCAGCGCAAGTAGGACCGGACGAGGGTCACGATATCGTCGATCGATCCGGACGAGGGCCGCGGGGCGTCCGCGAGCTGGGTGAATTCCTCGCGCAAATGGCTTTCGAGCACGCCGGCCATCACGCCGTTGATCGCGCCGCGGATGGCAGCCAGTTGCTGAAGTATCGGACCACAGTCCGCACCCTCCTCGAGCGCTTGCTCGAGCGCGTTCAGTTGCCCGCGAACACGGCGCACGCGGGTCAGGACGCGTTTCTTTTCTTCGGGGGAATGCGGCATGGGTCAGGTGGTTTCCGGATACTGGGGGGCAGTATAGAACAATGTGGCGTGGAGGTATACGGGATCGCTGCCGGGCAGGCGCCGCGCGCGCCGGGCCGGCACCCCGTCAGATCAGCAGCGTGAGCGTGCGGAACAGCGCAAGATCCTCGTTGCGCGCCGAGCGCGCATGCCGCCGGATCACCTGCAGCAGGCAGTCGATGAAGCAGCGCGCGGCGTCGCTCAGCGTGCTGCTGCGGCGCGTGACGATGCCGAGTTCGCTCGGCTCGAAGGTCTCCTTCAGCGACAGCACGCGCATCCGCTCGCCGAACGGCGGCACCGCCGCGAGGATCGTCGGGCACCACGTGCACATGCCGGCCTGCTCCAGCATCGTCTGCAGCATCGCGACCGACTGCGCGCGCACGATGCGCCGTTCGTCGATCTGCGCGCCGTGCCGCGTGAACAGGTAGTCGACGAGCGCGGCCTGGCCGTCGGCCGACGAATTCAGCACCCAGTCGCAATCGAGCAGCTCATGGACCGACTTCGCGCGTTCGCGCGGATGCCCGGCGCGCACCATCACCGACGTCTCGTAGCGCAGCAGCGGCTCGAACGCGAACTCCTGCGCGCCGCCGCCGGCCTGCACGTGGCCGAGCGCGAAATCCATGCTGCCGTCGCGCAGCAGCGGTTGCGCGACGGCCATCAGCGCTTCGTACAGTTCGAGGCGCACGTCGGGCATCCGCTCGCGAAACTGCAGCACGGTTTCGGCGAGGAACGTCATCGTCAGCCACGGCGTGACGCCGACGCTCAGTCGCCCCTCGACGCGCCCGCGCATCCGTTCGAGATCGCTTTGCGCATGCTCGAGCTGCTTGAGCACGAGCTTCGCGTGGGTGAGCAAGGTCTTCCCGTATTCGGTGAAGCCGATGCCTTCCGGTGCGCGCACCAGCAGCGGCAGGCGCTCGCTGGCCTCCAGCTCGCGCAGCGCGCGCGTGACGGCCGCCTGCGACAGCCCGAGCGTGCGCGCCGCGCCGCGGATGCTCCCGGCCTCCGCGCTCGCGACGAGCGCCTGCAGCTGATGCAGCTTGATCGTGCTCATGGTGCGAAAGGGTCCGATAGCTGACAACGAAAGGTTGTCATCATAACGAAACTGCGGCTGTTCGCCGACTTTTTCGCTACCTACGATCTCGCCAACGAACTGCCATTCCGGCATTCGTCACGCAGCACCTGGAGAGGAGTAACGGGGTTGGATCGATCACGCATTCCGCCTGAAATGGCGGCCATCGAGACGGAGATGATCGCGCTGCGCCATCGGCTGCACGCCCATCCGGAGCTCGGTTTCGAGGAACACGCGACGAGCGGGCTCGTCGCCGACTGCCTGACAACATGGGGTTATCGGGTCACGCGCGGCATCGGCGGCACCGGCGTGGTCGGCACGCTCACGCGCGGCGCCGGGAAGCGGCTCGGGCTGCGCGCGGACATGGATGCGTTGCCGATCCACGAGACGACCGGGCTGCCGCATGCGAGCCGGCACGACGGCGTGATGCACGCGTGCGGCCACGACGGCCATACGGCGATGCTGCTCGCGGCGGCCCGCTGCCTCGCCGAGCGCGGGCGCTTCAGCGGCACGCTGAACCTGATTTTCCAGCCGGCGGAGGAAGGGCTCGGCGGCGCGAAGCGGATGCTCGACGACGGGCTGTTCACGCAGTTTCCGTGCGATGCCGTGTTCGCGATGCACAACGTGCCGGGCCTGCCGGCCGGCGTGCTCGGCTTCTGCGACGGCCCGGCCATGGCGTCGGCCGACGAGGTGCGCGTGCGCGTGACCGGGCGCGGCGGCCATGGCGCGGCGCCGCACACGACGATCGATCCGGTGGTCGTGTGCGCGTCGATCGTGATGGCGCTGCAGACGGTCGTGTCGCGCAACGTAAATCCGCAGGAACTGGCGATCGTCACGACCGGCTCGATCCACGCGGGCACCGCATCGAACGTGATTCCGCCGCATGCGGATCTCGAGCTGAGCGTGCGCGCGCTGTCGCCGGACGTGCGTGCGCTGCTCGAACGGCGCATCCGCGCGATCGTGCACGGCCAGGCCGACAGCTATGGCGCGACGGCCGAGATCGACTATCGCCACGGCTATCCGGTGCTCGTCAATCATGCGGCGGAAACCGCGTTCGCCCGCGATGTGGCGCGCGAATGGGGCGGCGACGACGCGTTGATTCCGCATCTGCGGCCGATCGCGGCGAGCGAGGATTTCGCGTTCATGCTCGACGCGTGCCCGGGCAGCTACCTGTCGATCGGCAACGGCGACGGCGCGGCCGGCTGCGGGCTGCACCATCCCGGCTACGACTTCAACGATGCGTGCCTCGCGACGGGCGCGAGCTACTGGATCGCGCTCGCCGAGCGCTACCTCGCGTGACGCGGACGGACCGATTCGATTCACCTTCAACGATGGAACAAGGAGACTGGCAATGAAACAGTGGATGGCGGCGCTCGCGGTGGCGCTGACGGCAACGACGGTGGCAGGCGTCGCGCAGGCCGGCGACTGGACGGGCAAGGAGATCCGCCTCGCGGTCGATCCCACGTATCCGCCGCTCGAATACAAGCAGCCCGACGGCACGCTGACCGGCTTCGGGATCGACATCACGAACGCGTTGTGCGCGGAGCTGCATGCGCGCTGCGTGTGGGTCGAGTCGAGTTTCGACGGGATGATTCCGGGGCTGCTCGCGCGCAAGTTCGACGTGATCGCGTCGTCGATGACGATCACGCCGAAGCGGATGCAGCAGATCGCGTTCACGAACCGGATCTCGAATGCGCCGGCGCGGCTGATCGCGCGCAAGGGTTCGCCGCTGCTGCCGACGGCCGTGTCGCTGAAGGGCAAGCGGGTGGGCGTCGAGCAGGGCTCCGCGCAGGCCGACTATGCGATCGCGAACTGGCAGCCGGCCGGCGTGCAGATCGAGTCGTACCAGAACCAGGATCAGGTCTATGCCGATCTCGTGACGGGGCGGCTCGACGCGGCGTTCCAGGCGTCGATCGCGGCCAGCGACGGCTTCCTGAAGAAGACGCAGGGCAAGGACTTCATGTTCGTCGGCGCGGCGATCGACGACGCGAAGTACTTTGGGCAGGGCGACGGCCTCGGGCTGCGCAAGCAGGACACCGACCTGCGCGATGCCTTCAACCGCGCGCTGGCGACGATCCTCTCGAACGGCACGTACCAGCGGATCAACCGCAAGTACTTCGACTTCGACATCTACGGCACGAAGTAAGCGGCGCCGATCCGTATCGATCGGGTGGGGTCATCATATCAATAAGGAAAACGAATGAACTGGAGATTGTTTTTCGTCGCGATGCCGGCACTCTGTGCGGCGCCGGCCTTCGCGCAAGGCAGTGTCACGCTGTACGGGCTGATCGATGCGGGCATCGACTATACGAACAACGTCGGCGGCCACGGTGCATGGCAGATGGCGAGCGGCTTCGCGCAGGGCAGCCGCTGGGGATTGAAGGGCACCGAGGATCTCGGCGGCGGCTACAGCGCGCTGTTCCAGATCGAGAGCGGCTTCAACGTGAACAGCGGCACGCTCGCGCAGGGCGGCCGCATGTTCGGGCGGCAGGCTTACGTCGGGCTCGGCAGCACGCGCTACGGCACGCTGACGCTCGGCCGGCAATATGACGCGGTCGTCGACTATCTCGCGCCGACGACCGCGAACGGCAGCTGGGGCGTCTATCCGTTCTCGCATCCGCTCGACAACGACAACACCGGCAACACGTTCCGCGTGAACAACACGGTCAAGTACGCGAGCCCGGATTTTGCCGGCTTCTCGTTCGGCGGCACGTACAGCTTCAGCAACGACACCGGGTTCGCGAACAACCGGCAGTGGAGCGTCGGCGCGCAGTACGAGCAGGGCGGCCTGCTCGTCGGCGCGGCGTTCCTGAATGCGGACAACCCGGGCGCGACGGCCGGCGGCGCGATCGCGGGCTCGGGGTCGGTCGGCGCGGATGCGAACTTCGCGTCGGCGCGGCTGCGGATCTTCGGGGCGGGCGTCAATTACACGGCCGGGCCCGCGACGGTCGGGTTCGCCTATACGAACAGCAACGTCACGCGGCCAACCGCGAACGTCGGCTACCTGTTCGGCGACGAGACGATCGAACCCGTCACGGGGCCGCTCGCGGGCGGCACGGTCACGGCGATCAAGTACCAGAACTTCGAAGTGAACGGCAAATACCAGTTCACGCCGGCGTTCTTCGTGGGCGCGCAGTATGTGTATACGACCGTGCGCTACGACGCGACCACCGGCAGCGCGAAACCGAAGATCCATTCGATCGGGCTGATGGCCGACTACAACCTGTCGAAGCGCACCGACGTCTACCTGATGGGCGCGTACCAGCGGGTTGCCGGCGATGCGACCGGCTCGTCGCTCGATCAGGCGGTGATCCCGGGGGCGGCCGATCTGTCGTCGACGTCGAAGCAGCTGATGGTGCATGCGGGGATCCGGCACAAGTTCTGACGGGGCGGGCGGGATGGGCGGCGGCATGTCGACGCCGCCCGGAAGGGCGCGGCGGACGCTCGCACGTCGAGTCACGGCAGCCGCTCAGGCCGGGCGGGCCGCGCCCTTCCGGCTTTTCAGCGCCGCCTGCAATTGCTGGCAGTCGTGGTCCAGCTGGACGCGCAGCAGCTTCAGCAGCAACTTCGTGTGCCCGGACAACGGCTTGCCCGGACGGAAGATGATCTGATCCTGAAACGGCACATCGATCGAAAGACGCCTGATGACGAGCCCGCGCGGAATGAAGTCGCTGGCGGCAATCGGATGGACGAAGGGCAGTCCGACGCCGCAGCGCGCCAGCTCGCGGGCCGTGATCGAGTAAGGCCTCTCGACGATGGTGCGCAGCGTGATCCCGTCGTCGGCCAGCGTTTCTTCCAGCGCCTGCCGCGTGACGTCCTCCGCGTTCAGCGAAATGAAGTGATCCGACTGAAGGTCGGCCGGCGTGACGACGGTGCGACGCGCGAGCGGGTGGTCAGGCGCCATCGCGATCACGCCCGGCAGCGCACTGAAGATCGAATGTTCGAGCCCGGACGGCGACATCTCGCTCGCCATCAGACCGATATCGGCGCTGCCCGACTGAACCGTCTGCTGCACCTCGCGCGAACTCATGACCTGCAACGAGCGCTGGATGCCGAGCGAATCCAGGCGAGATCCGGCGAATCTCGCCCGACACGCTGTGTTCCTTCGGGTTGCGGCGGAACACGGTGTCCGGTATCTGGTGTTCCCGGAGCTGTCGCTGACGGGCTACGCGCTGCAGCTTGGCCGCGCGCTGGCGATGGACGCGGGCGATCCGCGACTGTTGCCCCTGCTGGCCGACGCGCAGCGACTGGGCGTGACCGCCGTCGTGGGGGCGCCGGTCCGAAGCGACGGCGGGTCCGACGTGTATATTGGCGCGTTCACGCTCGGCCCACGGGGCATCCAGGCACAGAGGAAGCAGCATCTGCATCCCGGTGAGGACGCGATGTTCGCCGCGGGCAGCGGCGGGCCCGCGACCGTCGTCGACGGGACCCCGATCGCGCTGGCGATTTGTGCCGACTTTTCGCATGCGAGCCATGCCGCCGATGCCGCGCAAGCGGGGGCGACGCTCTACGCCGCGAGCGCGCTGAGTACGGACCACGGGTACGCGCACGACACCGGGCTCCTGGCAGGCTACGCTGCCGAGCACGACATGGCCGTGCTGATGGCCAACCACGGCGGCGCGACCGGCGGCCGGGTGTCGGCCGGTCGTAGTGCGATCTGGGCGGAAGGCGGCGCACGGGTCGTCGCCGCGGCCGGCGCTGGAGACGCACTCGTGACGGCCACGCGGGAGACCCACGGCTGGACCGGGGCCGTCGTGGCGGTCGGCGCCGAGTAGCCCGCCGAGGCGCGAGCGTGCAGGTATTCAGCGGCGGTTGCGATTAGGCGGCCAGGCGGCCGGGCCGGCACGACTGCCGTGATGCGTGCGGTGCCGTTCACAGGGAGGAAGACCGATGGACCTGAAGTTCAGTCATGTCGACGTACTGGTGAAGGACCTCGCGCAGGCTTGCGCCTACTATGCTAAGGTCCTTGGCGCGCGGATTTCGAGCACGCTCGAATGGGCGCGCGACGGACTCCACGTGCGTTACGCGATCGTGATGGTCGGCGCCGAGCGGTTCATCCTGGTCCAGCCTCTCGCCGGAAACCTGAAGGCGCTCATGGACACGCATGGCGAAGGCACGATCTACCGTCATTGCTATGCCACGCCGGATATCGAGGCGGCCTACGACGAACTGGTGGCCGCCGGCGAGCAGCCGGAGGACGAAAACGGCCAGCCGCTATCGCGCGAGAATCTCACGTCGCCCAGTGGCGTTCGCATCCTGTGGCTGCCGAAGCGTGTCGGGCAATTCTCGATCGAAATCATCGACGCGCGCGAACTCGAGCGGTTCGTGGCCGATGCGTTTGCCGGCAGCGCGTGACGGCGCTTTCGGGCCGGTTGGCGCGTCCTCTACGCCCGCACGCCGACCCGATACCGCGTCGTGGCGGGCGGATCGCGCTGCGGCCTTTTCCATGCGCAATCCTCGCCGCTGACAACCACGTCGAAGCAGGCGGCACGCGGCTGGGTCCCATGCGGTGTGTCTCGATCGCATCATTGCCGGCGTTGCACATGCAACCGGCTGGCTGTATTGCCTGGCCTGTATTGCCTGGCATTGCGCGCTGGCCGCCGGCCCGGCGCAACCAACGAGTGGACGGGCGTTCGCGGCGATCTTCGCATCCGGAATGGACGCATCGGAGTAGGTGCGGCGTTCAACGGAAGCGGTGCGAAAGTACGCTGATTTCGAGCAGGAGCGGCTTCCCTGGTCCTTGCTCAGGCGGATGGTCGTCAGTATTCACCGTGCTCGTGTTCGTGCATGTGCTCGCGCCAGTGCCGGTGCTCGCGCCACGGATCACGTTCATGTGGATGACGGTGCATCCATTCGTCATGCTCCCAGTAGCGATTGCCGTCCCAATAGCGGTCGCCGTGCATGCCCAGCGTGATCGACACGCCCGGCGCCGGGGCGGAATATGGCTCTTCGTACCTCGGTTGCGGTGCAACGTAGACTTGCGCGAAGGTTGCGCCGGCCGCGGCGAGCGCGCAGCCTGCCAAGAGTGTCGCCAGAATCTGACGTATTGCAATTGTCATGGGGTTCATCGAGCTGTCCTCCGTCAAATACCTGAGTACGTATCAGCACGATGCGTTCCCATACGGAGCGGCAGCCTCTTCGCTCGCTATTTCAACCACGTCATCCGCGCCTCTGCGCCGCCAGGTCCGATCCGGTGCCGGAACGCACGATGTCGCCGTCGTCGCGGGCTGGACAGGCAAGCGCCGTGAGCCGCAGCGTGACGCGGAAAGGGAAGGATCCACGGAGCATGATGATGCGACGCGACAGCGCACTGGGACAAGGTACGCGACACAGTCGGCATTTCCGTTCCGATCCGACAAAGCAACACTTGCAGCGCATTGAAATGAAACGGGGGAAAAGGGCAAAAGTCTGACCGGCGGGAATCGAGTTGCGATCGAGGGACCGAGAATCGCTCGTTTTCGCAGTGCCCGACGTCGACCGGTACGCCTTGGAGAGCGAGCGATCGGCGGACGGGGACAGTTGGGATGGATCGGTCTGCGCGGAACCGGCGGTGGTGCAGACAGGCGTCGCCGCTCGGATACAGACGGATGCGGTGGTGCGGCAGGACACGGATGACCCAGTGTGCTTGCAGACCGCAGGCCCTCCGGCGTCGCCCTTGCCGGCGACACGCAATTCACGAATGTTCAGGGCGATTTCCTGGCGCCGCCCGGATTCGAGGCCGGCCCCGTGGGCGGCGGCAGCACACCGCTGGCGGCTTCTCCCGTGTGTCCGGCACCTCGCAGCCCCAAGGGTCCGGAAGCCGCCTTCAGGTACTCCGGCGTCCCTGTCGCCTTCTGTCGTGCGCCCGGCGGCGGCGCGGTCGCCCGCTTTTCCATATCGGCGAGCATCTGCTGGCACGGCAATGGTCGGTTGTTGCTCGGCTGAAGCAGCGCGATGAGCGACGCGAGCGGATTGAGCAACCCCAATCCGACCGCCACCCCGCCGCGTGCAATCAGCGCGCCTGGCTGGACGCCGACGTGCGGCTGCTTGAAGGTCCCGCGGACATACAACGGCGAGCGCAGCGAAATCACCCGGAAGCCTTTGGTATGCGGGTGTATCCGCAGATTCATCGTCTCGTCGCGCATGTTGATGTTGCCATCCATGTCGATCACGGCGTCGTCGGTGTCGAGTGCGAATACGCGCGAATCAAACACGCCATTGGTCGCAACCAGATCGGCCGCCGCACAATTGATCTTCACGTCCCGCTGACCGAAAAGCTTCTCGTACACCACATTCGCGACATTCAATCCCGCCGCCTCCATCAGCAGCCGGCTGACCGCGCCATCGGTGACCAGCGTCTTTACCTCGCCGTTGGCGCTCGCCGCGATTGCTGCCGGCGAGTTGCCCGTCGCCGACAGCGCCACGTCGCCGTTGATCTCGCCCAGGCTCGTCTGCATCACCGCGAAGGACGGAAAGAGTTGCTTGAGCCGCAGGTGCCGCGCTTGCATCGAGACGCGTGCCTTCAGGGGTATTGCGTTGCTGTCCAGATGCATCGTCGTGGCCAGTGTGCCGCCGGCGACGCCAAAATTCAGCGGCTCGAGCGTCAGCACGCCGTCGTGCAGGACGACGTGGGCGTACAGCGCCGTGACAGGCAGGTTGGCGTTCTTGATGATGCGCCGTCCGGTGAACGCGACATCCGCGTCGATCGCTTTCCATCGCTCGGTACGGAACGCCTCGACCGGTAACGCCTTGTCGGCGGGCTGGTTTGCCGCCGCGCCGCGGCGCGTCTTGTTCGCGTTCGAGTCCGCGCCGATGATCGGCGCGAGATCGGCGAACTGAAGCAGATTCGACGCGACCTTCCCGGACAACGCAGGCCTCGGTTGGCGCGCCTCGTACGTCAAGGCCCCGCTCAGATCGCTGTTGCCCACGCGCCCGGTGAAATTCTCGTACTTGAAGACGTTTCCCGTTTCACGAAACTGGCCGATCAGGCGGCCCTCGGTTGCAAACGGGCGCGTGTCCGGCAGCGTGACGCCGCTTATCTCGTAGAGATGCGCCATGCTGACTCCCGCCAGCCAAAGGCGCAAGTCGAGCGCCGCCAGGTGCGCCGGATCGGTCAGCGTGCCGACCAGCGCGATACGCGTGTCGCCTATGCGCACACTCGCTTGCACCGGGAACGGCCGCCGCGTGTCCTGCAAGGCAAGCACACCGCCAACCTTCCCGCTGCCGCTCACCGCCATCTTTTTGTACGTTCCGTTGACAGTCCAGCCAATCGCATAAGTAGCGCTCGAGCCTTGAGCAGAAGTCGCGCCCGCGCTGCTCGCGGCGAATGCCGCGGCAGCCCCGGAGGATTCGGAAGTCGCCGAGGTCGCGGAAGGCGAGGGCGCCGGCGCTACCGACGATGCACCGGCGCCGGCAGGAGCGCCTGATGCCTTCGACGCGCCCGGCGCGGTTTTCGCGTGCACTTGTGCGCTGAGCTTCGTGGCGTTCTCGCTACCGACCACCCCCGCCGATTCCTTGCGTGAGCTTTTTTCCTGCTGCCTGAGCACGTCGCCGAACGGAATCGGTTGCCCGAGCGTATCGATCGCTGCCTTCATGTCGGCACGCTTGAACTCGTCGTAATAGGCGACACTGCCTGTCATGAATGCAATGTCATGCAGATCGAGCGTCCACCTGCCCGGCCTGGCGGAAGATTTCAGGTTAAAGGTCCAGTTCACGCGCCCGTCCTTCAGGCGTTCGAGATCGACCGACGGATTCACGAGCTCGATCGTCGGAATGACGATGCGCTTGTCCATCAGCGGTAGCGCGGCCACGTCGAAGCTGATGGCGTCGAGCGTGGCGAAATCCTTCGAGCGTGCCCAGTCGGGGTTCGCGATCACGATGTTGCGCGCGGTAAATCTCGGCCACGGTACCCAGGCACGCCAACCGCGCTCGAACGGCGGCCGGTGCCAGTTCACGCGAAGCTCCCCGTTGATCGAAAATGATCGGCCGATCGATTCGGATACCTTGTCATCGATCCAAGGGCGAGCGCGGTTCCAGTCAAATGTCTGGACAACGACCGCCAGCACGCCGGCCACCACGGCGACGGTCACGACAAACCATGCGACAGCCGTGCCGAACGTGCGTGCGATGCGCATTGTCCCCTCCCGGTTGCCCACGATGGACATGTACGCAGCAATCCGTGTTCCCGCCCCCGGGGGGAGATGCGCGCGGCGTGCGGCTTGCGCGACCGCCTGTTGCCTGTTGCTTCTGCTGCACGGCGTTGCGTGGACAGGATCGGGTGGACAGTTACGGTGGGTGTGGCGACACCCGCCACCGCGGCGGCCAATTTGGCAGCGCGGCCCGATTCTTCGACGAGGAGCGGAATGATGGCGGCGCGCCGGACTTGCCGCATTTCTGTCGCATTTCGGCGGCCCGGCCGTCGAACGGAGTGTCCCGCGCAGACGTCGGGGACCGAAAGGCTGCATGCGCTCGGACGAGCCTATTCGCGAGGACGTTTGTGAACGACTCGCTGACGACCTTGACATCGACGTGAGCGACGTCAGCGTTCAGATGCATGATGGTCGGGTTGAGCTTGACGGCACCGTACCGTTGCGTTGGATGAAGCACGGCATCGAAGAGATGGCCGACAGTTGCATGTGCGTGCGCGACGTCGAATCCGGGTGAGGGTGCGTCGCGACGACCACCACCTGCCGCCGCAAATGTTGCGCCCTGATCAACGGACCGTCGCGCCGACACGGCATCCTGCCGGGCCGGAACCGGACGGTAGCCGCACCGCCGACATTCACCCCGATACATTCACCGCGATACATTCGCCCCGATAACCCGCGATTGCGGGCGCCGCACGCGTGCCGCGGGGCCAGTCCGCCGCACGGCGTCGTGCCGTGCCTTCGCGCAGTCGTCAGGCGCTGCACGGATGCGACACCGGGCAAGAACGTACGTCAGGCACGGACTGGGCGAATTTACAGCCTGGTTATAAAAACGCCGCGACGCGCCCGGCGATCGATACGTCACGCCCATGCCGTCGCCGGGCCGGGCGTGCCGACGGGCTGGCATGGAAATCGCTGATTCTCGTTCGGCGACGCTGGCCTCGACAGACGTCGCCTGTTGCGATCCTTCAACAGAGATGCATGAACTGGACCCTTGCTCCAGCGAGCCTGCCGTTCGCGGGCAAGCACGCGTGCGTCACGGGCCGCGGGCGCTGCATTTCAGGGTGCTGTTCTTATGACATATGATCCTCCGTTGCCGGACTCCGTTGGCCGGCCCCGCATCGCGGTGTTCCGGGCGTTGCAACTTGGCGAGATGCTGTGTGCGGTTCCGGCGCTGCGTGCATTACGGCGCGGTGAACCGAACGCGCGCATCACGTTGATCGGTTTGCCATGGGCGCGCGAATTCGCATCACGATTTGGCGAATATATCGACGATTTCATCAGGTTTCCGGGTGGGCCGGGCCTCGTCGAGCAGGCCGAGCCCGATGCCGAGCAAGCAGACTTGTTTCGTTCGACATGCCGCGCGCGCGGGTTCGATCTCGCGCTCCAGCTTCACGGCAGCGGCGAGCACGCGAACGCGCTCGTCGCATCGCTCGGCGCGGCGCGCACCGCGGGTTTCGCGCCGGCCAACGGCCGCGCCGCGGCGCTCGACCATGCGATTCCGTGGCCCGCCGACCAGCCGGAGATCACGCGGTCTCTGCAGCTCATGCGCAGTCTCGGCTACGACGACTGGGGCGACTATCTCGAGTTTCCGCTCGGCGGCCTCGACTACGCGATCTGGCAAGTGCTCGGCGAGAAGCACGGGCTGACGCCCGGCCGCTATGCAGTCGTCCATCCGGGCGCGCGGATGCCGGCGCGGCGCTGGCCGGTCGAGCGTTTTGCCGGGGTCGCACGCTGGCTCGCGGAGCACGGTCTTCAGATCGTGCTGACCGGCACGCGCGGCGAAGCGGAATTCGCGACGGAGTTTGTCGCGGCCCTCGGGCAGCCATGCATCAATCTTTGCGGCGGCACGCCGCTCGGCGCGCTCGCGGCACTGATCGGCCGCTCGCGGCTGCTCCTCTGCAACGATACGGGCGTCTCTTACATCGCGGCGGCGCTCGGCACGCCGAGCATCGTCATCGCCTGCGGCAGCGATGTCGACCGCTGGGCGCCGTTCGATCGCGAGCGGCATCGCGTACTGGCGGTCTATCCGGCCTGCCGGCCGTGCATGTTCGATACGTGCCCCTATGAGCACGTTTGCGCGACCGCGATCGGCGTCGACGAGGTGATCGGCCACGCTTACCAGCTGCTCTGCAAGGAGGCGCGCCATGCACGGTAAGCGGCTGCGCGTACTGACCTGGCACGTGCGCAGCAACTACCTCTACTACCTGTCACAGGTGCCGCACGAATTCTTCGTCGTGACGAAGCCGCAGCGTCCGCCGGGCTATGCGGGGCTCATCGGTCATCTTCCGTGGGGCGACAACGTGCATGAATTACCGCCGGAATGCGTGCGTGACACGGTGTTCGACTGCGTGCTCTATCAGCATCACCGGCATTATCTGCATGATCGCCTGAATTTCTTGAGTGACACGCAGCGCGCGTTGCCCGCGCTGTTCGTCGAACACGACCCGCCGCGCGGGCACCCGACGGATACGCTGCATCCGGTGCAGGATCCGAACGTGCTGCTCGTGCATGTCACGCCGTACAATGCGCTGATGTGGGACAACGGCATCACGCCGACCCGCGTGATCGAATATGGGGTGCGGATTCCGGATGACGTGGCATATCGCGGCACATTGCCGAAAGGCGTGACGCTGGTCAACCATCTTGCGAGCCGTGGGCGGCGGCTCGGCGCGGACCTGTTCGATATCGTGCGGCGCAGCGTGCCGCTCGATCTCGTCGGCCTGGGTACATCCGAACTCGGCGGCATCGGCGAGGTGCCGTATCTGACGCTGCCGCACTTCCTGTCGCACTACCGGTTCTATTTCAATCCGATTCGCTATACGAGCCTCGGGCTCACGATGATCGAGGCGATGATGATCGGCTTGCCGATCGTCGCATTCGCGACGACCGAGGTGGCCCTGCTCGTGAAGTCCGGGCACAACGGTGTCGCCGATACGCGTCCCGCGGTGCTGATCGATGCGATGCATGCCCTGATTCGCAATCCGGCACTCGCGCGCGCGTTGGGTGCCGTCGCCCGGCAGGATGCGTTCGCGCGCTTCGGCATTGCGCGGTTCGTGCAGGAGTGGGATGCCGTGCTGCTCGAAGTCGCAACCTGACGCGATACGCGTTCAGCGCCCGGTTGTGGACGGGTCGCGTTCGTGTTCGTGTTCGGGAATCAACGCAAGCCGGTTGTACAGGGTCTTGAGGCTGATTCCAAGTGCCTTCGCGGTGCGCGGTTTGTCGCCGTTGAAATGCTGGAGCGATGCAACGATGAAGCGCTGCTGGGCTTGCAGCAGCTTCGTGCCGAAATACAATGTCATCTCGTTCTTGCGAACCTCGTCGCGCGGAAGCAGCCGGCGCGGCAGATACAATTCGATCTGCTCGTCAGCGAGGATGAAGGCGCGTTCGACCACGTTGCGCAGTTCGCGCACGTTGCCGGGCCACGAGTATGCGAGCAATGCCTTCAAAGCCTGGCTCGAGAGCCGCTTGTGCGTGCAATTCCGCGCGTTCAACCGGTCGACGAGTGCCTGCGCGATGTCGCCGACGTCCTTGTCGCGCTGCCGAAGCGCCGGGACATGCAATGCGATCCCGGCGATCCGGTAGAACAGGTCCTCGCGCAAGCGACCTTCCCGGACGGCTGCCACCGGATCATGATGGGTGGCCGCGATGATGCGGACGTCGACTGGAACGGGTTCGTTGCCGCCCACCCGCGTGATCGTGTTCGATTCGAGCGTGCGCAACAGCTTCACCTGCAGTTCGGCCGGCATTTCGGCAATCTCGTCGAGAAACAGCGTCCCGCCGCGTGCCGCTTCAAAAAAACCGATGTTCTGCGATGTCGCGCCGGTGAAACTGCCTTTTTCGTGACCGAACAATTGCGACTCCGCAATATCCGGCGGAATTGCACCGCAATTGACCGGAACGAACGGACCACGCCGTCGCGTACTCATGTTGTGCAAGAGTCGGGCAACGATATCCTTGCCGGCACCGCTCTCGCCGACAATGAGAACGCTGGCATGTGTCGTCGCAACCTTCGCGACTTTCCGTAACAAGGTCTGGATCGAGCGGGAGGAGCCGAGCAGTCGCTCGCCACGATTGTCGGGTCTCGGCATGGCGAAATATCTGACGAAAAATTGATCGATTTCCCCATCGAAAGCATAGTGATTTCCGTCGTGACCGGCATTGAATCTTGCAATGCATGGCGCGCGAACGGATAGATTCGATCGATCGCCGGAAAAGAGCGACGTCAGCTTCTATACTTCAAAGCGTCATGTCGCGTCGACGCGGCATCCATCACGTCACGATTTTCCGCCCCATCCTGGCCGGCGCCGACCGGTGCTGCATGCGTCTGGACACGTGCCAGGACGCATGTCGTATCGTAACCATGGGAGCCACGATGCCGTACGTCCTGATCGTCGAAGACGATGCCGATACTCGCGCGATGCTGGCGGCGCTCGCGAAGTCGCAGCAGTTGTCGTGCGATACCGCGGCGACGCTCGAGCAGGCCAGGACGCTGATCAGTACGCATACGCCGGATCTCGTGCTGTGCGACCTCGTGCTGCCCGACGGCAACGGCATGGCGCTGTTCGACGCGCTGCCGAAACATGCGCACTGCGAAATGGTGCTGACCACGGGCCACGCGAGTCTCGAAACCGCCATCGATGCGCTGCGTCGAGGCGCGACCGACTATCTCGTGAAGCCGGTCAACATGCAGCGGCTCAGCAGCATTTTCGCGCGCGTCCCGCGCGCGGGCGCACTGCACGAGGAAATCGCCGAACTGCGTTCGGAGCTGAAGCGCCTCGGTCGCTTCGGTCACATGCTCGGCCGTTCGCCGCCGATGCAGGCGATGTACGACGCGATCGGCCGCGTTGCGCGCACCGAGGCGTCGGTGTTGCTGACGGGCGAGTCGGGCACCGGCAAGGAACTGGCCGCCCGGACGCTGCACGATCTCAGCCTGCGGCGACGCGGCCCGTTTCTCGCCATCAATTGCGGCGCAATCGCGGCCAATCTCGTGGAGAGCGAGATGTTCGGCCACGATCGCGGCAGCTTCACCGGGGCCGATCGCCAGCACAAGGGATTCTTCGAACGCGCCGACGGTGGCACGCTGCTTCTCGACGAAATCACCGAAATGCCGATGGAGTCGCAGGTGAAATTGCTGCGCGTGCTGGAGACCGGTCAGCTGACACGGCTCGGTTCGACGCGCGAGATCGATGTCGACGTGCGGATCATCGCGGCGACGAACCGCGATCCTGAAGCCGCGATGGCCGACGGCAAGCTACGGCCCGATCTCTATCACCGGATCAACGTGTTCCCGATCGCACTGCCGCCGCTCCGGGAGCGGGGCGACGATATTCCGATGCTTGCCGATGCATTTCTGCAGGGCTTCAACGAGGAGAGCGGACGCCATCAGTGCTTCGGGCCGGCTGCGCGCACGATGCTGAAAACGTATGCGTGGCCCGGCAACGTGCGCGAGCTGCGCAATTTCGTCCAGCGCGCAAGCATATTCTGCGATGCCGACGTGATCGAAACGCTGCCGCCGCCAATCATGGTCGAACTCTCGGCGATGGTTGATCCGCAAGACGATCAGGTTACCGTGCCGTTCGGCACGTCGCTGCAGGAAGTCGACCGCCAGTTGATCGAGGGGACGATCGCGCAGTGCGGCGGCGTCAAGGCCCAGGCTGCCGAACTGCTCGACGTCAGCCTGAAGACGATTTACAACCGCCTCGCGCAGATCGAGGGCTCGTCGGCCGAATCCGTGGAAAAAACGCCCGCGGACAAGCCGGATACGTGATGGGTCGGCGCGCACGCATGCCGCGGTGTCGTCGCCAGACGCATTGTCGACGACGATGATAGCCGGCCGCGCGGGGCTGCGCGGCGAGTGGAGGCAATGCGATGATCCGGTATTCAGGGACGCCCGCCCGAAATTGCGCAGTCGCAATCATGCTGGTGGCAGCCGCGACCGCGCTCCAGGCGGTCGCGATCCGGCTTGGCGGGGTGAACCTGACGCTGCTGCTGTACGTCCCGATCCTTGCGCTCGTCGCGTGGGCGACCTCCTTCCGGTTCGGGCTGATCGCGACCTTCGTGAGTGGCGTGCTGGTCTGGACGCTGTTCCTGTCCGATCCGTCGGCCTACACGTTGCCGTTGCCCGAGCGGCTCCTGCGGCTCTTCACGTTCGTTTCGTTCGGATCGCTGGCGTGCGCGATTGCGTCGGCGCTGCGCGGCGGGCAATCCTTCCATCATGCACGGCTGCGTCGCGAAACGGCCGCGCGCCGGCAATTCGAGACCGTGCTGAAATCGCTGACGCTGGGTGTGCTCGCGAGTGACAGGCAAGGTCGGCTCACCTACATGAACGAACGGGCCGCCGAGCTGGTCGGTTGTGTGCGGGACGACGTGCAGGGCCGGCGCATGAGCGATGTGCTACGGGTGTATGACAGCGATGGGCGGCGCGTGCCGCTTACGTCGCTCGAGCGCGCACTCGAAGGCGACGATGGCGCGGTGACGGCGCACCACTGGCTGCACACCGGGGGCGGTGAGGCGCCGCTGCCGATCGTGGGTACCGCGTCGCCGATTCGCGACGCGAACGGCAACCTCGACGGGGCCGTCATGGTGTTGCGCGATGCACGCGGGGAACGCGTGAGCGACAAGGCGAACCGGATGCTGCGCGCGGTCGTCGACGCGTCGCCGGACGCGATTGTCGGCGTCGCGGCCGACCGCCGGATCGTCAGCTGGAACCCTGCCGCGCGGAGAATGTTCGGTCACGACGCGCGCGACGTGCTGGGGCGCGACGTGGCGATGCTGGTCGCGGCACGCTGGTGGCGGCGAGCTGAGGTTGCGGAAGCGTTCAACAACATGCGCAGTGCGATCGGCCCCATCGACCTGCTGTGCATCGCGCGCGACGGCGAGCGGTTCCGGGCGACCGTCGAAGCGGAACCGGTGCGGGACTTCGCACGCGATCAGGTCGCGCTGTCGATGACGCTGCGGCCTTCCAGCGATCAGCGCCAGCGCGATCGCCGCGCGCGGCGCACACTGCGCGGTGCGCGCAACGCGCGCAAGCAGGCCGACACGTCGAACCGGATCAAGGATGAGTTGATCGCGACCATGTCGCACGAGCTGCGCACGCCGCTCAACGTGATCTACGGCTGGATCGAGGTATTGCGCCGTTCCGGCGATGCGAGCCTGCAGCAACAGGCGATCGACGCAATCGACCGCAGCGCGCGGTCGCTGTCGCGGATGGTCGGCGACATCCTCGACGCGTCGTCGCTCGCGACGGGCAAGCTGCGTCTTGACGCGATGCCGGTCGATCTCGTGCGTATCGTCGCCGACGTCGCAAGCACGTTCCGCTCCGCGGCAGACACGGACGGCATCGTGCTCGAGATGGACTGCCCGCTGAACGTGTGTGTCGTGACGGGCGACGGAGATCGTCTGCGGCAGATGCTGTCGAATCTCGTGTCGAACGCGCTGAAGTTCACGCCGCATGGCGGGCGCATCAGGGTCGGCCTTGCGTGGATCAACGCAAGTGCCGTGCTGACGGTCGAGGATACGGGGCAGGGCATTGCCGAGGATTTCATGCCGCACGTGTTCGAGGCGTTTCGACGTGCGGACAATTCGCCGGCGTCGTCGCGCCGCGGTCTCGGTCTCGGACTGTCGATCGTCCGTCACATCGTGGAGTTGCATGGCGGCTCGGTGTCCGTGGCAAGCAACGGGCGTGACCGCGGTACGACGTTTACGGTAACGCTGCCGGGCGGCTGGCGACCGATCGGTCCGATGGCGTGGGCGGCCGCCGGATCGGCGGACATCGGCCGTCCGCCGGCGATGCTCGGCGGGCAGCGCGTGCTGGTGGTGGACGACGACGCCGCGACGCGCTCGAGCCTGTCCGCCGCGCTGGCGGCGCTCGGCGCCGAGGTCGATGTCGCGTCGTCAGGCCGCGAGGCGCTCGCGCAGGTCGCGCGCCAGTGCCCGACCGTCGTGCTGTCCGATCTCGCGATGCCCGACGGCGACGGATTCTGGCTGCTGGAAGCATTGCGGCGCGATTCGCAACCCGACGTGCACGACTTGCGCGTCCTGGCCGTGACGGCCCATGCGGGGCTGGCCGACGAGCGCCGCGCACTGGCGGCGGGATTCGACGGCTATCTATGCAAGCCGGTCGACCTGCAGCAGCTCGCACAGGCGATCGCGCACGCAAACAGCGGCGCCGGCTGAACGGCGCAAGCGGCATGCCTGTCGCGCGGCGCACACGATGTCCAACGAGCGCGCCGAAAAAATTGCCACGAATCGGCCCGAAAACGGCGTTGGATCGCGCGCAGGGGCGCGTTGCATGCCGGTGTGAGGCATGCAACTTGCGGCACCTTGACCAGATCGGCGCGAAGCCGGCATGACGAAGGGAGGTCACGATGAAAGCGAGACAATTGGAAGCATGGACCGAACGACGAGGCGCGCGGCGTGCATTCACGTGACCGCGTTGCAACCGTGGCGTCCTGCCACGATCATTCGGCGACCTGATGACGGTCACACCGGAGCCGGTCTTGGCTCCGTTCATTCCGCCGACGTAGGCAGCCACGTCAAGGAGATATCGAATGAAGTCCGGCATCCAGATCATCGCGGTGCTGGCGGCCGGCGTGCTTGGCGTGGCCGCCGCCGCACATGCGCAAATGCCGAGCGAGCCGCCCGCATCCGGTTCGTCGGTGCCGCGCGGCATCATCAATCCGTCGCCGGGGCCGGACGACGCGCGAATCGCGCGGCCTCCGCGACGCACCGACGCCGAATTCGTCGACATGGCCAAGCTCGCCGGCAAAAGCGAGATCCAGGCGAGCCGGCTCGCACTCGAAAAATCGTCGTCGCCAGACGTGCGTGCATTCGCGAAGCGGATGGTCGACGATCACCGCAAGGCGAACGAGCGGTTGCAGCAGCTCGCCGCGCGCAACGGTGTGTCGATGCATGCGGGGCGCATCGTCGATCCCGACGTCGAAGCGTTGCGCGACAGGAGCGGGCGGGATTTCGACGTTGCGTACGTTGCCATGGTCGGGCCCGACGCGCATCGCAACGCGATCCGGCTGTTCGAGGACGAAGCACGGGACGGCCGCGATTCCGACCTGCGCGCGTTCGCGGCGGCAACCCTGCCTTCGCTCCGGCACCATCTGACGATGGCACAGGCGCTTGCGCGCAAAGTGGGCGCGCGATAGCGCGGTGGCCGGCGTGCAACGCGCACCAGAAAGCGGCGTCCGGCGAACCGCCGTGTCGATGCAGCCGCAAGCGTCCCCGCGTCAGTGCCGGCCTTCACCGCGCGCCGGCTCGTCGGGCGGCACGTCGCCGTCCGGACTGTCGAGGCCGGGAGCGTCGCCGCCCGAGTGTGCCGTGCTGCCGTAATGCTTGTGAATCCAGCTGGCCCACCGGGGATCGGCCGTTGCCGGCCAGTGATCCTTATCGAAGCCCGATGCGCTGCGAAGCTGTTCCAACGACACCGGCAACAGGAAGCATTGACGCTCGGTGTCGAGCGTGAGCGCGCTCCATGGGATGGCGAGCAGCTTGTCGCCAATCCCGAGCCGGCCGCCGCTCGACAGCACAGCATAGGCGATACGACCGGAACCGACGTCGAGCATGATCTCGCTGATCTTGCCGACATCGTCGCCGACGGTCGTCAGCACCGTGTTGCCCGTGAGCGTACTGGCGGCCATGACGTCGGGGCCGGGGCCGCGCGCAGTTTCGAGTCCCTTGCGGATGATCAGGGTGCGGCCTGGGTCGCGGGTGTGCATGACAGTCCTCCTGGCTGGCGCGGAGCCGGCCCGTGTCGGGCGGTGTGTCGCGCGGGTGCGTGAGTCGAGCGGCGCGAAGAAGCGCGGCGCGCGGTCACTTCCGCTCCGGCTGCGATATGCCTTCGAGCGTATTCGCGACCTCGTCGCGCGAGGCCGTATCTGCGCGCGTCGCGATGTCGCCGAGCGACAGCATGCCGACGAGCCGGTTGTAGCGATCGACGACCGGCAGCCGATGCAGTTGCGCGGTGGCCATGTATCGCTGGACTTCGTCCAAGGCATCGTCTTCGAAGCAGAATTCGATCGGCCCCGACGCAACTTCATGGACGCGCGTCTCGGGCGGCTTGCCTGCGCAAACCGCGCGCACCACGATATCGCGGTCCGTCACCACGCCGACGAGCCGGCTGTCGTCGCAGACCGGCAGCACGCCGACGTCGTAGCGCTTCATCAGTTGCGCGGCATGGCGAATCGTATCCGTCGACGCGACGTGCACGACATCCCTCGACATGATTTCGTTGACGAGATGCATGGCATGCTCCTTACGGACAGGTGCAGTCGGATCAGCAAGCGGCATGCCTCGGCGCGTGTCGCCGCGTCGGCACGACACTTGCACCGATCGACTGCATCCTGCAACGAGGACCCATCACGGAACGATCGAGGAACGGCCGGCCAACATGCTGCATATCGGCTTCCAGGCCGACGGGCGTTCGGCCGCGCTGACCGTGACGTTCGATGGCGACGCGTTCGCCGCGCTCGGGCAGTGGGGACATCGAACGGCAGCGGCCCGCGCTGAAACGGATTCCGGCCGAGTTCGCCGAGATGATGGCGCGACGCGGCCCGACCGCCTGTGCGGGCGAGCTTCGTTGGCCGGCTACCGGTCCTGCTGCACACGCAATATGCGCGACCGGCACCGGACTGCCGGCCGCGCGCACGTTACAGCGACGTTGTAAAAAAACGCACGCCCGTTGCGGGACATAGTGCGGCAACGCGCCAGGTCGAGCGTGTCGCGAAAACATGAGGCACCGCGACGGGAAGCACGGCGCCCCGAACCTGGGCGCGACTTCACGTGCCGCGCGTTGTTCCGGCGGTTCAGCCGCCGTCATTGGCCCTTTTGCAGCGTATCCGGTGGTGGCTCCGGCGGGGCGCCGCTCGGGGTTGCAGGATATGTGCCGCCCGGTGTCATCGTGTTGTGAGCGGCGCCGGTCCCGATGCCTCGTCCGCCGCCGGTCGCGGTGCCTCCCGGGCTGCCGTAGCCGCTCCGGTCATTGGAGGGTGCGGTGGGTGGCGGAACCGTGGTGTCGCCCGTACCGGCCGGGTTGACTCCGGCGCTCACGCTGTTGCCGCCGTCAGCGCTCCCGGCAACGCCGCCGCGGCCAGCCTGCGTGCACGCGCCGCCTGCGAATGCCAGCACCAGTGATGAAACAATCAGATTTTTCGTCAAGGTTTTCATCATCCAATCCTCCCGAATCAGGGTTGCGCTGTGCGTCTGTCGACAACGCATGACCCGCACCGACGATGCAACTGGAACACGCGCAACGCCCGTGCCTCGGTGACACGAATCCGGGCATGAGGAATGCGCTCGCTGGATGACGCCGCCCTTTTTCGGGAATGCCAATCAGCGGCTTTTGCACGGTCGCCATAAGAGAATGCCGCGATGCCTGCGGGTCCGCCGCGTGAAGTCGATGCTGCCGCGCACGCGCATTTGCGGTGGTCAACCCGCGCGGTAATCGCTGGATCCCGGGAAGCGATGCGCGTCTCGACCAGCACGGCTTGTTCCGAGCTTCCAGGAGGCGCACGTGAATCGGACCGTTGACCCAGCCAGTAGACCGCTCGCCGGCAGGAACGCATTCACGGCGGGTGGCGGGCGCGGCCTCGGCGCGATGCCGGCTGCTCCGCAGGTGCGCGGATGAATGCCGCGTGGCGCGCCGTTCGGCGCATCCTGTGCATGCGGCTCGACAACGTCGCGGGCGTGTTGATGACGACGCCCGCCATGCGCGCGCTGAAGGAGAGCCGCGAAGGTCGCCATCTTACGCTGCTGACGTCGAGTGTCGCGGCGCCGCTCGCGGACCATCTGCCGATGATCGACGACGTGTTGGCCTACGATGCGCCCTGGCTCAGTCGTCCGGATGAAACGGGCGGCCCGCTCGCCGGTCTCGACCTGATCGCCGATCTGCTGACGGCCCGGTACGACGCGGCCGTGATCTTCACCGTGTACAGCCAGAGCGCGCTGCCAGCGGCGATGATGTGCTGGCTCGCGGGCATTCGTCTGCGGCTTGCGCATTGCCGCGAGAATCCGTTTCAACTGCTGACCGATCCAGTCGCCGAAGCCGAACCCCAGCGGCTGGTGCGTCACGAGGTGGTGCGCCAGATGGCGCTCGTGCGCGCGGTGGGCGCGACAACGCCGGACTGGCGGATCACGTTCGATCCCGGCCATGCCGCGCGACGTGCAATGCGTGATCGGCTGCGCGCGGCGCGGGAGCGCATCGGCACCGCCTTGGGGCCGTTCGACGGGCTCGGACGCTGGCTGGTCGTCCATCCCGGTGCGAGCACGTCGTCGCGTCGCTGGCCCGCCGATCGCTTCGGCGACGCAGCGGCCCGGCTCTCGCCGCTGTTCGACGGCGTCGCGGTCACGGGCGACGGTAACGAGCGCCAGCTCGTCGCGACCGTTTGTGCGCGTGTCGGCGTGCGAGCGGTTCCATTCGCGGGCATATTGTCGATCGGCGAACTTGGCGCGCTGATCGAGGCGGCCAGCCTGCTGATCTCGAACAACAGCGACGCCGTGCATCTGGCCGCGGCGCTCGGTACGCCGGTCGTCGACCTGTATGCGCTGACGAATCCGCAGGACACGCCATGGAAGGTACCGAACCGGGTACTGAACGTCGATGTCCGGTGCCGCTACTGCGATCGCAGCGTGTGCGACCAGCCTGGCCACCCGTGCCTGCGCGGCGTCGGCGTCGACGACGTGGTCGACGCCGCGCGGATGCTGTTGCGCGCGGGGCGGCGGCCCGCGCACCGGCCGTCGAGCCCGGCGCGGGGCGGCGCGCCCGCAGGCGACACCACTTCCGTCATATCCAACGTGATTCCAATCGCATCGGCCTTCACGAGGCGTTGACTCGCGACCTGCATTGCAGCGGATCCGCGCCATCGAGATGGAGAAAGACTGATGAATGCACGCGACGTGCCGCGCATCGCGGTGTTCCCGGGGTGAGGCATGCAACTTGCGGCACCGTGACCAGATCGGCGCGAAGCCGGCATGACGAAAGGAGGTCACGATGAAAGCGAGACAATTGAAAGCATGGACCGATTGGCTGAAGCATCATCCGGCGAAACGGCTCGGCACGACGGTCGCGATCACGGCGGCCGCATTCTGCGCGGCCGCCGCGCCGCACGTAGCGGCGGCCGGCGACAACGATGCGTCGTCCGCGCTGACGACGGCCAGCACCACGATCCGTGACGTGGCGATCACGACCAAGGCAAAGGCGGCGCTCGTGGGCAAGGACAACCTGTCGTCCGGCGACATCCACGTGAACACGCGGCACGGCGACGTCGTGCTGACGGGCAGCGTGCCGGACTTGCAGCAGCGCACGCTCGCCGTCAATACGGTGAAGCAGGTCGAAGGCGTGCAGGAGGTCCACGACCAGCTCACGATCCGGCCCAAATGACGGCGCATGTTGCCACGACGCGCACCGGTGGCACCCAGCTCTCCGGCGACGCGGCAACCGCTGCGTGTCAGCGCCAGCCTTCGTCGCGCCCCGAAGCGTTCGACGGCGCTCCGTCGTTCGGCATATCGGGGACGAAGTCGTCATCGACGCTCCAGTGAGGCACGCTGCTGTAGTAGTCGCGGGTTGGTCCGGCCCATTGCGGATCGACCCGTGCCGGCCAGTGGTCCTTGTCGAAGCCCGATGCGCTGCGCACCTGTTCGGTTGACACCGACAACAGGAAGCACTTGTGTTCGGCGTCAAGCGTGAGTTCGTTCCATGGAATCGCGAGCAGCTTGTCGCCAATCCCGAGCAGGCCGCCGCTCGACAGCACCGCATAGGCGATTCGACCGGAACCGACGTCGAGCATGATCTCCTTGATCCTGCCGGCGTCGTCGCCGACGGACGTCAGCACCTTGTTGCCGGTGAGCGTACTGGCGGCCATGACGTCGGGGCCAGGGCCGCGCGCAGTTTCGCGTTCCTTGCGAATGATGCGGGTTCTGCCTTGGTCGGGGGTGTCCATGGTGATCCTCCTGGCTGGCGCGAATGTCGCCCGTGTCGGGCAGCGTGTCGCGCGGGTGGGTTTCCAGACCGGAGGGATGCACGGCGCGTCGTCGATATACGGCTCCGAACGATGCGTGTGCGTGTCGCCGCGATAGTCCGGCGGCGGCGTCGAATGCGGGCGCGCCGGCCGAGGGCCAACGCGTCGTCGCCGGCGTGGTTGGGTTGGGTCGTGTCGGATGCTCCTTCAGGGGCATGCGTTGGCCGGCGCAACGGACGTTCCCGCGGCGTCACGGGTATGGCGCTTGCGACAGAGGCCCCATCACATCACGACGCCGGCGCCGCGGCCGGCCGCAGGGGCGGGCCGTGCAACGCACGCAACGACGGCCTCGACAAGCAGGAGGGCGCTATGACTTTGCCGAAGCTGACTCATCCGGTGCATTACGAAGTCAATGTATGCGGCGGCGGATTCGATACGGTCAGGGACCGTTTTCAGGTATGGAAGCACGAGCCGCTGGTTTCGCGGCCCGACCGGCTGATGTTCGAGGGCAAGACGGAGGTCCGGCGGCTCGGTGATGCCGGGTTGGACGGTACCGAGGCCACGCGTCGGGCGTTGCAGCGGGCGAGCCGGCCACAGGACGCGTTCGCGCTCGCCGCCCACGCGTCCGACGATGGCCGCGAATGGTGGATCGTGCTGGCCGCCTACGAAGCGTGAGCGCTTCGCGCCGGTTGAAAGTTTTGCAGCGGTCGCCCCAGGTATTTCAACGGGGGGCGGCTTGAGGTTGCAGCTGTGCGGCCTCTCGTCGCGCCGTGCAGGAGGCACGCCGCTTGCAGATCGAAGTCACGCCGTGACGAGGGCAAATCCGCATGGCATCTCAACGCGTGGCGTCGTCGCTCCGATCCTGTCCACCGATGGCCGGCACCGATCCGAACCCCGCACGGGGGCGGTTGCCGCGCGCCGACGCACGTCGGCGCGTCGGCGGGACAGGGAGGTGAACGATGGGCATTTGTGTCGGGGCCGGCATCAAACGCGATATCGCCGAGACGATCGGCCGGTACTTCGACGCGCGCGGCATGGCGTTCCATATCGAGGAGCGTCCGGCCGACGTGCTGTACGTCGGCTTCCGGGCCGACGGGTATTCGGCAGCGGTGACCATCACGTTCGATGAGGACGCGTTCGCGGCATTCGAGCAGTGGAACATCGAACAGAAGCGCCTCGCGCTGAAATGGATCGAGGTGGAATTCGCGGTCATGATCGCCCAACGCAGCCGGACCGAATACGCGGGGAACTTTCATATCGATCGGTTCTGAACGCTGAACGCTGAACGCTGAACGCTGAACGCTGAACGCTGAACGCTGAACGCTGAACGCTGAACGCGGCGTGCGCACGGCCGTTCGGATTTTATGGAGGACTCCGATGAAATCGCATCTGATACACGGCGGCGTTGCCTGGGCGATTGCCGCCGCATGCGGTGTCGCAGCGTGCTCGCAGGCGGGCCCCGTCGAACCGCGTCCTGACGTTGCCTCGCAGCAAAGCGGTGCGAGCCAGACGCTTTCGCGGCAAGACGCAGACGGTCGATACGTCACGCGTCCCGCAACCGGCGCGACTGCTCAATCGCCGCCGACGGACGACCACCTCAATCCGGGCTCGCCGTCGCCGATGTCGTATTGAAGACTGCCGCTACAAGCGGCCTCGCGCATCGCGCTGATCCGCCGCGCGAGTTGCTTGACCGTGTCGCGGGTTCCGGTCCGGCAAACGGGCGCGTCGACGTGGCGGGACAACGTGATCTATTCGAACGCGTCGCTGGGCGACAGCGTCGACGCGCCCGACGAAGGGCTTGGCGGATTCGCGAGCCGGCCGGCGGGCAAGCCTGCCGCGGATCGCACCGCGCGCCGGCTGGCGCGTGCGCCATATGGGCGTGGTGGAGAGCCGGGACGGATGAGTGGTATGGCCCGCAAAGCGATATGTGGTGCCCAAACGTGCCGATCGCTTGTAAAAAAATCAGGGAAACCGGCGGGCCTGCATCTCCGAGACGTCGCGCGGCGCGCAACCGGAGCGCGCGACTTGACCGGCGCCGCACCGTCGTGACGGATCAGTGCCGCCGCGGCCGCCGGTGATAGCGGCGCATCAACGGCGTCGCGGACACCCCGTGCGCGATCACCGACGCGGCAACGACCGCAAGCACCGGCGCCACGAGCGGCCGCACCGCGTCGACGGGCCCGTGCTCGAGCGCGAACGCGAGGTAGTAGAACGAGCCGATGCCGCGGATGCCGAACCATGCCATCAGCCGCTGCTGCGGGTGCGTCGCGCGCGAGCCGGCGAGCGACAGGAGGACCGCGGCCGGCCGCACCACGAAGAACAGGAGGGCAGTCAGCGCTGCCGTGCGCCACGTGATGAGCGGGCCTGGGAGCGTTGCGAGCACGCCGCCGACCATCGTCATCACGACCGCCTCCGCGATGCGCTCGAGTTCGATCGTGAAGTCCAGCACCGATTCGGCCATGTACGCGTGCGCCTTTTCCGGATGTTTCTCGGTGGCGACGACGTCCGCCGAATCGATCTTGCCGATCACCGCGCGCGGCGCACGGTCGCCGCTCGCCTGGTGTTCGACGCGTCGCATCGCGACGCCCGCGGCGAATGTCGC
The DNA here is from genome assembly GCF_905339595.1 of Burkholderia sp. BCC1977. Classification (NCBI taxonomy): domain Bacteria; kingdom Pseudomonadati; phylum Pseudomonadota; class Betaproteobacteria; order Burkholderiales; family Burkholderiaceae; genus Burkholderia; species Burkholderia sp. BCC1977. The sequence goes on from NZ_CAJPGQ010000019.1 coordinate 60,220, forward strand.
GATAAAGCCGAAAGCATGCGCGAGCTGCGCGGTGCCGAACGACAGCACAATCAGGGCGAGCGCGAAAAATCCTTCGAGACCGAGGGCCTGCGCGTGTCGCGTGCGCAGCCAGCCGATCGTCTTCGTCGTCGCCCAGCCGAGTGTGCCGCCGATCGCTGCCGCGCCGGCGACGCCCCACAGCGCTGCAAGCGCGAACCCGGCGGACAGGGGCGGCACCGGTTGCGTCGCATCGCGATTGCCGCACAGCGCGAGTCCCGCGAGCGCGAACGGCAGCCCGATGCCGTCGTTCAGGCCGCCTTCGCCCGACAGCGCGAAGCGCACGAGGTCGCGGTCGCCGGGGTCGCGCACCTGCACGTCGTGCGCGAGCACGGGATCGGTGGGCGCGAGGATCGCCGCAAGCAGCACCGCGGGACCCCAATCGAGCCCCAGCGTGAACTTCGCGCAGCCGGCAAGGAGCGGCACGGTGACGATCATCGCCACGAACCCGAGTCGGCACGGGACGAGCCAGAGCGGGTCGAACAACGGCACGCGCAGCCGCAGCCCGATCGCGAACAGCGACACGAGCAGCGCGACCTCGACAAGGCTGCGCAGCAACGGCGCGTCGCGTTCGAGGTCGAGGTGCAGCAGCCCCGCGCCGGCCGGGCCCAGCAGCACCCCGAGCAGCAGGTAGATCATCGCCGTGCTGCACGGCAGACGGCGCAGCGCGGAGGTGGCGACGCCCATGCCCATCAGCACCGCGCCGACGATCAGGTACCAGAGGGTTTCGTGCATGTGCGGCCTCCGCACGGACGGCTGCGGGTCGTGTCAGGGCTTGCGGCCGAATGCCTCGCGCAGCTTCCGTTTCGCGCGCTCGAGCGTTGCCCGTCGCGATTTCGGCAGGTTGCGGCCGGCACGGTTGAGATAGACGTTCAGCATCGACATTGCCGACTGAAACGGCGACGCCTTGCGGCGTCCGCTGCGCTCGGCCGAGCGCTTCAGCGACGCCGCGATCGCGCCCGGATCGCCGCGCTTGAACATGTCAGGCTCGATGTCGAGCGCATTGCTGGTACGCGTGACCGCGGCGGACCAACGCCTGCGAGGTCGTGGACCGGCACCGCCACTTCGGCCGGGGCGTCGCGTCAGGCGTTTTCCGTGGCCCTGCGCTGCTGAAGGATGACGCATCGATCGTTCTCCGTCGAAGTGAGCGAAACAGGCTGGCACGGTGGAGTACCGCCGCGTGACGCAATTCACGTGCCGCACGCCGTGCGGTGAGTCAGGCGCGGGGGAGCGGGCACGACGGTTGCGAAAATTCCACCGGATGCGTGTTTCCACGGAGGACATACGCGAACGGTATTCGCAAACCGACCGGGCAACGATCGGGCCCCCTGACGCGTCGACACGCGCACCTTCAAGACGCCGCCGCCGACGCCGCCGACACCGGGATCGATCGGCCAACTCAACGGAGAACATCATGCATTCGAATGCCGAAAGGGAACTGGATACGACGGTCAGCTTCGATCCGGAGACGGGCACGATCACTTTTCATGCGGCGTGGGCCGCGGCCCACGCGGCGCCCGGCGGCGCTCCGGGTCCTGAAATCGAACTCGTATTCGATTGCTGGGCGATGGAGCGCTATGCGAATCTCGATGGCGCCGCACAAGAGCGCGTCCATGTATTGCTGCAAGACGCCGTGCAGCAGACGGTCGAGTACCTGCCCGAGCCGGCGGACGAGTGCAAGCTGACCGTTGAAATCACGGATGAGTTGCTGGATGTGGCGACCCGCCTGCATTGAGGGCGACTCGGCGGCCGACGCGCCTTGCATTCGTTTGAAAAGAGGTCACGCTGACGTGTTCGACGGTGCGTGACGTGCGTGACGTGCGTGACGTGCATGACGTGCGTGACGCGCATGACGCGCATTACGCCGGTACGCCCGTGCCCGCCGGGAGCGGCACGCGCATGCGCGCGACGAGCGGGTAGTGGTCCGACGCCCGGCGGGCCCGTGCGGAGCAATGCACGGCGACGTCGATCAGCAGTTCACCGGGATGGATCCAGATCCGATCGAGCGCAAACAGTGGATAAAGGGTCGGGAATGTGCGCGGCGCGGGCGCGCGTCGGAACCGGGTCGTCAAAGCACGCAGCGCGCGGCCGCGCACGAGCCATTCGTTGATGTCGCCGAGCAGGATCACGGGCATTGCTCCCGTGTCGAACGCAGCGAGCAGGCGCTGCACCTGCTCGCTGCGCTCGGCGGCCGATAGCCCGAGATGGGTTGCCACCACGCGGATCAGGCCGGCGCCGCAATCGATGTCGGCGTCGAGCGCGCCGCGCGGTTCGCGATGGCGGTACGACAGGTCGAGCGTGCGCGCCGCCCGTATCGGGCAGCGAGACAACACCGCGTTGCCGTAGCGCCGTTCGATCGTGTCGATCGTCACGCCGGCCGCCGCATGCAGACCGGTGGCCTCGCGCAGGTGCGCGAGCACGTCGGCGCCGCGCGAGCCGCCGAGCGGCACTTCCTGCAACGCGATCACGTCCGCGTCGAGTTCTTCGATCACCGACGCGATGCGATCGGCCGCCGCCGCATGCCAGTGCCCGAAGCCGCCGCGGATGTTGTATGTGGCGATGCGCAGGTCGCGCGCGCCAGATGGGCACGGCGGGTTCATGGGAGGCGCGCCGGCGAGACTCATGGCAACCGCCGGAGGATCCGCGCCAGCAGGAGCGCCGCGCCGATGAGCACGGCGCCGATCGCTGCGAGCCACACGAATGCCTCCGGCCCCGGATGCGCCAGGGCCGCGCCGAGCTGGTGGGCGAACGTCACGGTCAGCGCGATGCCGGGCAGCATGCCGATCGCGGTGCCGACCAGGAAATCGCGCAGCCCGATGTGCGAAGCGCCTGCGACGAGGTTCACGACCGAAAACGGCGCGATCGGCAGCAGCCGCAGCAACGCCATCGCGACGATGCCGTGCTTGCCGAGACGCTCGCTCAGCCGGTTCGCGCGGGCGCCGGCGAGCCGTCGCACCGCGTCGCGCCCGAGCCGGCGGCCAAGGCCGTAGGTGGCGGCCGCTGCCGCCAACGTGCCTGCGGCTGCATAGGCGAAACCGGGCCACGCGCCGAACACGAGCCCCGTGACGGTGATCAGCAGCGTGATCGGCACGGACAGCGTGGCAGCGACGACGTATCCGATCAGCAGGATCACGGGCGCGACCGGCAGGCGCGCGATGTGCAGCGCCGCATCCGACAGCGTCGCGACGTTCACGTGCGCGGCCAGCGGCGAAAAACGCCATGCGGCGGCGAGCGCGGCGATCAGCAACACACCTGCGCCAGGCACGACGAGACGCGCGGTCAGCGAACGACGCTGGTCCTGCGGCACGAATTCGCGCACGATCCGTTCCGGCTCGATCGGCTGCTCGGGATCGAGTCGCGCGCTGACGGGCACGAGTGCGTCGAGTTGCGGCGCGACAGCCGGGTCCAGCGGCAGCAGCGTGCGGCCGCGCCCCGCGCGCAGCCGCTCGATCGCTTCGTTCGGCCGGGGCGCCAGCGCCAGCGTTTCGGCGACCCGCTCGACGGTCGTGCCGAGATGCTCGGCGAGCAACCGGTCGCGCGTACGCGCGATCGCGGCCCGGATGCGTGCGTCGTCGGCGGCGACGAGCGCAACGTCGCATTCGGTGTCGAGCAGCATCGAGCGATTGTTGAGATTCGCGCTGCCGATCACGATGCACTCGTCGTCGACGATCATCACCTTGCTGTGGACGTTCACCCAATCGCCGTCGAGACCGTCGACGTGCGGATACAGCAGCCGGTAGCGATCGAAGCGGTCGGCCGCGACGAGCGCGGCATGCAGGCGTGCACGCAGCACGCCCATCGTTGCTTCCTGCAGCCAGCCGTCGTGCGCGGGCGGCGCGACCACGGTCACATCCGGCGCGCTCGCGTCGTCGGCGAGGCGTGACGACAGCGTCTCGCGCACGACGGCCGCCGTAAAGTACTGGTTCTCGATGTACAGATGCCGCCGGGCCGCGCGGATCGCGTCGGCGACGAGCGCGCGGATCTGATGGACCGGTTCGCGGCCGCATCGTGCCGGTGCCGTATAGGCGATGCCGAGGCGCACGTCACGCACGTCGACAGGCGTGCCGGGTGCCACGGATCGCTGCCGTCGTCACGGCACCGCTGCGCGCGGATCGCGACGCGGCGCCCGCATGCGTAACGCCAGCGTTGCCGAGCCTGTTCGCCGAGCTCGGCTGCCGCATCGCCGTCGAACATCGCCTGGACGTCGTGAAACGGCCGGTATGACACACCGTCCGCGTCACGGCGCCGCGGCTCGTCGGCCGAATGCGACGGCGTGTCCCAGCGCGCGCGCGTCATGTCGAGCCCGCCGACGAACGCGAGGCGGTCGTCGATCACGACCAGCTTCTGATGATGCGATGCGCCACGTGGATGCGCACCGTCGAGCTGGAACACGATCCCGCGATGGGATTGCCAGGCCGTGCGGTACACGGGCGGCCAGTCGCGCTCGAGCGCGTAGATCATCGCGAAGTCCCACGCGAGCACGTAGATGCGCAGGCGCGGACGGGCCGCCGCGAGCGCGCACAGGAACGCGCCGAGCGGCTCCGGAAAGCCGTCGTTCGCGCCGTCGGGCACGAGGCGCATCCGGCTGTCGAGGTCCCACCCGACGATGAACACGGTATGGCGCGCGCGGATCAGCGCCGCGCGGAGCGTCGCGAAGTAGGCGGCACCGTCGATGAGGGTGGTGAAGCGGTCCGCATGACGGATCGCGTCGCAGTTCCGGCCGCATTCGAGCATGCCGTGGCGCTCCGCATCACGCCGGCCGCCGCCCGTTTCGGCGTCTGGCGCCGCGCGGTCCGGCCCGGACGTCGGGTTGCCGGGCGCTGGGTGTCGCGATTGCGCCGCAGACGTCATGGCACGCCTTCGCTGCCGCTGACCATTGCCGTTACCCCGTCGTTTGAAGTTGAAGCAGGCTCGCACATGGCGTTCCCGCCCCATGGCGTCGCGGCTGTCGATCGGGCCGCCGCGATGGCCTTCTGCGCGTTACAGCGCCGTTGCAAAAAGGCGCACGCGCTTGGGGCGTGCGACCGCCGATCGGCCGCGGCATGACGTTTGCTACGAATGGGTTGGAGGGCGCGGCGCGGGCTGTATCAGGGAGGGGCCGCGGCCCCCCGCCGGACATCGCAACGGCAGGAGCGTGAACCCGGTGCGGATCGAGGACCATGCGCTCATCGGCGATGGCCCTGGCGCGGCGCTCGTCACCTTGGAGCGGCGGTCGAGCGTGTGGAGCGGCCGCAGCCGCTTCACGTCGTCGAAATGGATGGTCTGGGCGGCTGTCGAGAGCGCCTGCCGGTCCACGCGCGCGTTCGGCCATCGCGCAGCGCTCGATGCGCGGCCGTGCCGGGCGACTCAATGAAGGCGGCCTCCGAACAGCCCGAGCAGCCCGATCACGATCAGGTAGATCGCAACGATGTAATTCAGCAGGCGAGGTACCGCAAGGATGAGAATGCCGGCGATCAGCGAAACCAGCGGGCCGGCGCTAGTGAGAACGTTCATGCTTCCTCCGCAGGATTGACAACGAGTGGACACAGCCTGGCTTGCCTCCGGCGCCTGTTGCAACGACTCGAGCCTGGCGAGCTTCAAGCGTTCTGCCGTCACGCCGGCCGTCAACTCGCTGTCCGCAAGCGCGAACGCCTCAACCGGCGCAATCGCCGTACCTGTACCGACGTTTCATCGCGATCGGGGCGTGCGTGGCGGGCCGGTATCCGCCGTTCCGGCATCCGTCGATTTCAAGGAGCAATGTCATGAACAAGGATCAGGTAAAAGGCCGCATCAAGGAAGCAAAGGGCAAACTGAAGGAGGTGGTCGGCAAGGTTGTGGGAAACCGGGTGAGCAGATTGAAGGGCAGGGCCGAACAGGTCGTCGGCAAGACACAAGCGTCGTACGGCGATGTCAAGGAGCGACTCAAGAAGCGGCCGTAGAGTCTGATGCGGACGTCACCCAACCCGCGGCCGACTCGGGTGAAAGTCGGCAACCCGGGGCACGCCGATCGCGCCGCGGCGGCAGCCGGTAGAGGCGACCCGGGTGCCTTGGTGCCGGCAACTCGCACCACCGGCACCAAGGTCGTCGCCGTACAGCGCCCGAGTCGCGTATTCGCCGAGTCGCCGTTCGTGACGACAGGCTCCCGACGGCCGGCCTCTAGAACGGCAGATTGAGCGCCAGGTAGCCCGTCTCCGAGGGCTCACGCGTACCGTCGTAGGCGTGGCTCGCGACTTCGATGCCGTCAGTCAGCGTGATGTCGTGCTTGAATGTCCACGCGTGCTCGAGACGCGCGTTCCAGCGTGCGCTGGTGCCGAACCCTCGCTCGTTGTAGGCGCCGCCCGACACGGAAATGCGCTGTTGCAACGACACGTCGCCCTTCATCCACATCAGCCATTGATGCACGACGGTTGCCGCGACCGCATAGTCGCGGCTCGGACTGAAGTTCGCACGGGAACGCGGACAACCCACTGGCAGGCCAGCCTCGCTTTCGCGCCACGATCAGGAGCGCGTCATGCGTTCGCTCGACAAAGGCCTCTCGGTCAGCGAGGTGGCACGTAAGTTCGGCACCTCGCGTCAAACCGTCATGCGCATAAGGGCGTCGTCCGCGACTGCTGCAACGGAAGACTGACGGTCGCGCCAGAGCGTTTCGCAGCATGACGTGACGTGATGCAATGTTCAAAACGAGCGGCAAGGATCGACACGGGGCGTCATGTCAGCCGGCCGGCACCAACAGCGCGACCGGCAGCGTGCGCAACACGTCGCGCAACCGGAGCATGCCGTCGGATGGCGCATGGATGGATGAAGTCAGCGCATCGCGCCATGCGACGGGCCTGCCTGGCGTTGCCTGCGACGCGATGGCGCTCGACACCGATGGCGCGGCGGGCGACAGGAGGATCGCAGTGTCGCGCCAATCGTGCGGTGGAATGCGAGGCACCGCGCGTCCCGTGAGCCAACGTGCGGCCAGCCGGCTTGCCACGGCGACGACGGCACCGCTCTTGCGGTCGCCGGCGCAACGAGCAAAGGCGATTGCATGGTGAGTCGCGACGCCGGTAACCGGCAGCGGCACATACGAGCCATCTTCGAAACATCGGGCGTGAGCGTGTCGAATCGCCAGCGTGTCGTGAATCAGGCGCAGCTTGATTCGGCCGTCATGCCAATTCGCGAGCCGCTCGTCGAGGTCGGCAAACCGCGACGAATCGCTCATCCGCTCGAGCGCGTCCTGTCGCGCCGCGAAGTCGACCGGCCGACGGTTGTCCGGATCGACGAGGCTTTCATCCCAGAATTCGCATCCCTGGTAAAGGTCGGGTACGCCCGGCGAGGTCATGCGCAGGAAAGTCTGCACAAGGCCGTTGAGCGCACCTGCCGCAGCAATGCCGCGCACGAATGCATCGAGCTCCGCGACGAACGAAGGGGCGTGCAGGATCGCATCGAGAAAGCGGCGGCAGCCCGTTTCATAGGCATCGTCGGGTGCGAGCCACGAGGTGCGCAGCTTGGCTTCCCTGATCGCCTTCAGTTGCCAGGCCGCGATGCGTTCACAAAATGCGTCGATCCCGACAGGCGCCGCGGTGCCGCCGGCAAGTTCGGCGAGCCATGCGGCGGGCCACGCACCGATCAGTGTCTGATAGAGCATCGACTCGTCGGCCGGCGAGGGCGCGAAGCCGGTGTCCAGCGTCGCCCGATACGGCGCATTGTCGTCGCGCCATGTCGATACGATCGCCGCATAGCGCTCGGGAACTTCGCTCAACACGGCCAGACGCGCACGCACGTCCTCGCCGCGCTTGTGATCGTGGGTGGCAGTCGTCAGCAGCGTACGCGGGAAGGTGGCGCCCCGCGCCGCGTTGGCGGCGTGGAAGGCGGCAACGGACATGCCGAGCGTCGCGAGGTCGGCGCCGACGTCGTTGCGCGACAGCGCGCGGGCCCACCGATAGCCGACCGTGTCTTCGACCGATTTCGCCGCGAGCGGCGCGGTGACCTGGGCAAAGCGGATCTGCGCGTCACGCCGGCGCCGGCGCCGCCTCGGCGCCTCGGCGCCGAGCCAGCGGTCGAGCTGGGCGAGCACCGGCCGGTCCAGCGGATGCAATTCGGTCAGTGCGCGTTGCAGCGCCGCCGCGAATACGGCCTCGTCGATCGCGCCGCGCGGGCCGGCAGCAGGATAGGCGCGGTAGACGGGAAAGTGACGCGCCAATGCGCGCACGCACCGCTCGACGGCGGCCGGGCTGACGTCGCACACGGACGGTTCGCGGCTTGCGATATCGTCGAGTACGCTCATCAGCCGTGCGATTTCGCTGCCGAACGTCTCGTCGAGCAGTTGCGCGCGGGCAGCGACGACATGCGCCGCGAGGCTGCGTGCGTCGCCGCTGTGTTCCCGCCAGATCTCGGCGAGCGCTTGTGCGCTCGAGTCGTCATGAAGTACCGCCGCGACGTCGTTCATGAAATCGTATCCCGTCGTGCCGTCCGTACCCCAGGCAGGGTCGAGCGTCTCGCCGGGCATGAGAATCTTCTCGACGATGACATAGGGTTGGCGATGGCCCGCGCGCCGCAGCGCACGGGCCAGCCGTCGGCAATATGCGCCCGGATCGGCCAGGCCGTCGACGTGATCGATGCGTACGCCGTCGATCAGTCCGTCGCCGAACAGGCGTAACAGCAGCGCATGGGTCGCGTCGAATACGGCCGGATCGTCGACCCGGATGGCCGCGAGCGTGGTGATGTCGAAGAATCGCCGCCAGTTGAGTGCATCGCGCCCGAGCGGCCACCACGCGAGCCGGTAATGCTGGCGTTCGAGCAGGGCATGCCAGTCGTCGGCAGAGTGCACCGACAATGCCGCATCGCGCGTTGCCGGCGACAACGGGAACCGCTGCCCGGCATAGTCGACTTCGAGCTTCCCGTCGGTTCCGCGCGCCAGTTGCAGCCGGTTACGCGCGAGCGCGTCGGCAAGCGGCTCGGCGAGCACCGGCAACAGCACCTTGCCGCGCGCATCGATCGCACGGCTCGCCCAGTCGATATCGAAAAACGATGCGTAGCGGCTCGCCCGGCCATGGGTCAGCACGTCGCGCCACCAGCGGTTCCCGGCGCCGATGCCCATATGGTTCGGCACGAAGTCGACGATCAGGCCCATGCCATTGTCGTGCAGCCGCGCGACAAGGCGCCGCAAGGCGGCCTCGCCGCCGAGTTCGGGATTGACGAGGTTCGGATCGACGACGTCGTAGCCATGGCTGGAGCCGGGCTGTGCCGCGAAGATCGGCGACGCATAGATGTGGCTGATCCCCAGTGCCGCAAAATACCCGATCGAATCCTCCGCGGCACTGAACGGGTAGCCGCGGTGAAACTGGAGCCGGAGTGTCGCTGTCGGCCGCGTCATCGCTCCGCCTCGTCGCGCGCCTGTGCGAGCGCCTTCAGCCGAGCGATGACGCAGGCGTCGGCGAGCAAGCGCGGCGCCGCGGCCGGCAGCCGCCGACGCCAGTTCGGGTGTCCCGTCACCACCCCGGGAAGGTTGACCGGCTCGCGCTGGCCGATCGCGTCCTCGAGCGGCAACAGCGCGAGCGGCCCTGGCGTGCGGCCCACGAATGCGGCGATTTCAACCAGCGGCGGCTCGCGCGGCGGTGTCGCCGACCCGCCGTGCGCCAGCCCGGCGTCGCACAGCGCGCGCCACAGCGCGATGCGCGACGTGCGTCGCTGTCGCCGCGCGTCCGGTGCGAGCTCGCCGGGCCCGACGCGCTTGCGCCACGCGATATCGCGGCCGTGCCACCAGCCGGCAACAGTCGGCAGGTCATGCGTGCTGGTTGTCGCGACGGCATCCGCGCGCCACCGTTCGGGCGACGTGAAGTCGTCGCCGTTGCGAGCGAACCAGAGTACGTCGAGGCCGAGCAAGCCGGCCGCGGACAAGTGCGCGCGCAGGTCCGGCGGTACCGTGCCGAGATCCTCGCCGAGCACGATGGCGCGATGGCGCCACGATTCGAGCGCGACCAGCGCGAGCATGTCCTCGAGCGGGTAGTGCAGGTAAGCGCCGTGGGCGGCCGGCATGCCGTCGGGTACGATCCACAGGCGCGCGAGCCCGAGCACATGATCGATGCGCACGCCGCCCGCATGGGCGAGGGCGGCCCGCAACATGTCGATAAACGTGCGGTAGCCTCGCTGCCGCAGTGCCCATGGCGCGAATGTCGACAAGCCCCACGACTGCCCGAGCGGATTGAACGGGTCGGGCGGGGAACCGAGTGCCACGCCGCTCAGCATGTCGGCGGAGTGGCGCCAGCACTCGCTGCCGGCCGGGTCGACGCCGATCGCGAGATCGGCCAGCAGACCGATCGTCATGCCTGCGTCGCGCGCGGCATGCTGAGCCGTCGCGAGGCCCTCCCGCGCGAGCCACTGCAGGAACACGTGAAACGCGACCTCGTCGCGATGTTCACGTGCCGAGCGTTCGACTTGCGGCGACTCGGGCGCGCGCACGTCGACCGGCCAGCGGCGCCAGTCATCGCCATGCTCGCGGCGCAGGCGGGCATGCAGCATCTCGAAGCGGGCATGATGCTCGAGCGATGCGCCGCCCGCGTCGCGGAACGCATTCAGCGACGCGCCTTGCGCCCGGCTCAGCCACTGGTCGCGCCGCGCGAACAGATACCGCAAGACCCGCAGGCGAGCGCGCACCGCCGGCGCCCACGCGACGAGTTGCCGCGATTCCCGTCGGGCGAAACCGCTCGACAGGGCGAGGGACGCCACCGCTTCACGTACGGCAGGCGTGCCGCAACACATGGCCGGATCGACGTGCGCCACGTTGTACCAGACCCGGTTCGACGGCGAGTAGGGGCTGTACTGAGCGGGGCGCGCCGCGAACATCGCATGGATCGGGCTCACTGCGAGCGCTTGCGCCCCGAGCGGCGCGGCCGCTCGCGCCAGCTCGACCAGCGCGCCGAAGTCGCCGAGTCCGCCGTCATGCTCGCGCCGCAGGCCATAGAGCTGCACCGTCAGGCCCCATTGGCGCGCACGATCCGGCAGTTCATGACACCGGGGGGGCGCGACGGCAATCGTCAGGGAGCCGCCGCCAATTTCGAGGCTGTGATACCCGGGCCGGGTCAGCGGCGGCAGCCGCGGCACGTCGCCACCACTGCCTGCGGCGACGTGGCCGTCGTGCGTGTCGCCGTCTTCCCATTGGAGCCGATAGGGCAAGCGGCCCCGCCCGCCGAGCCAAGGCAGCGGCACCGGCTCGCCGCAACGCGCGATCAGCAACGGCGGCGCGTTGACGACGCGTTCCGTCTCACGCAGCCGCGCCGCACTTTCGTCGCATTGCAGGGACGTCATGCACGGCAGCCCGAACGCCGACAGAATGGCGCGCAACGTATCGGCCTCGACCCGGCGTGCATGGCCGGCGGCGTCCTGCCAGTCGATCGCGATGCCGGCCCGCCGGGCCAGATTCGCAAGGGCGTCGGGCGCGGCGTTCATTCCGGCGCCTCCAGCCATGCCACGCAACTGGCCGGCGCCAGCACGCCGGCCGCGAGGCGCTTTGCAGCGTCGGCGGGGGTGCTGCACAGCACCGTGCCCGCCGGGATCGCGGTGCAGCCGACGGCTTGCCCGCGCAGGTTCGCGCACAGGGTCAGCGCGGCGCCGTCGTTCATGCGCCAGCGTGCCCGCACGGCGCCATTGCCGATCGCCTCGGCGCCGAGCGCGCGGGTGCCGGGCAGGCGCGGCACGAGCAGCTTTCGTCGCATCGCCAGCAAGGTCCGATACCAGGCCAGCCATGCGGCGTGCCCCGGCTTGTTCGCGTCGTCCGGCGCGGGGCACGAACGGGTGAACGTGGCGATATCGTTCGGGTCGGGAATCGCCGCTCGCGCAGCGGGGTCGGCAAAGGCGCGCTGGTGCGCGAACTCGGTGCGCCGGCCTTCGCGCACCGCGTCGGCCAGTGCGTCGTGGTAGTCGGTGAAGTAGAGGAACGGCTGCGTGCAGCCCCATTCGTCGCCCATGAACAGCAACGGGATCTGCGGCGAGAGCAGGAGCAGCGCGACAGCCGCGCGCAGCGCCGGTGCGTCGCACAGTGTCGTCAGCCGTTCGCCGTGAGCACGGTTGCCGACCTGGTCGTGATTCTGCAGGAACATCACGAACCCGGTCGACGGCAGCCACGCGCTCGGTTCACCGCGCTGGCGCGCGAGGCGCGGGACCCACTCTCCCTGATAGGCGAACCCGTCGGCGAGGCAACGCGCCAGTCGCGCGGTCGGGTCCTTGGCGAAATCGCCGTAGTAGCCGTCGTGCTCGCCCGTCAGCAGCACATGGATCGCATTGTGCGCATCGTCGTTCCATTGCGCGGTGAAATCGTGTGCAAGCAGGCTCGCCCGGTTGTCCTCGTTTTCGAGCACGAGGTGGATGTGCCGGTCCGGCTCGCGCAGCGCCGTCTCCGCGCGAACCCGGCGGGCCAGTTCGACGAGAAACGACGTGTCGCCGATCGCATGGACGGCATCGAGCCGCAGCCCGTCGAAGCGGTATTCGAACAGCCAGTACAACGCGTTCTCGATGAAGAATGCGCGGACGGCCGGTTGGCTGAAATCGATCGCGTCGCCCCATGGCGTGTGTCGCGATGCGTCGAAGAACGGGGCAGCCAGGCGGCCCATGACGTTGCCATCCGGGCCGAAATGGTTGTAGACGACATCGAGAAACACCATCAGGCCCAGACCGTGCGCGTCGTCGATCAGCGACTTGAGCGCGTCGGGCGAACCGTAGGCGGCTGACGGCGCGAACGGCAGCACACCGTCGTAACCCCAGTTGCGCATGCCGCCGAAGGTTGCGACCGGCATCAGCTCGATCGCCGTGACGCCAAGCTCGGCGAGCCGCGGCAGTTGTGCGGCGACACCCGCGTATCCGCCCAACGCGCCGGCGTGCAGTTCGTACAGAACCGTCTCGTGCCAGGGCCGGCCTCGCCAGGTGGCGTGGCACCAGCGGAATTTCCCGGCGTCGAAGACGATGCTCGCGTCGTGCGGGCCGCCATCCTGGGCGCGCGACGCCGGGTCGGGCAGCGCCGTCCCATCGGCGAGCACGTAGCGGTACCGCGTGCCGGCGGCGCAGGCAAGCACGGCCTCGTGCCAGCCGTCGGCGAGCGGTTTCATCGGCACGCGGGCCTGGCCGTCGACGGCGAGCACCACGGCCGCGTGGCTCGGCGCCCACAGGCGAAAGCGCGTGGTCCCGTCGGGCTGCAGGGCGGCGCCGAACGACAGGGGATGGTGACAGGTGCCGGTCGTCATGCGGTTTCCCCGCTGTCGGACGCGGGCGGCGGCGCGACGTCGCCGGAAGGCGTCGCCGACGCTTGCGCCTGATCTCCCGGCGGCGTGGCACGCGCGGCCTCCGGCGGGCGCGCGTCCTTTCGGATGCAGCCGGTCACGATCGCCAGGCTATGCGCAGCGATCTCGATGGCCGGCGTATGGATCGCATGCGGCGGCGTCTCGGGTCTGGCCGCGGAGATTTCCAGGCGCCAGTGCGCGCCGGGGGCGGGCAGCGTGAACGACAGCGACGTGCCGGCGCCGTTCATCAGCCACAACGCCAGCTCGATATCGCCGTGCGCGTTGCGCGCCGCGCGCCGCATCACGAGCGCGCGACCCTCGGGGTTGTGCCAGTCGTCGGGCGTCAGTTCGACGCCGCGCTCGTCGAACCAGGCGGTGCCCTTGAGGTCCGGCGCGACATCCCGGGTATCGTGCTCGAATTGCTTGACACGCAACAGCGGCATGGCGCGCCGCAGCGCCGTCGCGCGTGCCACGAACGCCGTCAGCGCCGCGCCGTCGGGCGACGCGGCCTGGTTCCAGTCGAGCCACGACAGCGGATTGTCCTGGCAGTACGCATTGTTGTTGCCCGCCTGCGTGCGACCGAATTCGTCTCCGGACAACAGCATCGGCGTGCCGCTTGCCAGCACGTTGGTCAGCAGCAGCGAGCGCATCACACGGGCGCGCAGCGCGCGAATGGCCGGGTCATGCGTCGGGCCCTCGACACCCCAGTTCGCGCTGAAGTTGTCCGGTGTGCCGTCGAGGTTGTTCTCGCCGTTTGCTTCGTTGTGCTTGTGCTCATAAGCGACCAGGTCCGCCAGCGTGAAACCGTCGTGCGCGGTGACGAAATTGATCGAGGCCCACGGCTTGCGATGGCGGCGGTCGAACACGTCGGCCGACCCGAGCAGGCGGGCCGCGAGCTCGGGCCGCATCGCCCTGTCGCCACGCCAGAAGCGCCGTACCGTGTCACGGAAGCGTCCGTTCCATTCGGCGAAGCCGGGCGGATGGTTGCCGAGCTGATAGCCGCCCGGCCCGACATCCCACGGTTCGGAAATCAGCTTGAGGCGCGACAGCACGGGATCCTGCAGGATCGCGTCGAAAAAACCCGCGCCCGGGTCGTAGCCCTTGCTCTCGCGACCGAGCGTGACGCCGAGATCGAAGCGGAAACCGTCGAGGTGGAGCGCTTCGACCCAGTAGCGCATCGAATCCATCACCATCTGCAGTACGCGCGGATGCGACAGGTTGAGCGTGTTGCCGCAGCCCGTATCGTTGATGAAACGGCGCTCGTCGCCAGGTACCAGGCGGTAATAGCTGGCATTGTCGAGACCGCGCCACGAGACGGTCGGCCCGAGTTCGTTGCCTTCGCAGGTGTGGTTGTACACGACGTCGAAGATGACCTCGATGCCGGCGGCATGGAGGCTGCGCACGGCGTGGCGCATTTCATCGAGCCTGCCGCTGGCCAGGTACGCCGGCTCGGGCGCGAAGAAGGCCATCGTGTTGTAGCCCCAGTAGTTGCGCAGGCCGCGCGCAAGCAGGAAACGGTCCTGCATGAACGCATGCACGGGCAGCAGTTCGATCGCGGTGACGCCCAGGCGTTGCAGATGTTCGATCACCCACGGCGACGCGAGCGCTTCGAAGGTGCCCCGCGACGGCCCGCGCAGCGTGTCGAGTTGCTTCGTCAGCCCGCGCAGGTGCGCTTCGAGGATGACCGTGTCGCCCCACGGGATGCGCGGCCGGTCGGGGTCGTCCCAGTGGACGCTATCGTCGACCACCACCGCCTTCGGCATCGCGGGCGCGCTGTCACGCCGGTCGAACGAGAGATCGGCGCGATGCGAGGCGAGACGGTAGCCGAACAGCGCATCGGACCACCGCAGCCTGTTCGTCAGTTGCCTCGCGTAGGGATCGAGCAGCAGCTTGGCCGGGTTGAAGCGGTGACCGTGCGCGACGTCGTAGGGGCCGTAGGCGCGATAGCCGTAGGCGAGGCCGGGGCCCGCGCCGGGCAGGTAGCCGTGCCAGATCTCGTCGGTGCATTCAGGCAGGGCCATGCGCGCCAGTTCCTTGCCGCCACCCACGTCGAAGACGCACAGGTCGATGCGCGACGCGTTTGCCGAGAAGACCGCGAAATTCACGCCGAGACCATCCCAGCGCGCGCCGAGCGGCGCCGCCACACCGGGCAGGAGGTAGTCGGCAAAGCGCACCATCGGCTCACGCCTCCAGGAGGAGAAACACGCAGCCGAGCGGCGGCACCGTCAGGCTCAGTGACGCGGGCAGGCCATGGCTCGGTTCCGGCATGGCCGTCACGCCGCCCTGATTGCCGATGCCGCTGCCGCCGTAGCATGTCGCGTCGCTGTTGAGGATTTCGCGCCAGTGGCCTGGCCGCGGCACGCCGACGCGGTAGTCGAAGCGCGGCACCGGCGTCAGGTTGAGCGCGACCAGTACCTGGCCGCTCGCATCGGCCGCGCCGCTGCGGCGCAGGAACACGTACACGCTGTTGTCGCGGTCGTCGCCGACGGCCCAGGCGAAGCCATCTGCCTCGGCGTCGCGCGCATGGAGCGCGGCGATGCCGCGATAGCAGCGGTTCAGGTCGCGCACGAAACGTTGCACGCCCTGGTGATCCGCATCGTCGAGCAGGTGCCAGGCCGGCGACGCATCGTGATTCCACTCGCTGTCCTGGCCGAACTCGCCGCCCATGAACAGCAGCTTCTTGCCCGGATGCGCCCACATGAAGCCCAGATAGGCGCGCAGGCCGGCAAAGCGCTGCCAGCGGTCACCGGGCATCCGGCCGAGCAGCGAGCGCTTGCCGTGGACAACCTCGTCATGCGACAGCGGTAGTACGAAGCGCTCGGAAAACGCGTAAATGAGGCCGAAGGTCATTTCGTCATGGTGATAGCGCCGGTAGATCGGGTCACGCGACATGTACTGAAGCGTGTCGTGCATCCAGCCCATATTCCATTTGTAGCTGAAACCGAGCCCGCCGGCGGCAACCGGCGCGCTCACGTCGGGCCATGCGGTCGACTCCTCGGCGAAGGTCGCCGCGCCCGGACACCGTTCGGCGACGACCGTATTGAAACGCCGCAGGAACTCGACGGCTTCGAGGTTTTCGCGGCCGCCGTGGATGTTGGGTACCCACGCGTCCGCTGCGCGGCTGTAGTCGCGGTACAGCAGTGACGCGACGGCGTCCACGCGCAGGCCGTCGACGTGGTAGCGCGTCAGCCATTCGAGCGCGCTGGCGAGCAGAAAATTCGCGACTTCGTTGCGGCCGAGGTTGTAAATCAGCGTCTGCCAGTCCTGATGAAAACCTTCGCGCGGATCGGCGTGCTCGTAGAGCGCGGTGCCGTCGAACTGCATCAGGCCGTGCGGATCGGTCGGGAAATGCGCCGGCACCCAGTCGAGAATCACGCCGATGCCGGCGCCGTGGCAGCGGTCGACGAAATGGGCGAAAGCAGCCGGCTCGCCCAGGCGTGCCGTCGGCGCGAACATGCCGAGCGGCTGGTAGCCCCACGAACCGGTGAACGGATGCTCGGAGACCGGCAGGAATTCGATGTGCGTGAACCCCATGTCGGCGACGTACGGAATCAGCCGGTCGGCCAGTTCGTCCCAATGCAGGCTGCGCGCGCCGTCGCCCGGATCGCGCAGCCACGAACCGGCGTGGACCTCGTAGATCGACAGCGGGGCGTTTGCGGCCTGGCGCTGCGCGCGCGTCGCGAGCCACGCGTGGTCGCTCCACGGGAACGGCGCGGGGTCGGCCACGCGCGAGGCGGTTGCCGGTGGCAGCTCCGCGGCGCGCGCGACGGGGTCGGCCTTCAGGTGGAGCAGATCGCCGCGCGGGCCGATCAACTCGTACTGATAGCGCTCGCCGACGCCCAGGCGCGGCACGAACAGTTCCCAGACGCCGGCGCGATGGCGCAGGCGCATCGGATGACGCCGGCCGTCCCAGCTGTTGAAGTCGCCCACCACCGATACGCGTCGCGCGTTCGGCGCCCACACGGCGAAACGCACGCCCGGCGTGCCGTCGATCGTCATCGGCTGCGCGCCGAGGCAGTTGCCGAGCTCGAGATGCCGGCCTTCCGCGAGCAGGTGCAGGTCGAAGTCGCCGAGCAGCAGGCCGAAGCCGTACGGGTCCTCGACAACCTGCTCGGCGGCCGGCCAGCGCACGCGCAGCCGGTACGCAGGCGCGACGGCCTGGCCGCTGTCCGGCAGGGTGCCGACGAACAGGCCGTCGGGATGCGCATGCACCATCGGCACGCGGATGTCGTCGTCGAGGTCGAGCGAAGCCGCGTGCGCGCCGGGCAGAAATGCGCGCACGAGCCAGCGGCCGTCGACGCGATGCGGCCCGAGCACGGCGAACGGATCGGCATGCCGCCCGTTGAGCAGGGCTTGCAGGCTCGCCTCGCAGAGGCCGGCGAGCGGATCGGAGCGGTCCTCAGCCACGTGGCGTCTCCCCATGCCTGGCAAGCAGCCGCTTGGCGAGCTCGGCCATCCCGTACAGCGGAACCGGCACCCACGCCGGACGATTCCGGAATTCGTAGACGATTTCGTAGGCGGCCTTTTCGAGCAGGAACGCATCCAGCAGGGCCGCGCGGCCCGCGCATTCGGCCAGGTCGGGCGGCGCCGTGCAGACGGTGGCTCGGTATGCGTCGAGGAACGCCGTGGCGGCGCGATCCATCGCATCGCGCAGGAATGCGTCGCGGCGCGCCAGCAGCGGCTGCGGCATCTGCTCGCCGGTATGCGTGACGGCATAGCCGACATAGTCGAGCGAGCGCAACAGGCCGGCCACGTCACGCAGCGGGCTGGCCTTTTCGCGCCGCTCGGCGAGCGAGCGCACCGGCTCACCCTCGAAATCGATCAGGTAAGCGTCGCCTTGCACCACCAGCACCTGGCCGAGATGGAAATCGCCGTGGATGCGCTGGCACGACGTGCCGATGCCATCCCGGCACAGCCGCTCGGCCAGCGCCAACAGCTGTGCGCGCTGATCGACGAGCCGCCGGGCCAGTTGCGCCGTCGCCGGGTCGTTCCATTGCCGGTCGAGCGCGAGCAGATCGAGCGCCTCGTCGACCTGGGCCCGGACCCGGGCGGCCCAGCGCTCGCAGTCCTCCGGCGTTGCCCGCCGCGGCGCGAAGTCCGGCTGCCCGCTCGGCTGGGCGAGCACGCCGTGCAGTTCGCCGAGGCGCCGCCCGACCACGCCGGCAAAGCGCGTGTACTCGGCGGTCTCGTCGTCCGATGCGTCGGTCATGTCGGTTTCGTGCGACAGTTCCTCGGTCAGGCGCGTCAGCGTCTCGAGCGCCCAATCCCACGCGTTGCCCTGGTTCTCGACGAAGGCCTGCAGAATGGCGAGGGTGTGCGGCACGCCGGCGGCATCGCGGCGGCGCACTTCGCCGAGCCACGCCGGCGCGTTGGCGAAGCCGTGCCCGCTCAGGTAACGCCCCATCTCCGCCTCGGGGTGGGCGCCCGCGACGACGCGGCGCACGAGCTTGAGCGCCAGCGCGTGGCCGATCGCCAGCGTGCTGTTCGTCTGCTCCGCCGCGATCCAGTTGATCTCGGCGTCCGCGCCATACATGTCGGCGACGAGCGCGGCCGAAGCGTCGCATTCGATCACGCCGTCGTCGGCATGGCCGCCGACGGGCAGGCGCGCCTGCCTGCGCATCGCGTCGCACAGCGCGCGCGCGAATGGCGCGACGGCGAACGCGTCGGTCAGGAAGCCGACCTGCGGCCCGCATCGGATACGTGCCAGCGCGAGCTGGCCCGGCAGCGGCGGCAGGCCCGGTCGATCCCACGCGACCGCGAGCGGCAGCAGATAGCGCTCCGTGGCGGTTTTCCCATCCGTCTCGACGTCGCTTTCCACCTCGCACAGGAAGGTCGGCGCCGGCGTGCCTTCGAGCGCCGTGATGCATTCGAGGCGGGTGCGATGCAGCTTGCCGTTCTTGGCGGCGAACCAGCGCCGCTTCGGAAGGTACTGCGGCAGCGCCTTCTGCTCGAGCGCCTGGCGGTGTGCGGCGCTGAGCACGGGTTCGCCGGCACGCCAGACCAAGGTGATGAACTCCGGCAGTTGCTCGGCGGGCTCGGCGTTCCATCGTGGCGCCTGCGTATCGTCGCTGAGCTCGAACCAGTAGAAGCCATACGGCGGCAGCGTCAGCAGGTAGGTCAGCTGGCCGATCGACGGAAATGCCGAGCCGCCGAGCAGTTCCACCGGCGTGCGTCTCGCAAAGCGCGAAAGATCAAGCTCGACCGCCTGCGACGCGCGCGACAGATTGGCCACGCACAGCAGCGGCGGGTCGCTCTCGTATTCGCGCAGGTACGCGAGCACCTTGCGGTTGACCGGCTGCAGGAACTCGATCGCGCCACGCCCGAATGCGTGGTGGTTGCGCCGCGTGGCGATCATGCGCCGCGTCCAGTTCAGCAGCGAGTGCGGATCGCGCGACTGGGTTTCGACATTGATCGATTCGTAGCCGTACAGCGCCCCCTGGATCGCCGGCAAGGTCAGTTGCTCCGGATCGGCGCGCGAGAACCCGCCATTGCGGTCGAACGACCATTGCATCGGGGTCCGCACGCCGTCGCGGTCACCGAGGTGAATGTTGTCGCCCATGCCGATTTCGTCCCCGTAATAGATCACGGGCGTGCCGGGCATCGACAACAGCAGGCTGTTCATCAGTTCGATGCGGCGCCGGTCGCGCTCGAGCAGCGGCGCCAGGCGGCGCCGGATGCCGAGATTGAGCCGCGCGCGACGGTCGCTCGCGTACACCTCCCAGAGATAGTCGCGCTCGCTGTCGGTCACCATCTCGAGCGTCAGCTCGTCATGATTGCGCAGGAAGATTGCCCATTGGCACGTCGACGGGATCTGCGGCGTCTGCCACAGGATGTCGGTGATCGGGAAACGGTCCTCGCGCGCGATCGCCATGTACATGCGCGGCATCAGCGGAAAATGGAACGCCATGTGGCACTCGTCGCCGCTGCCGAAATACTGCTGCACGTCCTCCGGCCACTGATTGGCCTCGGCGAGCAACATGCGGTTCCGGTATCGCGCGTCCAGATCGGCGCGGATGCGGCGCAGTATCTCGTGCGTTTCGGGCAAGTTCTCGTTCGACGTGCCTTCGCGCACGACCAGGTAAGGTACGGCGTCGAGGCGCAGTCCGTCGACGCCGAGGTCGAGCCAGAAATGCATCACGGCGAGTACTTCCTTGACGACCTGGGGGTTGTCGAAGTTGAGGTCGGGTTGGTGCGAGTAGAAGCGATGCCAGAAATACGCGCCGGCGACCTCGTCGTAGGACCAGTTCGAGACCTCGGTATCGACGAAGATCACGCGCGTGCCGGCGTATTCGCGACCGGTGTCGGACCAGACGTAGTAGTTGCGATGCGACGAACCGGGCTTCGCGCGGCGTGCTCGCTGGAACCACGGATGCTCGTCCGAAGTATGGTTGATGACCAGCTCGGTGATGACGCGGATGCCACGCGCGTGCGCAGCCGCGATCAGCCGCTTGATGTCGGCGAGCGTGCCGTAGTCGGTGTGCACGTCGCGATACGCGGAGATGTCGTAGCCGTCGTCGCGTCGCGGCGATGGGTAGAACGGCAGCAGCCAGATCGCGTCGACGCCAAGCTCGGCGATGTAGTCGAGCTTGGCCAGCACCCCGGCGAAATCGCCGATGCCGTCGTTGTTGGTGTCGAAGAATGACTTGACATGCAACTGATAGATCACCGCGTCCTTGTACCAGAGTGGATCGCCGGTGAGGCGTTCGAAGTACGGTTCTCGTTTCATGGCGAAGCCTCGCCGTCAAGCGGGCGCACGGCCCAGATCGCATACGGAGCGTCAGGCGCAAGCCGTACATGCTGGCGCTTGCCGCGGAAGGTAAAGCGCGTGCCGTCGAGCAGGTCTTCCGCGGCCAGCGTGGCATCGTCGGGCAGGCCCCACTCCCACAGCGGCACCTCGAAGTCCGCTTCGTGCGCGGCGAACGGGTCGAGATTGATCGCCGCAAGCACGACGTCGTCGCGACGCGGCGTGGCCTTGGCGAAGTACAGGACGTGCGGGTCGAACGCGTTGTAGAAGGTCAACCCGCGATGCGTGTGCAATGCCGGATGGGCGCGCCGGATACGGTTCAGTTGCGCGATCTCCTTCGTGATGTTGCCGGGCCGTTGCCAGTTCCACGCGCGGAGCTGGTACTTTTCCGAATCGAGATATTCCTCGCGGCCGGCCAGTGCCGCTGATTCGCACAATTCGAAACCGTTGTAGACACCCCATAGCCCCGAGAGCAACGCTGCGAGCGCGGCACGAATCAGAAAGCCGGGGCGGCCGCTCGTCTGCAGGAACACCGGATTGATGTCGGGCGTGTTGACGAAAAAATGCGGCCGGAAGTACGCAGCAATATCGGGCCGGGTCAGCTCGCTCAGATAGTCGATGAATTCCTGTTTCGAATGGCGCCAGGTGAAGTAGGTGTACGACTGCGAGAAGCCGATCTTGGCGAGCCGGTACATCATCTTCGGCCGCGTGAACGCTTCGCTCAGGAAGACCGCCTCGGGATGATCGGCGCGCACCGTCGCGATCAGCCATTCCCAGAACGGCAGCGGCTTGGTGTGCGGGTTGTCGACGCGAAACAGCGTGACGCCATGCCCGATCCAGAACAGCACGATGTCGCGCAAGGCAAGCCACAGGCCCGGCATGGCGTCGTGCGTGTAGAAATCGACGTTGACGATGTCCTCGTACTTCTTCGGCGGGTTTTCCGCATAGCGCAGCGTGCCGTCGGGACGCCAGTCGAACCAGCCCGGATGGGATGTGAGCCACGGGTGATCGGGCGAGCATTGCACCGCGAAGTCGAGTGCGAGCGCCAGGCCATGTGCGTGCGCAGCCTCGTTCAGGCGCCGGAAATCGTCGAACGTGCCCAGCGCCGGGTGAAGCGCGTCGTGGCCGCCGTCGTCGGAGCCGATCGCATACGGGCTGCCGGGGTCGTCGGGGGTGGCGCACTTGCTGTTGTTGCGACCCTTGCGATGCTTCGTGCCGATCGGATGGACCGGCGGAAAGTAGAGCACATCGAACCCCATTGCGCGGATCGCAGGCAGGCGCGCAATCACGTCATCGAAGGTGCCGTGACGGGACGGATCGTTGCCTTGCGAACGCGGGAACAGTTCGTACCAGCTCGCGAATCCGGCCAGCGCAGGCTCGACGTCGACGGCCTGTGGCGGTAAGTGGCGCAAGACGAACGGGCGGAAGCGGGCGGCTGCCACGGCATCGGCCAGCGTCGGGGCTGTCAGCGCAGAGAGTGTGTGGCCGGCATCGAGCGAACCGTCGACGCGGCTCGCCCGTTCGAGCGCCAAGCGCGCGCGGGCGGTGGCGGCGTGTCGCGCGATGTCGGCAAGGATCAGCGCGCCTTCGCGCAGTTCGAGCGCGATGTCCTGTCCGGCGTCAAACTTCTTGCGGACTTCGCGGCACCAGTTGACGTACGGATCGCGCCACGCCTCGATCGTGAATTCATGGCGGCCGATCCGGTCCGGCCGGAATTCGGCCGTCCAGCGGTCGTTGCCGAGCGGCACCATGTCGATTTCGCGCCAGTCGGCTGCATCGGCCGGTCGCCAGAGCAGCACGGCGGAAGGTACGTCGTGCCCGTCGATGACGATGTCGGCCTCGACGCGGACCGCCTCACCGGCAACGCACTTGACCGCAAAACGGCCATTGTCCACGGCGGGCGTGATGGCATCGATGAAGAGGCGCGGTGCGTGCACCGCGTCCTCTGCGATCCGCACGGCCTTGCCTGCGGCATGGCCGTCGCCTTGCGCGCGCGCGGCACGGCTGGCCACCGGCGCCGGGCGCGTGGCGCGCCACGCGCGCACCTCGCCGGGCGCCAGCCGCAGGGTGTCGAGCGGTTTCGGGGCGCCGACCGGCGTGTCGTCGTCGTCCAGCGCCTGCACCTGCGTGCAGTCGTGCCACGACCAGCCGGCCGCGTCGATCGACGCGGTGTCCGACAGGCTGACGTTGGCGGCGACGAGCCGCAGCAGTTCGCGGCGCCGACGGTCGCGGGGGACGCGCGCGAACACCGCGATCGGCGCGGACGGGCCAGCCAGCCGCTGCAACTCGACTCCGCCGTCCAGGCCCGCCATGGCGGCGGACCGGCGCGCCAAGCAAGCGTTCCCGCGTGCGATGGCGTCGGCGAAGCCGAGCCCGGCGGCCTGCCAGGCGGCGTTCAGGTCGGCGGGCGTGCGAATGGCTCGCCAGACCGAATCGGACCACGCGAATTCCATTCCGGCCGGCACGAGGACGCCGTCACCGAGCTCGAAGGCGACGGCGAGTGCGCGCTGGCAAGCCAGCATCCGGTGCCGGGGTGGCGTGGCGTCGAGCGCGCGCGCGCCGAAAGGATCGTCGGCCAACGCGATGCGGCACGGGCTCGTTGCCAGGTCCGCATGCTCGTCGAGCAGCCATGCGGCACGCAAGTCCCACCAGCACGACGACAGGAACACGCCGTCGAAGCAGGCATTGGCGGCGTCGATCATGCGCGCGCGCGGCAAGCCGGGCGTCCATGCAAAAAACGCCGTGCCCGGCCGCGTGTCGCGCACACGTGCCAGGCAGTTCGACCATGTCGAGATCGGCACTGCGTCGATGCCCCGCAGGCAGAAGCCGCCGATACCGAACCCGGCCAGGGCGATCAAGCGCTCGGCCAGCTCGTCCTCATGCGACGCGGCCGGTGCCGCGGGCGGCGATGCTTCGACCGGAAGCGCGCGGTGGGGGGCGGGGACGAAATCGGCTGCGTAAGCGCCGTCGACAGCGAACGACGGCGCGGGGCGGGGCGTCTGAAGCTCGACCACCAGATCGAGTGCCAGGCCGTTGGCTCGTGCGGCGTCGGCGTAAGCGGCGAGCTGCTCGGCGCGCTCGCGTGCGGTCGCATCGCATGCGGCGAGCGTTGTCAGGATGCGCGAGAAGCCCATCCTGGCGGCGCGGCCAACGCACCGCAGCCATGCCTCGCGATCCAACGCGAACGTCAGCGGCAGGCAGTAGATGCGAGGGGCAGCGCTGGTCGTGCTCGGCGGTCGCGTCATCGGCGAGGATCTCCTGGGAAGGCGCCATCGATTGTCGAGCGGTGCGCAATCTCCATGCCGCTGGCCCATGCCGTCATCGTCGGTACGCAGCGCACCGACAATGCCGGCCTGGTTCGGGCCGAATTCGGCGGCAATCTCCGTCGGCTGCGTTCCCGATCGGAGCGCCGTGCGGTCGCTTCGTCCGGTGCCGTGGCACGACGATTGCAGGGTGTGTCCATTCAGTACGGGAGGTGTCATGCAACGCGATCACGTTCGAACCAAGCGGCGAGCAAGCGTCGCCGGCATCGTTGTGGCGTCGGTTGACGGTCACGCGCGGCGCGCTTGACATGCGCAGCCCGTTTCGCCGTCAGGAAAACGCGCAGGACGCGGACGAATCGGGCGCCGGCGGCGCCTCGTGGCCCCGGTACGCAAAAACTGCAATCGCGTTGCAGATTGGGCGCCCGGTCAGGGCCGCTGGCCAACTGTGCCTGGGCAGGGCGCTTGATCGGCGCGTCTGGCGGCAGATCGATGTCGCCAACCGAATGTGACGCGCGGAATGTGACGGGCGCCGGCGCCGATGTCGGCACGCGATTTGCGATCGATCCGTCCACTGTGTGCCGCGCACGGCATAGGGCCGGGGGTGGCACACGCGCGAGCAAGGAGGGACACCATGCAACGACGATATCCTGGAAGGCATGGCCAACGCGGCGGTCCGCCCGAGTGGCGGGAGCGCACCGACCGCGCATACCGGGACGCCGGCGAGCACGGCATGCCGGACGACCCTGCACCGTGGCCGGAAGAAGACGATGACCCGGCTTGCCCTCGGTTCACGAGCGAGAACGTGGGGCCGCAAGACTGGGGCAGCGAATGGAGTGAACGCGCCGCGCGGCCGGTCGGCCAGCGGCGCGGCAGGGCCGACGCGGGCTGGCCGGGAACCGCGCGCGAGCCGACGCGGGCAGCCGAACGCGGCTACGACGAACCCGGCCGCCATGCGCAGGATCGCGGCAACCGGGAGGGCCCGTACGGCGACGATCGCCCGGCGTTCCGCGGCCATGACCGGATGGGCTGGTACGGCGGCGAATGCGACACGGGCGACCCACGCGGCAACGTGCGCTACGGCGGCAACGCCACCGGTCTGCCGGGTTTCGGCGACGATGCCGAACGCGACGTGCAGCGTCGTCGTCGCGGGCCGAAAGGCTATACGCGCTCGGACGAGCGAATCCGCGAGGATGTCTGCGAACGGCTCGCGTGTGCGCTCGACATCGACGTGAGCGACGTGACCGTAGAGGTGCACGACGGTCGCGTCGAACTCGACGGCACGGTGCCGGCGCGCTGGATGAAGCACGACATCGAGGATCTGGCCGACAGTTGCATGTGCGTGCGGGACGTCGAGAACCGCGTGCGTGTCCATCGCAGTGGCGAGCACGATACGGGCGTGGTGCTGCGCCCCGACCAGCGGACCGTCACGCCGACGCGGCCAGACGTGCCCGATCCCGATCCCGAGCCCGGCACCGCCGGTCGTGATCGCGAGCGCAAACCCAACCAATGACCGGTCGTGCACGAAACGACGCGACCGCGACCGCCACGGGTGTGACGCCCGATACCGCGGCGACCGCGAAAGACGTGCTGCGCGCGACCGGCGCGAAGTCGGTCGCGCGCACCGAAGGCGACCGGCAGGACGGCGAGTGGCGCGGTTTCGATCCGGTGCGCCGGCCACGCGAAGTGTCGTTGGGCGGCCCGCGCTGGACACGCGCTTTCCGTACGCGTTCGCCACGCTGCACCGCGAACCGACGGGTCGCGAGCAGGATGTCGGCGACCGGCGACGCGGTGAAGGGTGCGCTGGCCGGTCATGCGGTCGAGCAGGTCGAGATCGCCGCGTACGCCGTGCTCGTCACGGCGGCACACGCGGTTGGCGAAGACGAGATGCGCGCGTGCCGCGAGCGAATCCTGCAGCAGGCACTGCGACTTGGCGGCATGGCTGCTGCGTCAACTGTCGGAACTGACTGCGGCATTTCTCGATCGTTCGACAGTCGACCATATCGATGCGCAGCGGTGACGGCGCGGCCGGGCGCGCTTGCCGGCGAGTGAAATCCGTGCCTCAAAGTTGCCGCCCGCTTGTAAAAAAGCGGCCCCGGCATGTCCCGCACCGGGGTACAAACCAGCGAAACCCGTGTCACACATTGCGCGGACGGATTGGCACGAAAGCTGCGTGAATCCCGTAGACGAAATACCAACCGTCAGGAGGCTTTCGATGCCCGTCTCGCTTGCGCTACCGATGCGACTGCATCCGGCACTCACGCCGAGGCGTCAGCAGTCGCTTTGCCTGCTGCAGTTGTCTTCGCTCGAATTCCAGCAGGAACTGCGGCAGGCACTCGACGCGAATCCGTTTCTCGACGACGGCCGCGGCGAAGAGGAAGCCGCTGTCGATGCACCCAGGCAGACTGCCGAAGCGGCCGCCCCCGCGCAAGCGCGGGCGGAACGCGACGACTTACGCCCGCCGGACGGCGAAGTGTCCCTGACGGCCGCCGTGCGCCGCGGCACGAGCCGCCAGGTCGACAATGCAGACGGCCTGTCGCCGGGCGATGAAGACTCCGGCGGCCGACCTGCGACGTCGCGACGGCGCGTGACGGCGTGCCCGGCGTGCCAACCGCGCGCGGGCCGCGCAGCGTGCCGGCCCGCGCACCCATGACAGGAGCGCAACCATGCCAGCAAAATCCCAGGCCCAGCAGCGTGCCGCAGGGGCCGCACTGTCGGCCAAGCGCGGTAAAACGAAAATGACGGACCTCAAACCGCCGGCGAGGTCGATGGCTGAATCGATGAGCGAGAAGGCGCTCGAGAAAATGGCGTCCACGCCGATTCACGGCAAACCGAAACACAAGCACGATGCGTGACCGGCGACGACGTTTGGTGACGACGGCTGTCATCCAGGAGGGTTCCATGCTTCGATACGCCATCATCTTCTTCATCATCGCGATCGTCGCGGCCGTGTTCGGCTTCGGCGGCATCGCGGCCGGTGCGGTCGAGATCGCGAAGATCCTGTTCTACATCTTCGTCGTGATCTTCCTGGTCACGCTGCTGCTGGGCGTCGTGCGCCGATGAGCATCAAGACCGACCGGGCACAGCGCGTGACCGAACTCGAACACGCGCTCGCGAACGGCTTTCCGTCGCAGTCGACCGTCGTCGTGCATGCGGACGATGCATCCGGGCGGCTGACGATCCAGGTGTCGTGGGTGCGCGTGCCGTCCGACGAGGACGCGCGCGAATGGCGTTGCGCGGTCGACCTGCGGTTCGATCCGGACGTCGTCGAGCGCTACGCATCGCTCGATGCGGCCGACCGGCTGCGCGTGCGCACGCAGTTGTGCGATCGTGCGCGGCGCGCGGTGGACGAGCGCAAACCGCGCGTCGAGGATGCCGCGATCGAATGCAACGTGGCGCTCGACGTGACACACGCCGAGTTCGATGCCGCGCTGCGCGCACCCTGACGCCGAAGCCGGCCTCGCGTCAGCTCGAACGAAGGGGGCGCGGCGCAAGCCGGCTGCGAAGGCGTCCGCGAAGGGCGCCGCGAGCGCCCCGCAAAGCGCGCGGTCGCAAGGCGCGGCGCCATCGGCACGCAGGCGGCGAAGAAGACCGCCGCGCGCCGGAAGCACGCCGCATGACGTTGCGCGACGGAGGGTGACGCGATGACCGGCAAGCTCGATCCGTATCGCCGCAAACGCCGTTTCGATGCGACACCGGAACCCGAGGTGGCGCACGGGCGGCAGCGTGCGCGTGCCGATGCGAACGTGCATGAGTCGCTCTCCGGCGGACGCCGCGATCGGCATGCACGGCCGGCACGCCGCTTGCTACGCGACCGGTACGGCATGAGATGTGCCGCCACACCGACGGAGGCATTCATGAGCAGCAGGCTGGAGCATTGCAAGGTCGCCATCCTCGCGGTCGACGGCTTCGAGGAAGCCGAACGCGTCGAACCGCGGCGCACGCTTGCGGCCGAAGGCGCGCAGGTCGACGTGATTTCTCGGGAGCGTGACGAGATCCAGGAATTCCGGCACGTCGACAAGGGCGCAAGGGCGCGCGCGTGAAGGTCGACCGCACGTTCGCCGAAGCGCGCGAGGGCAACCCGATCACGCGCCGCGCGCCCGTCGATCCGCCCGCGTTCAACGGCGCGCTCGTCGATCGTCTCGCGGCGCGCGGCGCGTAAGCCGATGCCGGCCGATTCCCGCCGCGTGACGCTGACCGACGCGCCGCCCGCATTCGACGGCGCGGCGCTGCAGCTGCGCTTCGTCGTCGACGTCGATGGCACGCCGCAGACCTTTGCGATCACGGTCGAGGCGCTGGAAGATCATTTCGGCGCGCAGTCCGCGCTGGAGGCCGATCTGCTCGATGCATTCGAGCGCGGCCGCGCGCGGATCGAAACCGCGTGCGTGGACGTGCTGGCCGACGGCGGCAGCGACATGGTGCTGCACAGTGGCTATTTCCGCGCGGCGGCCGCCCGCCCGCGGCGGTCCTGACCCGATCGCGATCCTCCGACGCGTTTTCCCGGCGCGCATCTGGCATTGCATGCCGTTGAAAACAGGGCGGTGCTTCGCGGGCGTCGCAGGGTGCGGCATCGCGCGACACGCCGACGGCGCATGTACCGGAATCGAGCGGCTGCGGCGCGGCACGCCGCTTGCCACGGGGTCGACGCCGCACCGCTTGCATGCAACGGCGGCAGCGTGTCGGCCATGCTCAAAAAGGGAGGAACCGAACGTGAGGACCTTCACGATCACGGGTGCGCACACCGGCGTCGGCCGCGCGCCCGCCCACGCGTTCGGCGACGACGCGCGCCGCAATGTCGCGGAGGCCGGGCGCGGTGCGTCATGCTCGCTCGCGCTCGGCGCGGCTGTCGCGGTGCTCGCGACAAGGTTTGCCGCCGCGCGCAAATGGAACCGGTGACGCGATGCGGATCGAGGATTACGCACTCATCGGCGACGGCCGCAGCGCCGCGCTCGTCGCGCGCGACGGCAGCATCGACTGGCTGTGCTGGCCGGATTTCGATTCACCGCCGTGCTTCGCCGCGCTCGTCGGCACGCCGGAGAACGGGCGGTTCCGGCTGTCGCCGCGCGACCGTGCGGCCCGCGCGACACGCCGCTACCTGCCCGGCACGGCGATTCTCGAAACGACGTTCGACACGTCGTCGGGCTGCATCGTCGTGATCGACTGGATGAGCTGGGCCGCGCCCGATCCGTGCCTGATCCGCAGCGTGCGCGGTGTGCGCGGGACGGTCGCGCTGGATATCGATCTCGGGGTGCGTTTCGACTATGGCCGCGCGCTGCCGTGGTGCCGCTGCTTCGACCGGCGCTGGCGGATGATGACGGGCGGCGACGCGATGTGGCTCGACACCGACGCGCGGCTCGACGTGAAGGGCGACCGGCTCGTCGGCACGCAGCGCATCGCGGCGGGCGAGCGCGTCGACTTCTGCATCAGTTACGCGCGCTCGTACGACCGGCCGCCGTCGGTCCCCGATGCGTGCGCATCGCTGCGCGACACGCAGGCATTCTGGCGCGCGTGGTCCACGTGCAATGCGGAGGGGGGCCCGTATCGCGACGCGATCGAGCGCGCGCTGATCACTGTGAAGCTGCTGTCGAGCCAGCGTACGGGTGGGATCGTCGCGGCGCCGACGAGTTCGCTGCCGGAGTGCCTCGGCGGCTCGCGCAACTGGGATTACCGGTTCTGCTGGCTGCGCGACGCGAGCTTCACGCTGCGCGCGCTCGTGCGCTGCGGCTATCGCGACGAGGCCGCGCGCTGGCGCGACTGGCTCGTGCGCGCGATCGCCGATCATCCGTCGCAACTGCAGGTGCTGTATACGGCCGATGGCGGCCGGCGTGCGGACGAATGGGAGGCCGCTCACCTGTCCGGCTACGAGGGTGCGCGGCCGGTGCGATTCGGCAACGCGGCGACGGAACAGCAGCAGCTCGACGTGTACGGCGAGGTGCTGGCCGCGCTGTACCAGGCGCGCCGGCACGGGCTGCCGCCCGACGACGACGTGTGGATGCTCGAACGGCGGCTGATCGAACATCTCGCGACGATCTGGCGCGAGCCGGACGAAGGGATCTGGGAGGTGCGCAGCGGCCGGCACCCGTTCACGTCGTCGAAGGTGATGGTGTGGGCCGCCGTCGAAAGCGCGTACCGCTCCGCGCGCGCGTTCGGCCACCACGCGCCGCTCGACGTGTGGCGGCGCTGGGCCGACACGGTCCATGCGGCCGTGCTCGAGCACGGCTACCACGCGCAGCTCGGCCGCTTCGTCGATCGGTTCGACGGCGACGGCCTCGACATCAGCCTGCTGCTGATTCCGTTGACGGGGATGCTCGACGCGCGCGATCCGCGTGTCGTCGCGACGGTCGCCGCGATCGAACGCGAACTCGTCGACGACGGCTTGCCGTTCCGCTATCGCCCGCCGCGTTTCGAGGACGGATGCGAAGGCGACGAGGGCGCGTTCGTCGCGGCCGGGTTCTGGCTCGCGCAGGTCTACCGGATGCAGGGCCGCGATGACGACGCACATGCGTTGTTCGCGAGGCTGCTCGGCCTGCGCAACGACGTCGGGCTGCTGTCCGAGGAATACGACGTGAAGGCGCGACGCATGTGCGGGAACTTCCCGTTCACGCTCGCGCAGGTCGGGCTCGTGAACGCGGCGCTCGCGCTGCAGGGCGGCGGGCAGGACGACATCGGCTAGCGCCGCGACGTCCCGCGCGGCCAGCATTCGCGGACGTTACGCGTCGCCCTTGCCGCCGCGTTCGCCGTTGCGCGGCAGCACGGCCGGCAGCACCTGCCACGCGGTTTCGCCGAGCGCGATTAGGTCGCGCACATGGCGCCGCGCCACCAGCGCGATCGATATGGCGCAGGTCGATCATCCGCCTTGATCCTGACGGTCGGGGCGGAAGAACGGCTTCAGAGCACGGCTGCGCCCCGGAACCGCGGACGATTTTTCAACCGCGTGTCATTTCCGTCCGGACGAGCGAAGCCACCGCTGTTCACATGGGTCGCATTCCAGTCGAGCGTGCTCGGCGTCAGGCGTCGCTCGCCGCAGTGTCTCGGCATTGACCCTCAAAGGCACCCGCCATACGAGCGGCTGTCGTGCCGCGTGCGAGGGGCCGCGCCGTGCGCGCCGGCGCCCCGATCGACGTGTTCGTTACGCGCGCACTCCGACTCGATACCGGGTCGTCTGGCGATAGGTGTCGCCGGGACCGAGAATGGTTTCGTCGCGCAACGCGTCCATGTTGACCTGGTTCGGAAAGAACCCGGCTTCGACGCACAGCGCCGCGTGCCGTCGGCACGCCACGCCGCCGCTCACGCGCACACCGTCCAGATAGTTGCCCGTGTAGAGCTGCAACCCGCGCTGATCCGTCGACACGTCAAGCTCCCGACCGCTTTCCGGATCGTAGATCGATGCGACGGGCCGCACGCCGCGCTCGGGGTCGCGCAGGACATAGCAGTGGTCGAAGCCGCGCCCGCGCGTGAGCTGCGCATGCGGCCAGTCGAGACGCGCGCCGATCGGCGCGCTCTGCCGGAAATCGAACGCGCTCCCCGTCACGTCGGCGGTGCCGGTCGGGATCAGCGCGTCGTCCACTTCGACGAACGCGTCGGCGTCGATCTGCAGCAGGTGGCCGCGCACGTCGCTGCCCGCGCGCCCGCTCAGGTTGAAGTAGCTGTGATGGGTCAGGTTCAGCGGCGTCGGCGCATCGGTCACGCCCGCGTAGTCGATCGTCAGCGTGCCGTCGTCATCGAGCGTGTAACGCACCTGCACGCTCACGTTGCCCGGAAATCCCGCATCGCCTTCCGGCGAATCGAGCCGCAGCGTCAGCCCGCCGCGATCGTCGACCACGTCCCAGCGCGTGCGGTGAAAGCCGCTCGCGCCGCCGTGCAGCAGGTTGCCGTTCTCGTTGCGGTCGAGCGTGTGGTCGACGCCGTCGAGCGTGAAGCGCGCATGCGCGATCCGGTTCGCCCAGCGGCCGACCGTCGCGCCGAGGTACGCGCCCGATTCGACGTAGTCGGCCGGCGTGTCGTGCGCCAGCACGATATCGGCGAAGCGCCCGGTGCGGTCGGGGGCGAGCCACGACACGACGGTCGCGCCGAGATCGCTGACAACGACGCGCATGCCGTGCGCGTTGCGCAGCGTATAGCGCCGCACCGGATCGCCGCCGGGCAGCGTGCCCCACGGCTCGGACGGAACGCGGCCGACGCCGGATGCCGGGCGGGGAGAGTCGGTATCGATATGCATGAGTAGGGTCGCTCGTGGGCGGTGAATTCAGTGAGCCGACGCCGCGCGCGCCTGGTATTCGCGCGGGGTGCAGCCGAGTTCGCGGCGGAACACCGCGTACATGTATTGCAACGACGTGAAGCCGCAGCGGATCGCGACTTCCGCGCTCGACGCATGGCGGCCCGCGAGCAGCGTCTGCGCGGCCTCGAGCTTGTGACGCAGGATTTCCTGGTGCACGGTGCGCTGAAGTTCGCGCCGGAAGTGCTCTTCGAGCAGCGAGCGCGACACGCCGACATAGTCGGCGACCTGTTCGGTCTTGATCCCCTGGCACGCGTACTGCCGGATGAAATGCCGCGCGCGCATCACGTGCGGGCTCGCGAGCGGCTGGTGGCGCGTCGATTCGAGCACGTTGATGCCGACCGGCGGCACGAGGATGCGCTGTCCGGGAAAACGCGCGCCGCGCAGCATCCGGTGCAGCAGGTGCGCGGCGGTGCGGCCCATTTCCTCGGTGCCCTGGATCACCGACGACAACGGAATGCGCGTCAGCGTGCGCGTGAGCGGATCGTTGTCGATGCCGATGATCGCGACCTGTTCCGGCACCGCGATGCCGGCGATCAGGCACGCCTGCAGAAGATGCCGCGCGCGTGCATCGGTGACCGCGATGATCCCGACGGGCTTCGGCAGCGCATGCAGCCAGCCGATCAACTGCTCGATCGCGTGATTCCAGCCCGAGGCGCTCGTCGACAGGCCGCGGTAGATCGGCGCGTCGAGCCCGTCCGCGCGCGCGAGCCGGTCGAACGCGTGCTCGCGCTGCTGCGCCCAGCGGTTCTCCTGCGCGACCGGCAGGCTGTACATCGCGAAATGCGCGAGCCCGGCGCCGATCAGGTGCGTATAGGCGAGCGACACGAGCTTCGGGTTGTCGGTCGCAATATATGGGACGCCGTCCGGATACTGCGCCGGATCCTCGTACGACGAGCCGAGCGCGACGATCGGCAGCGGCGAACCGGCGAGCGCATCGGCGACGGCCGGATCGTCGAAGTCCGCGATGATGCCGTCGCCGTCGAAGCGTTCGATGCCGGCGAGCCGGCAGCGGAAGTCGTCTTCGAGGAACAGGTCCCACACGACACGCGTCGTGTGCAGGTACTGGCCGATGCCGCTGATGATCTCGCGGTCGTAGACCTTGTTCGCGTTGAACAGCAGCGCGATGCGGTGCGGTGTCTGGGCGGAAGGGGCGCGGGTCATGTCGGTCTCGGGGGCGCGCCGCAGCGAGCGTCGTGCCGTTGTCTCCGGGGCGCGCCCGGGGCGGCGGCGCGCGGTTCTCTGGTGTCCGGCGATTGTAGGACGGAACGTGCACCGCGCGCAGCGGCTGGCAAGAAACGTTAAGCGCGGTGCGCAATTTCGCAATTGCCGGCCGGCAGGCGCGCGGGCACGATCCAGCCAACCGAATTCGGCCGCGTGCGTCGTCGCGACGCGCGTTGCACTGCAACAAGACCCTGCACGGAGACGCCATGTCGTATTTCGAACACATCCCCGCGATTCGCTACGAAGGCCCGCAGTCGGACAACCCGCTGGCTTACCACCATTACGACCCCGAGAAGCGCGTGCTCGGCAAGACGCTCGCCGAGCATCTGCGGATCGCGGTCTGCTACTGGCACACGTTCGTGTGGCCGGGGCACGACATCTTCGGGCAGGGCGCGTTCCGGCGGCCGTGGCAGCAGCCGGGCGACGCGCTCGAACGTGCGCGCATGAAGGCGGACGCGGCCTTCGAGTTCTTCACGAAGCTCGGCACGCCCTTCTATACGTTTCATGACACCGACGTCGCGCCGGAAGGCGACACCCTGCGCGAATACGCGGCCAATCTCGCGCGGATGGTCGACTATCTCGGCGAGCGCCAGCAGGCGAGCGGCGTGCGGCTGCTGTGGGGCACCGCGAACCTGTTCTCGCACCCGCGCTTCGCGGCCGGCGCCGCGACCAACCCGAACCCCGACGTGTTCGCGTGGGCCGCGACCCAGGTGTGCCATGCGCTCGACGCGACGCACCGGCTCGGCGGCGAGAACTACGTGCTGTGGGGCGGCCGCGAAGGCTACGAGACGCTGCTCAATACCGACCTGAAGCGCGAGCGCGAGCAGTTCGCCCGCTTCCTGTCGATGGTCGTCGAGCACAAGCACCGGATCGGCTTCAACGGCGCGCTGCTGATCGAGCCGAAGCCGCAGGAGCCGACCAAGCACCAGTACGACTACGACGTCGCGACCGTGCACGGCTTTCTCGTGCAGTACGGATTGCAGAACGAAATTCGCGTGAACATCGAGGCGAACCACGCGACGCTCGCCGGCCATTCGTTCCATCACGAGATCGCGAACGCGTTCGCGCTCGGCGTGTTCGGCAGCGTCGACGCGAACCGCGGCGACCCGCAGAACGGCTGGGACACCGACCAGTTCCCGAACAGCGTCGAGGAGCTGACGCTCGCGTTCTACGAGATCCTGCGCCACGGTGGCTTCACGACCGGCGGGATGAACTTCGACGCGAAGGTGCGGCGCCAGAGCATCGATCCGGAAGACCTGTTCTACGGGCACATCGGCGCGATCGACGTGCTCGCGCTCGCGCTCGAGCGCGCGGCGGTGCTGGTCGAGAACGACCGGCTCGATGCGCTGCGCCGGCAGCGCTACGCGCAGTGGGACGATGCGTTCGGGCGCAAGATCCTGTCGGGCGGCTACACGCTGCAGTCGCTCGCCGACGATGCGCTCGCGCGCGGCGTGGACCCACGGCACGCGAGCGGCGCGCAGGAGCGGCTCGAGAACATCGTGAACCAGGCGATCTACGGGCTGCGCTGACGCCATGTATCTCGGACTCGATCTCGGCACGTCGGGCGTGAAGGCGGTGCTGCTCGACCGCGACGGTGCGGTGCGGGCGAGCGCGAGCCGCCCGTTGACGGTGAGCCGGCCGCGGCCGCGCTGGTCGGAACAGGCACCGCACGACTGGTGGGACGCCGCCTGCGGCGCGCTCGCCACGGTTGTCGCCGAAGCCCGTGCAGGCGGCATCGATCCGCGCGACATTGCCGCACTCGGGCTCACCGGCCAGATGCACGGCGCGACGCTGCTCGACGCGCACGGCGACGTGCTGCGCCCCGCGATCCTGTGGAACGACGGCCGTGCGGATGCGGAGTGCGCGGAACTCGAGCGGCTCGCGCCCGCGCTGCGCACGGTGGCCGGAAACGTCGCGATGCCGGGCTTCACCGCGCCGAAGCTGCTGTGGGTGCGCCGGCACGAGCCCGACGTGTTCGCGCGCATCGCGCACGTGCTGCTGCCGAAGGATTATCTGCGCTACCGGCTGACCGGTGCGTTCGCAACCGATCCGTCGGATGCCGCCGGCACGCTGTGGCTCGACGTCGCGAAGCGCGACTACGACGATACGCTGCTCGACGTGTGCGGGCTGTCGCGCGCGCAGATGCCGGCGGTGTTCGAGGGCAACCGCGTGACGGGCACGTTGCTGCCGGCCGTCGCGCGCACACTCGGGCTGCGCGAGATCCCGGTGGTGGCCGGCGGTGGCGACAACGCGGCCGGCGCGGTGGGCGTCGGGATCGTGCGGCCCGGCGATGCACTGCTGTCGCTCGGCACGTCGGGCGTGTATTTCGCGGTGTCGGACGGGTTTCGCGCCAACCCCGAATCGGCGGTGCACAGCTTCTGTCACGCATTGCCCGCTACCTGGCACCTGATGTCGGTGATGCTGAACGCGGCCGGCTGCATCGACTTCACCGCGCAACTGACCGGTTACGACGGCGTCGCGGCGTTGCTCGCCGATGCCGAGGCGAACGCGCGCGCGACCCGCCCGTGGTTCCTGCCTTACCTGAGCGGCGAGCGCACGCCGCACAACGACGTGAATGCGAAGGGCGTCTTTTATGGACTGACGCCCGATACACAGCGCGCGGATCTCGCGAACGCGACGCTCGAAGGCGTCGGCTTCGCGCTGCTCGACGGCATCGACGCGCTGCACGCGGCCGGGCTCGAGCCCGCCGGCATCACGGTGATCGGCGGCGGCTCGCGCAGCGCTTACTGGACGCAGATGCTCGCCGACCTGAGCGGACGCGCGCTGACGCTGCGCGCGGGTGGCGAGGTCGGTCCGGCGCTGGGCGCCGCGCGCCTTGCGCGTCTCGCGCTCGAACCCGATACGCCGCTCGGCGACGTGTGCCCGCAACCGCCGGTCGTCGCGGTGCGCGAGCCTGACCTCGCCCGGCACACGTGGTATCGCGACAGGCGGCGGCCGACGTTTCGCGCGCTTTACCGCGCGCTCGAACCGGTGTTTGCAACGGGCGCGTGACGCGCGCTGCAGTGACTCGATGCGGGCGGCCCATTCCGGCGGCCGCCCGGCGTTCGTGAGGTGGTTCCATAACAAGGAGTGGAGACAATGAAATCCGTGACGCGTCGTACCGTATTGAGTTCGCTTGCCGGCGCCGCTGCGCTGGCGATGCTCGCGCTGGGCGCGCCGCTCGCGCATGCGAGCAAGGACAAGCCCGAGATCGGCTTCTGCATCGACGACCTGCGCGTCGAGCGCTGGTCGCGCGATCGCGATTACTTCGTCGCGGCGGCGACGAAGCTCGGTGCCAAGGTATCCGTGCAATCGGCCGACGCGAGCGAGGAGCGTCAGATCTCGCAGATCGAGAACCTGATCTCGCGCGGCGTCGACGTGATCGTGATCGTCCCGTTCAATTCGAAGACGCTCGGCAACGTCGTCGCCGAAGCGAGGAAGGCCGGCATCAAGGTCGTGTCGTACGACCGCCTGATCCTCGACGCGGACGTCGACGCGTATATCTCGTTCGACAACCAGAAGGTCGGCGAACTGCAGGCGCAGGGCGTGTTCGATGCGAAGCCGAAGGGCAATTATTTCCTGCTCGGCGGCGCGCCGACCGACAACAACGCGAAGATGCTGCGCGAGGGCCAGCTGAAGGTGCTGAAGCCGGCGATCGACCGCGGCGACATCAAGGTCGTCGGCCAGCAATGGGTGCCGGAGTGGAGCGCATCGACCGCGCTGCGGATCGTCGAGGATGCGCTGACCGCGAACAACAACAAGATCGATGCGATCGTCGCGTCGAACGACGGCACCGCGGGTGGCGCGATCCAGGCGCTCGCCGCACAGCACCTGGCCGGCAAGGTGCCGGTGTCCGGGCAGGATGCGGATCTCGCGGCCGTCAAGCGCGTGATCGCGGGCACGCAGACGATGACCGTCTACAAGCCGCTGAAGCTGATCGCGAGCGAAGCCGCGAAGCTCGCGGTCGATCTCGCGAAGGGGGCGAAGCCCGCGTTCAACGCGCAATACGACAACGGCAAGAAGAAGGTCGACACGGTGCTGCTGCAGCCGACGCTCTTGACCAAGCGCAACGTCGACGTCGTCGTGAAGGACGGCTTCTACACCCAGGCCCAGCTCGCGAGCCAGTAACCGCTCGATGGGTACGATGCACGTGGCCGGCAAGGTGCGGCCGGCGAGGTGCGGCCGGCGAGCTGCCGCCGGCCCTTGGCGCGACCGCGTGCGCACTGCGAGGCAATGAACGTATGACCGAACCCTTGCTGACGATGCGCGGCATCGTCAAGGCATTCGACGGCGTGAAGGCGCTCGACGGCATCGACCTGACCGTGCGCCCCGGCGAGTGCGTCGGCCTGTGCGGCGAGAACGGCGCCGGCAAGTCGACGCTGATGAAGGTGCTGTCGGGCGTCTACCCGCACGGCACGTGGGACGGCGAGATCCGCTGGGAAGGCGCGCCGTTCGCCGCGTCCGGCGTGCGCGACACCGAACGCGCGGGCATCGTGATCATCCACCAGGAACTGATGCTGGTGCCCGAGCTGTCGGTCGCCGAGAACATTTTCCTCGGCAACGAGATCACGCTGCCCGGCGGGCGCATGCACTACGCGGAAATGGTGCGGCGTTCGGAGGCGCTGCTGCGCGAGCTGCGGATCGACGCGATCAACGTCGCGCAGCCGGTGATGAACTACGGCGGCGGCCACCAGCAGCTGATCGAGATCGCGAAGGCGCTGAACAAGCGCGCGAAGCTGCTGATCCTCGACGAGCCGTCGTCGTCGCTGAGCGCCGCCGAGACGCGCATCCTGCTCGACATCGTGCGCGACCTGAAGCGGCGCGGCGTCGCGTGCGTGTACATCTCGCACAAGCTCGACGAAGTCGACGCGGTTTGCGACACCGTGACCGTGATCCGCGACGGCCGCCATGTCGCGACGGAGCCGATGCGCGCGCTGACCACCGACCGGATCATCGCGATGATGGTCGGCCGCGAGATCGGCAACCTGTATCCGCGCGAGCCGCACGAGATCGGCGACGTCGTGCTGGACGCGCGCAACGTGACCTGTCATGACGTGGCGAATCCGCGCCGCAAGCGCGTCGACGACGTGTCGTTCAGCGTGCGGCGCGGCGAGATCCTCGGCGTCGCCGGGCTCGTCGGCGCGGGCCGTACCGAGCTGATGCAGGCGATCTTCGGCGCGTATCCGGGCGCGAGCACGGCAACCGTGCGGATGAACGGCCAGCCGCTCGCGATCCGCTCGCCGGCCGATGCGATCCGCGCGGGCATCGCGATGGTGCCCGAGGATCGCAAGCGCCACGGGATCGTGCCGCAGCTCGGTGTCGGCCACAACATCACGCTGTCGGTGCTGCGCCGTTTCGCCGCGCGCGGGCGGATCGACGCGGCCGCCGAACTCGCTGCGATCCGCACCGAGATGCAGCGGCTGTCGGTGCGCGCAGCGCACCCGTTCCTGCCGATCGCGAGCCTGTCCGGCGGCAACCAGCAGAAGGCCGTGCTCGCGCGGATGCTGCTGGCCGATCCTCGGGTGCTGATCCTCGACGAACCGACGCGCGGCGTCGACGTCGGCGCGAAGGCCGAGATCTACCGGCTGATCTTCGCGCTCGCGAAGCGCGGCGTCGCGCTGATCGTCGTGTCGTCGGAGCTGCCGGAAGTGCTCGGGCTGGCCGACCGCGTGCTCGTGATCGGCGAAGGCGAGCTGCGCGGCGATTTCGTCAATGACGGTCTCACGCAGGAACAGATCCTCGGCGCCGCACTGAAACCCGCGCGGCAGCCGTCCGAACCCATTGCAGCGAGTGCACCATGAATACCGAACTTTCCTCTTCTCCCGCCGTGCCGCCGGGTGCCGACGCGCGGCGCACGCACCGCCATCCGCTGCGCCAGGTCTTCGTGCGCTACAAGGTCCTCGCGCTGCTGTTCGCGGTCGCGGCGATCTGGGTGTTCTTCTCGGTGCTGACCGACGGCGCGTTCGTCACGCCGCGCAACGTGTCGAACCTGCTGCGGCAGATGTCGATCACCGGGATGCTCGCGTGCGGCATGGTGTTCGTGATCATCGCGGGCGAGATCGACCTGTCCGTCGGATCGCTGCTCGGGCTGCTCGGCGGTGTCGCGGCGATCCTCGACGTCAATCGTCACTGGCCGGTCGCCGCGACGGTGCCGGCGGTGCTCGCGCTCGGCGTGCTGGTCGGGCTGTTCAACGGCTGGTGGTCGACCTACCGGCGCGTGCCGTCGTTCATCGTCGGGCTGGGCGGGATGCTCGCGTTTCGCGGGATCCTGCTCGGCGTGACGGGCGGCTCGACGATCGCGCCGGTGTCCGACGGCTTCGTGTTCATCGGCCAGGGCTATCTGCCGCGTGCGGCCGGCGACGGCCTCGCGGTGCTGCTGATCGCGCTCGTCGCGCTGCTGGTCCTGCGGCAGCGCGGCACGCGGCACCGCTACCGGCTCGCCGTCGCGCCGCTGTGGCAGGACGTCGCGAAGATTGTCGGCGCCGGGGCCGTGCTGTTCGCGTTCGTCGCGACGCTCGACCGCTACGGCGGCATTCCGGTGCCGGTGCTGCTGCTGCTCGCGCTGCTCGGTGCATTCTCGTGGATCGCGACGCAGAGCGTGTTCGGCCGGCGCATCTATGCAGTGGGTTCGAACCTGGAGGCGACGCGGTTGTCGGGCGTCGACACCGATCGCGTGAAGCTCGCGATCTTCGCGCTGATGGGCCTGATGTGCGCATTCGCGGGCATCGTCAACACCGCGCGGCTCGCGGCCGGCTCGCCGTCGGCCGGGACGATGGGCGAGCTCGACGCGATCGCCGCGTGCTTCATCGGCGGCACGTCGATGCGCGGCGGGTCGGGCACCGTCTACGGCGCGCTGATCGGCGCGCTCGTGATGGCGAGCCTCGACAACGGGATGTCGATGCTCGATGTCGACGCGTACTGGCAGATGATCGTCAAGGGCGCGGTGCTGGTGCTGGCCGTGTGGATCGACGTGGTGTCGCGCTCGAACCGGCGGTGAGGCGGCGCCCCGGCCGCCAGTGGGCGGGAGGTGGACATGAAACGGAACACGATGCCGATGCCCGGTGGTATCTCCACGCTGACGGCGGCGCCGCTCGCGACGCCGGCCGTCGAACACGACCACGGGCTCGCGCTCGGCCTGGCTGATCCGCGCGACCGCCGGATCATCGCGGATGCGCTGCGCACGCTGCCGCGCGAGCGCTCGGACGCGCTCGCGTTCGCGTTGCGCGGCTACGTCCGGTCGCGATTGCGGGTGCGCGTCGCACCCGTGATGACCGCGATGCCGAACAGAATGACGGCGACGATCTCGATGATGTGCTGCGACACGTGCAGCGTCGTCAGGCCCCATGCCACGCCGGCGATGAAAATGATCCATCCGAGCAGGTAGATGAGCAGGGTCATCGCTTTTCTCCTTGTAGTTGTAGTCACGACGCCGGTTGCCCGCATTGCAACACGTGCCGGGCACGGCGCCGGCCTACCGGGCGGGCGCGGTGAGGCGCCGTGCGCGAGTCGCGCACCGCCGTCGCGGGACAATCGGCAGATGGAGGGGCGAGCACATTTCGTACCCGGCCCCTGTGCATCGGGCCGGTTCCTGCAGGCATGAGGTTTGCGAAGGGGCGAGTCGGCGGCAGCGGTTCAACGGAACGGTGCGGCGTCGGCGTCGATCAGGTCGCCACGTCGTGCGCGCACAGCCCGAGGCGTTCCATCAACCGGCGAGCGTCGAAGGGTGCATGCGCTTTCGCATCGTTGCATCGTTGTCGACGCAGCAGTACACGCCGCGCGTTCGCGCGCGGCGGTCGCGGCGCCGGCGCGGCAAGGCGTGCAGCGTCGGGCGGCGAGCCGCGGCGCCACGCACGACTCGCCGCATCGCGATCACGACGCCGACAACGTGACCGACACGCCCGTCGCCGTATAAACCGGCGTCGCCTTGAAGCCGTCCACCGTCACGGTCGAGAACTTCGCGGAAGCCGCCGCACCGTCGATCAGCGCGATCGTGGCGCCGGCCTTCGGCACATAGCCGTTCACGAACTTCACGTGCAGCGTGCCGCCCGCGACGGTGAGCGGGCCGCCGACGCGCAGGCGCCCGCCGCCGTTGCCGTCGATGTCGAGTTCGAGCGTCGTGTTGTCGAGCTGCGTATAGCGCGTCGCGATCGTGACGGGTGCGCCTGCCGCAATCCTCACGCTGCCGCCGGCGCCGACGTACACGTCGCCGCTGCCGAAGGCCGTCGCGGATGCCGCGGCGAGCGTGCCGCCGCTGACCTGCGTGCCGCCCGCATAACTGTTGTTGCCGGCCAGCGTCAGCGCGCCGGTGCCTTGCAGCGTCAGTTTGCCCGCCCCGGCGATGTCGTTACGCCACAGGTCGGCCGCATTGAGCCCGCCCTGCGATGCGTCCATCGACACGATCACGCTGCCGTTGAACGCGCCGTAGCCGTCGGCCGCGGCGAACAGGTTCAGGCGGCCCCAGCCTTCCGCATCGTCCATGACCGGATAGCCGGACGACAGTTCGGTCGTCTTCAGCACGACCCGCCGCTGGTCGGCGCTCAGGTACGGGAAGCGCGTCTGCAGCAGGATCTCCGCGCCCTTCGGCACGACGGGCGGTGCAT
Organism: Burkholderia sp. BCC1977; assembly: GCF_905339595.1. Classification (NCBI taxonomy): domain Bacteria; kingdom Pseudomonadati; phylum Pseudomonadota; class Betaproteobacteria; order Burkholderiales; family Burkholderiaceae; genus Burkholderia; species Burkholderia sp. BCC1977. Next base: position 102,591 of record NZ_CAJPGQ010000019.1, read on the forward strand.
CGGTCGACTCGATCGCGCCGAAGCCGAACGTCAGGCGGCGCGCGAAGGCCGCCTTGTTCGCCGTGTAATCGGCGAACCGGTCGGTGGCGGTCGTGCCCGAGTGCGCGAAGGCGGCGAACGTCGTGTCGGTCGTCCCCGTGAGTTGCTGCAGCGCCTGGTGGGCCTGACCGTACGCGGCCTGCGCGTCGCTCGCATACGTGCTCAGGTTCGCCGCGCTGACGGCCAGTGCGAGCATGCGGCCGCCGATCACGTCGAGCGGCGAGTGCATGCCGGCCACGATCCGGTTCTCGCCCAGTTCGAGGCCACGGGCGACCATCTCCTGGAAGCGCTCCGGCACGAGCCACGCCATCGTCATCGCGTCGCGCATCGCTTCGGCCGAGTGGCCGCTGATGAAGCCGCCGTCGGTCGCGGGCGTCGTGCTTTCCGCCGGCACGAGCGTCGGCGCGACGACGACGCTGGTGCTCCACCGGTACGGCCGCGCGTACTTGTAGAAACGCTTCGACGGTTCGGTCGACGCGTTGTTGCCCATTTCGTTGAGCAGGTCGACCACCTTGCCGAAGCTCGCGTTCGTGCTGCTGCCGACGCCGATGTTGTTGCCGGCATCGTTGTACAGCACCGTCGTCGCGTCGGCGGGCACGCTGGTGATGCTGGTCGTCTGCTGCGCCGCGGTGCGCCACGCGCCGGTGAGCGGGCCCATGCCGTCGGTCACGCTGTAGCCCTTGCCGCGCCGGTCGTCGAAGTAGGCGGCGTCGGCCTGTTGCGGGGTGCGGGCGGTCGTTGCGTTGACCACATATTGAACATTGGCGGCCAGCACCGTGTCGTTCAGGATCGTGCCGCACGGCATGCCGCTGCCGGGCAGGCCCGAGCAGGTCGACGGCGAGATCGCCGGAAACGCGCCGTTGGCCGGCGCGTTCACGCCGGCATCGACCAGCATGGTCGCCGGCTGCCACAGGTCGAGGAAGCGGCTCACCACGCGCACGGCGGCGTTGGTCGACAGCGTGGCATAGCGCGCGTCGCCGCGCTGGTTGGTCGCGATGTTGTCGACGAAGGCCGGCACGCTCGGCACGGGTGCGCTGTCGACGAAGCCGGGGTCGGCCGGCGGTGCCGGCATGGCCGCGCTTGTCGTGGTGGTCGACGCGACATCGTCGCCGCCGCCGCAGGCAGCGAGAACGAGCGCACTCGACAGCGCTGCGACGTGCAGCGGGAAACGACTCCGTGGGCTCCGTGGGCTCCGTGACGCAAACATGCAAAACTCCATCCTGAGTGTTGAAGATGGCGGATTGTCGTGGGCGCGCGTGACGCAGCCGTTAAGAATTTGTTGCGGATCGCGGTCGACGCGCCCGAATTCTCACTATCTGGTGAATTCGTGATGCTGAACGTTTGCGGCCGGATCGATCCGGCCGGCGGCGGTGCGTGCGTCCCGCCTTGCGTGGGTGTTTGAATGAGATCGGATCAGGAACGGTCACGCCGGTTGGGCGAACGATTCGGCGTCTGCACGGCATACGCGGTTTCGGCCCTGGCGCTTCGCCGCATAGAGGGCGAGGTCCGCCTGATGCGACAACGCGTGCACGGACTTCGGGTACGCACGGTGCCCGGTCGCGCAGCCGATGCTGACCGTGAAAGCCGGAACCGTCGCGTCGAACCCGTCGAGCCGGTTGCGTTCCACCGCGCCGCGAATCGCTTCGGCGACCTTCGCGGCGCCGCCTTCGTCCGTATCGGGCAACACGACCACGAATTCCTCGCCGCCGTAGCGCGCGGCGAGATCGCCACGGCGCCGCGTATGCGCGCGGATGCATTCGGCGAGCAAGCGCAGCGCGGTGTCGCCTTGCGCATGGCCGTGCCGGTCGTTGTACTGCTTGAAGTGATCGGCGTCGATGAACAGCACCGACAGACTGCCGTCGCTGCCGCGCTGCAGCCGTTCCCATTCGTCGGCGAGCGCGGCATCGAGCGCGCGACGGTTGTGCAGGCCCGTCAGCGGATCGGTGCGCGTCAGGTCGGTGAGCAGCGTCTGCTTGCGCAGGTTGTCCCGCAGCGCGAACGCGAGCAGCCACACCACCGCGCAGAACAGCGCCCCGATGACGGACGCCGACACGCCGACCGTCCACGACAGGCGCGTGATGCCGGCCAGCACGTCGCGCCCGGCCGGCGCGACGACGGCGATCAGCGGCGTGCCGGGCACCCGCTGGTACGTATACAGCCGCACCGTGCCGTCGATGCTCGAGCGCGCCGCATAGAAACCCGATTCGCGGCTCACCATCCGCTCGAACGACTTCGAGCGGCGCAGGCGGACCATCTGGTGATCGCTCAACGGCGGATTCCTCGCGAGGATCGTGCCGTCCGCGCGCAGGATCGCGCTGACGCCGTGCGGCCCGACGTTCAGGCGGGACAGCAGTCGATCGAAGTAGGCGAGGTCGATGGCGACCACCGCGATGCCGTCGAACGCGTGATCCGGCCGTTCGATGCGCCGCGACAAGGCGATGGATTCCGTGCCGCCGCGCGAACGTGCGCGATACGCTTCCGACACGTACAGGCCGACGTTGTCCGCATCGCGATGGACCTTGAAGTAGTCGCGATCGCTGAAGTCCCAGTTGTGGGTCGGCCCGCAACAGCCGTCGATCAGCCGGCCGTTGCGGTCGGTCACGCCCATGCCGGTCACGTATTGCGCGGCCGTGCGCTCGAACAGCACGTCGTGACGCAGTCCGGCGTCCATGCGCGTGACGGCGGGGTTGCCGAGATCGGCGGCGAGGGCGACGAGCGCATTGTTGGACGTTTCGACGGTGCGCGCGATCTCGCTGACCAGGACGGCCGCGACATTGCGCGACGTCTCGTGCGCATGTTCGACGACTTCGCTGCGCGCGGCCCACAGCGTCGCTGCGCTGATGCCGAGCGCCGCGAACGACATCAGCGTCCCCAGCACGCCGACGATCAGGTGGTGGCGGCCGGCCCAGTCGGCAATTTTCTCGATCGAAGGGGATGCAGGCATGGCTCGCGCTCGTGCGGAGCGCCGGCTGCGGCTGCAGCGGCGCGGGTCAAATCCGGGTTAACGGCACGGTTACCCGGAAATCGAGGCCGGCATGCGACGCGACGATTGCATGGGTGGCGCAAACGTGTGCGGCAGCGGTGCGCCGGCAGCGCCCGCTAACGAGAGCGTGACGAGAGCGTAACGAGAGCGTAACGAGAGCGTGACGGCGGCGGCCGCGCAGGATCAGTCGAGTCCGCCCTGGCACAGGTACTTGATCGACAGGTAGTCGTCGAGGCCGTAGCGCGAGCCTTCACGCCCGTAGCCCGATTCCTTCACGCCGCCGAACGGCGCGGCTTCGCTCGCGAGGGCGCCTTCGTTGATGCCGACGATGCCCGTTTCGAGCCGCGCCGACACACGTGCGATGCGCCGCACGTCCTGCGTGTAGAAATACGCGGCAAGCCCGAACGGCGTGTCGTTCGCGGCGGCGACGGCTTCGTCCTCGGTGTCGAACCGAAACAGCGCGGCGACCGGGCCGAAGGTTTCCTCGCAGCTCAGCTGCATGTCGGTGGTGGCGTCGCCGAGCACCGTCGGCGCGTAATAGTTCGGGCCGAGCTCGGCCAGGCGCTTGCCGCCCGTGAGTACGCGCGCGCCGCGCTCGATTGCGTCGCCGACGTGGCGTGCGATCTTGTCGACCGCGCGTGCGTTGATCATCGGGCCGATCTGCGCGGCCGGGTCGGTCGCCGGCGCGACCTGCAGCGCGGCGACGCGTGCGGCGAGCTTCGCGGCGAAGGCATCGTAGACGCCGGCCTGCACGTACACGCGATTCGGCGACACGCAGGTCTGGCCGCCGTTGCGGAACTTGGCGGCCATCAGGCCGTCGACCGCGGCGTCGAGCGCCGCATCGTCGAACACGATGAACGGCGCATTGCCGCCGAGCTCCAGCGACAGCTTCTTCAGCGTCGCCGCCGATTCGCGCGCGAGCAGCTTGCCGACGGGTGTCGATCCGGTGAAGGTGATCTTGCGCACGCGGCCGTCGGCGAGCCAGTCGGCCACCGCGTCGATGCCGCGTTCGCGCGACGCGGCGATCAGGTTCAGCACGCCGGGCGGCACGCCGGCTTCCTGCGCGAGGAAGGCCAGCGCGAGCGCGGTGAGCGGCGTGTCCTCCGCCGGCTTCGCGACGACCGTGCAGCCGGCCGCGAGCGCGGGTGCGATCTTGCGCGCGATCATCGCGAGCGGGAAGTTCCACGGCGTGATCGCGGCGACGACGCCGATCGGTTCCTTGACCGCACTGAGCCGCTTGCCGCGCTGCTGCTGCGGAATCAGGTCGCCGTAGGTGCGCGTCGCTTCCTCGGCGAACCACAGCACGTACGACGCGCCGTAGGCGACTTCACCGCGCGCCTCGGCGAGCGGCTTGCCCTGTTCGCGCGACATCAGCTTCGCGAGATCGTCGGTGTGCGCGACGATCGCCGCATGCCACGCGCGCAGGATCGCGGCGCGTTCACGCGCGGGGGTCGCGCGCCATGCGGGCAGCGCGCGTGCCGCCGCATCGGTCGCGGCGCGCGCGTCGGCGGCGCCGCTGTCGGGTGCGTGGGCAACGGTCTCGAGCGTCGCCGGATCGGTGACGTCGAAGCGGCGGCCGTCGAGCGCGTCGCGCCAGGTGCCGTCGATCAGGTTGGCGGTGCGCACGAGTTCGGTTCGGGACAGCGTAAGCGGCATGACAAGTCCTTGGGTGGCGCGATTCGGTGACGACGGCAGCGGCGGGCGCGCGACGACCCCGCGCGGACGGCGGGCCGCCGCGTTCGGAAGTGCCGCACGCTGTCCGTCAGTGACGTTCGCCGAACAGCGATTCGAGCGGGTAGTGCCGTTTGACGAACGGCGACTTGATGATCACGTAACTGAAATATTTCTCGATGCCGATGTTCTGCTCGAGCAGCCCTTCGACGATCGTCTGGTAATGGCTCACGCTGCGCGTGATGAACTTCAGCAGATAGTCGTAGCCGCCGCTCGCGAGGTGGCACTCGACGATCTCGTCGACGTTGCGGATCGCCGCGACGAAACGGTCGAAGTCCTCGCGCCGGTGGTCGGCCAGCGTGACCTCGGTAAATACGACCTGCACGTCGCCGAGTTTCTCGAGCTGGATGTGCGCGCCGTAGCCGCCGATGTAGCCGGCCTTCTCGAGCCGCTTCACGCGGATCAGGCAAGGACTGGGCGACAGCCCGACCGCATCGGCCAGTTCGACGTTGGTCATGCGGCCGCGCTTTTGCAACTGGGAGAGGATGCGCAGGTCGATGCGGTCTAGCTTGCTGTCCGTCATGGTCGCGTGAGAGGGAAAAATGGAATGTCCGGTTACTTTAGAGTCGAACGATTGCCGCCACAAGCCCGGCTTTCCCTTGGCCGGTCAGGCCGGCTGCGCGTGCGCGGCGTCGAGCGCGCGCTGCACGCCCGCGTCGGCCAGCACGTCGTCGAGCGTCTTGCGCACGCGTTCGAACATCAGGTCGAACTCGCCCGCGGTGAAGCTCAGCGCCGGCGCGAAACCGAGCACGCCGTCGCCGAATGCGCGAAACACCACGCCGTTCGCGTACGCGGCGGCGGCAATCCGGTCGGGCACGTTCAGCGCAGGGTCGAAGCGCGTCTTGCGCGCCTTGTCGGCGACCAGCTCGAGCGCGCCGAGCAGGCCGACCGAACGCGCGTCGCCGACGAGCGGATGCGCGCGCAGCGCATCGAGCCCCGCGGCGAAACGCGGCGCCATCGCCTGGCCGTTCGCGAGCAGCCCGCCTTCGTGATACAGCTTCAGCACCTCGAGGCCGATCGCCGCGCTGACCGGATGCGCGGAATACGTATGGCCGTGACCGACCGCGGGCGTATCGGCGCGGTTGCCCGCGATCCCTTCGTAGATTTCGTCGGACATCAACACCGCGCCCATCGGCGCGTAGCCGGCGGTCAGCCCCTTCGCGACGGTCATCAGGTCCGGGTCGACCTGCTCGGTCTCGCACGCGAACAGCGGGCCCGTGCGGCCGAAGCCGGTGATCACCTCGTCGGCGACGAACAGGATGCCGAGGCGCCGGCACGCGTCGCGCATCGCCTTCAGCCAGCCGGCCGGCGGCACGATCACGCCGCCGGAACCCTGCACGGGTTCGCAGAAGAAGGCCGCGACGTTGTCCGCGCCGAGTTCGGCGACTTTCGCCTCGAGCGCGGCGACCGACGCAGCGATCAGCGCCTGCGGATCGTCGCCGAGCGGGTGGCGATACGGGTAGGGCGACGGGATGTGATGCTGGTCCGCGCGCGGCAGGTCGAAGTGACGGTGGAACGCGGGCAGCGCGGTGAGGCCGGCGCCGATCGACGACGAGCCGTGATAGCCGCGCTCGAGCGCGATCATCTGCTTTTTCGACGGGCGGCCGGTCGCGTTGAAGTAATGCGTGATGAAACGCACCGCGGAGTCGATCGCATCCGAGCCGCCGAGCGTGAAGTACACGCGGTTCAGCGACGGCGGCGCCAGCGCGGCGAGCCGCTCGGCCAGCTCGATCGCGGGTTGCGAGCCGAAATGGAAATAACCGGTCGCGTAGGGCAGCTTCGCCATCTGCTCGGCGGCGGCCTGCACGATACTGTCGCGGCCGTAGCCGACGTTCACGCACCACAGGCCCGAGAACGCGTCGAGCAGCGTGTGGCCGTCGGCGTCGCGCAGGAACACGCCGTCCGCGGATTCGAGCACGGTGACGCCGCGCGCCTCGTGCGCACGATAGTTGACGACAGGGTGGATCAGGTGTTGACGATCGGCTTCGATCAGCGCGGCTTGGTTCATGGCGGGGCGGGACTCTCGTCGGGTGTCAGCGTGAGTTCATGCTACCGGGCGACACATCCGCGCGCGTCTTCAATTTGCGGCCTGAAACGTACGGAAGCGGTGTTTGCACGGGGCGCTTCGGCATTTTCTGCTGCGCGCCCCGCCGTGCCGGGCGCGCGTGTCAGTAGCCGCGCGCGCGATCGACCACGCCGAGCATCGGCTGGCCCGCGCGATGGCGCGCGAGGTTCGCGAGCACCGCGTCGACCGCGGTGTCGGGCCGGGTCGCGCTGGCGATGTGCGGCGTGATGCGAATGCGCGGATGCGTCCAGAACGGGTGGCCGGCCGGCAACGGTTCGGGGTCCGTCACGTCGAGGATCGCGCTGTCGAGGCGGCCGCTGTCGAGCGCGGCGAGCAGCGCGGTCGCATCGAGCTGCGGGCCGCGCCCGACCTGCACGAGCGATGCGCCGGCCGGCAGCGCGTCGAACACGCGCGCGCCGAGCAGGCCGCGCGTGCCGTCGGTGAGCGGCAGCAGGCAGATCAGGATGTCGGTGCGGGCCAGGAACGCGTCGAGCGCCGCGTCGCCCGCGTAGCAGTCGATGCCGTCGAGCGTGCGCGGCGTGCGGCTCCAACCGGCGCACGGGAAACCGAAGCGCCGCAGCGTGTCGAGCACGGCCTGGCCGAGCGTGCCGAGCCCGAGCACGCCGATGCGTCGCGACGCGGCCGCGCGCACGGGCTTCTCGCGCCACACTTGCCCGCGCTGCTGCGCCGCATAGTCGAACAGGTCGCGATGGATCGTCAGCACGGCCTGTGTCACGTATTCGACCATCCCTTCGACGATGCCGGGCTCGATCATCCGCACGACCGGAATGTGCGCGGGCACGCGCGACAGGTCGAATTGATCGATGCCGGCGCCGACCGAAAAGACGATCTCGAGATTCGGCAGCAGCGCGAGCGGGTCGTCGGGCGGTTGCCACGCGGCGAGATAGCGGATGGATTCAGGGTCGCCGATGTCCGGCCAGATCCGGAACCCGAGATCGGGCGCCTGTTGCGCGAAGCGCTGCGCCCACTGCGCGCCGCGCACCGGGTCGGCCTTGTAGAGAAAGCTCATCGTGCGTGCCGCTCAGCCGAGCGCCTGATTGACGATCGCGAACGCGCGCAGCGCCGGATCGCGGGCGGGCGCCGCGCCGCGCGCCATCGCGACGACGGTATCGACGCGCGGCAGGCCGAGCCCCTGCAGCCAGTCCGACAGCCCGCTGTCGCCCGGCACGTCGAGGCGCACGAACATGCCTTCGTGCAGCGCGAGCCAGTGGCTGATCAGCGCCTGCGCGCGCAGCGCGTCCGGTGCGATCACCGGGCCGATCACGTGGCCGCGGCCGAACCGGCGGAACAGCGCGAAGCCGAGCAGTTCGCCGTCGCGATCGAGTGCGATCCCGTTGGCGACGCCGAGCAGCGCATCGATCACCGCCTCGCGCGGGTAGCCGGCCGCGCGCGACGCGAGCGCGGCGAGGCGCGGGCCGTCGTTGGTGCCGAGCGGCCGCAGGCGCTCGCCCGGCGGCAGCGAGATCAGCGGCGGCTGGAACGCGGCGCCCTGGTGCTGGTCGATCGTGCCGATCGCGTCGAAGCCGAACTTCACATAGAGCGGTTCGCCGGACGGCGTCGCATGCAGGAAGATCGTGCGTGCGCCGAGACTGTCGACGACGCGCGCGAGCAGTTCGCGGCCGATGCCGCGGCCCTGGCGCTCGGGCGACACGATCACCATGCCGAGCGATGCATGCGACTCGCCGAAGCGCCAGCCGAGCGCGGTGCCGACGACGCCGGCTTCGTCCTCGGCGACGAAACCGCCGCCGAGCTGGAATGCGAAGCGCCAGTCGTCGAGCCGGTGGGGCCACTTGACCGCCTCCGACAGCCGGTGCGCGGCGGGCAGGTCGGTTTCGGCGAACGGGCGATAAATAAGCGTGCTGGAAGGATTGAGGTCGGCCACGCCGGACTCCGGATGGGTAGGAATGACATATCGACTCTGCCAGCGCCACCGCGGCGCGGATAGGACGATTCGCCTGTTTTCCGGTGTCGGCGGGCGGCCGTGCGAGATCGACGCAAACCGGCTCGATCGATGCGGACGAACGCGCGCTTCGTGCCGGAGCGGCCCGTCATTCCGAATGCTTCTGCTGTGGGAATGCCACTACGATGGAAACACGTCGGCGGCGCCGCTCGCCGGCGAGCCGCGCCGGGCGGCGGCGGTTTCGTGAAGTCCGCCGGCCGGCCCCCGCGGCGCAGCGCGCGATCGCGCCGCAGATCGTGCTGCCCGCGGCCTGCAACACGCGACGATTCTGCGTTTCGAACGACGTCGAACGACGCGCGCCGGGTTTTTTGCCCTGATTCAATTTCGTACAACCCAGCCCGTCCCCGGCCCTGCCGGGGCTTCACACCGACAGGACCCGACCATGATCCAGTTTGAACCGAAGTTCATCACCTTCGACTGCTACGGCACGCTGACCCGCTTCCGGATGGCGGACATGGCGCGCGAGGTCTACGCGGACCGGCTGTCGCCGGTCGCGCTCGAGGAATTCGTGCGCGCGTTCGCCGCGTATCGGCTCGACGAGGTGCTCGGGGCGTGGAAGCCGTACCGCGACGTCGTCGTCAATGCGATCCGGCGTACCTGCGCGCGGGTCGGCGTGACGTTCGACGAAGCGGAGGCCGAGCGTTTCTATCATGCGGTTCCGACGTGGGGTCCGCATCCGGACGTGCCGGCCGGGCTGTCGCGGCTGGCCACCAAGTACAAGCTCGTGATCCTGTCGAACGCGTCGGACGACCAGATCATGAGCAACGTCGACAAGCTCGGCGCGCCGTTCCATGCGGTGTTCACCGCGCAGCAGGCGCAGTCGTACAAGCCGCGGATGCAGGGCTTCGAATACATGTTCGGCAAGCTCGGCTGCAAGCCGGAGGACGTGCTGCACGTGTCGTCGAGCCTGCGCTACGACCTGATGACGGCCGAGGATCTCGGCATCAAGCACAAGGCGTTCGTCAACCGCGGCCATGAGCCGGGCACGCCGTTCTACAACTACTACGAGGTGTCGGACATCGGCCACCTCGCGACGCAGCTCGGGCTGTAAGCGACGCGTTGCCCGCGCGGCGTTCGTCGCGCGGCCTGCCGACGGCCTGCCGCGATGCGCGGGAAAACCCGTGCATCGTGGCAGGTCGTCGGCATCGGAAGACCACATGCACCGTGCGCATCGTCTCGTGTCCCACCCCCACGGTCCTGCCGTATTCGCGGCGGAAAGCGGCGGAAAGCGGCGTACCGCCAGCGCCGGACTCGATCGTGTCCTCGCCGTCCGGTGCAAGCGTGCCGGTGTCGGTGCCGATGCCGGGCAAGCGGGTCGCGCCCCGGTTTTCGGGCAGGCCGGCTTCGACAAGACGGGCAATCTCCTGAACTTTCATGCGGCAGCCCTGGATCGCGTGCGGCAGCGTGCGCGGCAGCGGACGGTGTCCGGTGCGCGACGGCGGCTCGCTGTCGCCGGCCCGCACACGCCGCGCTCGATCGGGATGTTCCGCTCGCGTCGAGCGCCGTCGGGCCACGCAGCAAATCATGCTGCGCCGGTGGCCCAAAACGGTCGAATCGTGTCGTGCAGCCGCCCCGAATCGCGATAACCCGCATTTTGGCGATGCTTAAATGAACTCCATGAGCATGACGTCGCACCCGCCACCAGCAGGCGGGCACGGCGGGATTATCGAACCACGCTGGACCCCAGGACCCACTTTCCACAGTCAGGAGCAGTTCGGATGAGCGACGATATCGACAACGGCGGCAAGGGCGGCACGGGCGGCTTTTCGCGCCGCGACATGATGCGGGTCATGGCGGCGAGCGGCATGATGGCCGTCGGCGGCGGCGGGCTGCTGATGGACGCGCAGTCGGCGTTCGCCGCGCCGGCGCCCAAGCGCGGCGGCAAGATCCGGGTCGCGAACGAATCGAGTTCGACGGCCGATACGCTCGACCCGGCCAAGGGCTCGACGGGCGCCGACTACATTCGTTTCTTCATGTTCTACAGCGGCCTCACGCAGCTCGATGCGAGCCTGACGCCGCAGATGAATCTCGCCCAGTCGTTGCAGACGACCGACGCGAAGACGTGGATCATCAAGCTGCGCAAGGGCGTCACGTTCCACGACGGGAAACCGGTCGCGCCGGCCGACGTGGTGTACTCGCTGATGCGCCACAAGAACGCGGCCACCGCGTCGAAGGTCAAGCCGCTCGCCGATCAGTTCGTCGATGCGAAGGCGAGCGGCCCGGACGAAGTCACGCTCACGCTCGCCAGCGCGAACGCCGATCTGCCGGTGATCCTCGCGACGCCGCAGCTCGTGATCGTCAAGGACGGCACGACCGACTTCAGCACCGGCATCGGCTGCGGCCCGTACAAGCTGAAGTCGTTCAAGCCGGGCGTGTCGACCGTCGGCGTGCGCAACGACAGCTACTTCAAGCCCGGGATGCCGTACCTCGACGAGATCGAGCTGATCGGCATCGGCGACAGCGCCGCGCGCCTGAACGCGCTGCTGTCCGGCGACGTGCACCTGATCAACGCGATCGACCCGCGCTCGACGCAGCGGGTCGCGTCGACGCCGGGCTACGCGCTGAAGGAAACCAAGTCGGGGCTCTATACCGACCTGATCATGCGCAGCGACAACCCGATCACCGCGAACCCCGATTTCGTCGAGGGGATGAAGTACCTGTTCGATCGCGAGCAGATCCGCTCGGCGGTGTTCCGCGGCTACGCGGTGCTCGGCAACGACCAGCCGATCCCGCCGGGGCATCGCTACTTCAACGCGTCGCTGCCGCAGCGGCCGCACGATCCGGACAAGGCGAAGTTCCTGTTCCAGAAGGCGGGCGCACTGGGCGCCGCGCTGCCGCCGATCTATGCGACCTCCGACGCGAACGGGTCGATCGAGATGGCCGTGCTGCTGCAGCAGGCCGGCCAGAAGATCGGGCTGAACCTGCAGGTGAACCGCGTGTCGCCCGACGGCTACTGGTCGAACCACTGGATGAAGCATCCGCTCGGCTTCGGCAACATCAACCCGCGCTCGAGCGCCGACGTGGTGTTCACGCAGTTCTTCAAGTCGGATGCGCCGTGGAACGAGTCGGGCTGGAAGAACCCGAAGTTCGACCAGTTGCTGCTCGCCGCCCGATCGGAAACCGACGACGCGAAGCGCAAGCAGATGTACGGCGACATGCAGGTGCTCGTCGCGCAGCAGTGCCGGGTCGGCATCCCGGCCTTCATCAGCTTCCTCGACGGCTACGACAAGCGGCTTGCGGGCCTCGGCTCGATCCCGACCGGCGGGATGATGGGCTTCATGTTCGCCGAGTACGTGTGGTGGAACGCCTGACGCCGATGCGTGCCGCCGCCGCGCGGCCGGTGCGGGCCACCGCCCCGGTCGCGCGCGACCTTTCCCGGAGTGCCGCTTCATGAATCGAATCCTGCTCGGGCTGATCGGCCGGCGCATCGCGGTCACCGCGCTGACGCTGCTGATCGTGTCCGCGATCATCTTCACGATCACGAACCTGCTGCCGGGCGACGCCGCGCAGGCCGCGCTCGGCCAGTCCGCGACGCCGGAGACGGTCGCCGCGCTGCGCCAGCAGTTCGGCCTCGACATGCCGGCCCACGTGCGCTACCTGCACTGGCTCGCGGGGCTGCTGCACGGCGATTTCGGCCGCTCGCTGTCGGGCGACCTGCCGGTGTCCGAAATGATCGGCGGACGCCTGCCGAAATCGCTCGCGCTCGCGGCGATCACGACCGCCGTGTCGGTGCCGATCGCGCTGCTGCTCGGGATCCTCGCGGCGGTCAAGCGCGAGTCGGTGGTCGATCGCGCGATCAGCCTCGGTACGCTGTCGCTCGTCGCGACGCCGGAATTCCTGATCGCCACGGTCGCCGTGCTCGTGCTGGCCGTGAAGCTGCACTGGCTGTCCGCGCTGTCGTACAGCGGCCCGATCGAAAGCCTGCACGATTTCCTGCGCGCGTATGCGATGCCGGTGCTGACGCTGTGCGCGGTCGTGATCGCGCAGATGGCACGGATGACGCGGGCCGCGGTGATCGAGCAGCTGAGCGCGTCGTACGTCGAGATGGCCGTGCTCAAGGGCGCGAGCCCCGCGCGCGTCGTGCTGCGCCATGCGCTGCCGAACGCGATCGGCCCGATCGCCAATGCGATCGCCTTGAGCCTGTGGTACCTGCTCGGCGGCGTGATCGTCGTCGAGACGATCTTCAACTATCCGGGCCTCGCGAGCCTGATGGTCGATGCCGTCGGCAACCGCGATTTCCCGTTGGTCCAGGCGTGCACGCTGATCTTCTGCGTCGCCTATCTGACGCTCGTGCTGTTCGCCGACCTGTGCTCGATCGTGTCGAACCCGAGACTGCGGACCTGAGTGCCCTGTTCTCCTTCCGAGATGCCGCCCATGCACCCGACCGAACCCGTTCAACGCAGCAGCGCGCTGCCGCCGTCCGGCGAACCGCCCCCACCGTGGGGCGGCGCGACGCCGCCCGCCGCCCCGGCCCCCGACGCGCCGCGCAAGCGCCGCGCCGCGCGCATGAAACTGACGACCGGCGGCCGCGTCGGCCTGTCGATGGTCGGCCTGATGCTGTTCGTCGCGGTGTTCGCGCCGCTGCTCGCGCCGCACGACGTCGGCGCGATCGTCACGCCGGACGTGTTCGCGCGGTTCAGCGCGAAGCTGCCGTTCGGCTCGGACTTTCTCGGCCGCGACATGCTGAGCCGGATCCTGTACGGCACGCGGCTGACCGTGCTGCTCGCGCTCGCGGCGGTGCTGCTCGCCGCGCTGACCGGCACGACGCTCGGGCTGCTCGCGACCGTGTCGGGCCGCGCGGTCGACGAGACGATGAGCCGGCTGCTCGACGCGCTCACGTCGATTCCGTCGAAGATGTTCGCGCTGATGTTCGTCGCCGCGTTCGGCTCGTCGCTGCCGCTCCTGGTCCTGACCGCCGCGGTCAGCTACATGCCGGGCTCGTACCGGATCGCGCGCGCGCTCGCGGTCAACATCAGCACGCTCGAATTCGTGCAGGTCGCGCGTGCCCGCGGTGAAAGCGCGCTGTACATCGCGTGCGTCGAGATGCTGCCGAACATGATCCATCCGATGCTGGCCGATACCGGGCTGCGCTTCACGTTCGTCGTGCTGCTGCTGAGCGGCCTGAGCTTTCTCGGGCTCGGCGTGCAGCCGCCGTACGCGGACCTCGGCTCGCTCGTGCGCGAGAACATCGCGAGCCTCGGCGACGGCTCGGCCGTCGCGATCATGCCCGCCGTCGCGATCGCGATCCTGACGGTGGGCGTCAACCTGTTGATCGACGGCCTGCCGCATCGCGGCCGCCGCAAGGGCGCGGCCGGTGCCGCGGGAGAACACTGATGCGACACGAATCGACTCCGCTCGTCGAGGTGCGCGGGCTGCGCGTGGTCGGCGGCCGGCCCGGCGGCGAGGAAACGACGATCGTCCACGGCGTCGACTTCGATATCGGGCGTGGCGAGGTGCTCGCGCTGATCGGCGAATCGGGCTCCGGCAAGACCACGATCGCGCTGTCGCTGATGGGCCATGCGCGTGCCGGCTGCCGGATCGCCGGCGGCTCGGTGAAGCTCGGCGGCACGGACGTCTGCGCGCTGCCCGCGCCGGCGCTGGCCGCGCTGCGCGGCCGCAAGGTCGCGTATATCGCGCAGAGCGCGGCCGCCGCGTTCAATCCGTCGCGCACGATCCTCGACCAGGTGATCGAGAGCGCGCTGATCCACAAGACGATGACGAAGCGCGATGCGCAGGCGAAGGCGGTCGAGCTGTTCCGCGCGCTCGCGCTGCCCGAGCCGGAGACGATCGGCAAGCGCTATCCGCACCAGGTGTCGGGCGGCCAGCTGCAGCGGCTGATGGCCGCGATGGCGCTGATCACCGACCCGGAGCTGGTGATCCTCGACGAGCCGACCACCGCGCTCGACGTGACCACGCAGATCGACGTGCTGCAGGCCTTCAAGAGCGTGATCCGGCGCTGCGGAATGAGCGCGGTGTACGTGTCGCACGACCTGGCCGTGGTCGCGCAGATGGCCGACCGGATCGTCGTGCTGAGCGACGGCGTGATCCGCGAGGCGGGCGATACCGAGCAGATCCTGCATGCGCCGACGCATCCGTACACGCAGAGCCTGATCGCGGCGGTGACGCCGAGCGAGGCCGAACGCGGTGCCGAAGGTGACGCGCCAGCGGCGAGCGCCGCGCCGGCGCCGCTGCTCGACGTGCGCGGCGCGATCGCCGGCTACGGCGGCCGTACCGCGAAAGGCTGGCCCGCGAAGGTGATCCTGCACGAAGTGGACCTGCGCATCGAGCGCGGACAGACGGTCGGCGTGATCGGCGAATCCGGCTCGGGCAAGACGACGCTCGCGAAGGTGATCGCGGGCCTCGTGCCCGCGACGGGCGGGCAGATCCTGCTCGACGGCGAACCGCTCGCGCGCGATACGGCCAAGCGCACCAAGGAGCAGCACCGCCGCGTGCAGATCGTGTTCCAGAACGCCGATACCGCGCTCAACCCGGTCCATACCGTGGAGCGCACGCTGGCGCGGCCGCTCGCGTTCTATCACGGGATCAAGGGCGCGCGTGCGCGGCAGCGCGTCGCGGAATTGCTCGAACTCGTGCGGCTGCCGCAGGCGGTCGCCGCGCGGCGCACCGGCGAGCTGTCGGGCGGACAGAAGCAGCGCGTGAACCTCGCGCGCGCGCTCGCGGCCGAGCCCGACCTGATCCTGTGCGACGAGGTCACGTCGGCCCTCGACACCGTGGTCGGCGCCGCGATCATGGACCTGCTGCGCGACCTGCAGGCGAAGCTCGGCGTGTCGTACGTATTCATCACGCACGACATCGCGAAGGTGCGCGCGATCAGCGACGACATCGTCGTGCTGTACGCGGGCCGCCGCGTCGAAACCGGCAGCCGCGACGCGCTGTGCGCGCCGCCTTACCACCCGTATTCGCACCTGCTCGTGTCGTCCGCGCCGGAGCTGCGCGCGGGCTGGCTCGACGACGCGGCCGAGCGCTGCCACCGGCCGCTCGTGCCGATCGGCGCGAGCGCCGACGACGCCGAGCTGTGTCCGTTCCTGTCGCGCTGCGCGATGCGGGTGGACGGCGTGTGCAACCGCACCGCGCCGGTACTGCGCACGCTCGGGAACGGCGCGCAGGTGCTGTGCCATCGCAGCGAGGAAGATCTCGCGCGCTTCCAGGCCGAGCCGGCAACGGGCGCGGCGCCGGTGCAGCCGGTGCGTCAGTAGCGCGCCGCGCGGCCTGCCGCATAGTGTGCTGCGGCGGTCGTGCAAAACGGTGAATCGTGCGCACGCCGTGCGCGAATACGCGGCAACTGCGCTTTTTGACGGTGATTAAATGGTTTGCAACGGGCGATCGCCGATCGCTGTCGCCGCAATGCTCGAGAAGGAACCGATGAAATTCGAATCGTACTGGCTGGATACTCGCCCCGCGTTTCGTGCCGGCTGCGAAGGGCCCGTCGAAGGGCGCGCCGACGTGGCCGTGATCGGCGGCGGCTTCACCGGCCTGTCGGCGGCGCTCGCGCTCGCGCAGCGCGGCGTGTCGGTGGTCGTGCTCGAAGCCGCGCAGATCGCGGGCGAAGCATCGGGCCGCAACGGCGGGCAGTGCAATACCGGCGTCGCGCAGGACTACGCGTCGCTTGCCGCGCGGATCGGCGCCGAACCCGCACGGCAGTTCTATCGCGCCTACGAAAGCGCGGTGAAGAGCGTCGAGGCGATCGTCGCGGAACATGCGATCGACTGCGATTTCCGTCGTGCGGGCAAGCTGAAGCTCGCCGCGAAGCCGCAGCATTTCGCGGGGCTCGCAAAGACGTTCGACGCACTGCGGCACGACGTCGATCCGGACATCGAACTGATCGAACCGTCGCGGATCCGCGATGAAATCGCGTCCGACGGCTTCTACGGCGGGCTGTTGCAGCGCAATGGCGCGCAGATGCACATGGGCAAGTTCGGCGTCGGCCTCGCGCAGGCGGCCGTGCGTGCCGGTGCGCGTATCTACGAGCAGGCGGCCGTCACGCGGCTCGATCGGCTCGAGGGCGAGCGCCATGCGATCACCTGCACGCGCGGCACGCTCGTCGCCGATCGCGTGCTGGTCGCGACCGGCGCGTCGCAGCACGGCCCGTTCGGCTGGTTCCGGCGGCGCATCGCGCCGGTCGGCAGCTTCATCGTCGTCACCGAGCCGCTGCCCGATGCGCAACTGGACCGGCTGTTTCCGCACCGCCGTGCGTACGTGACGTCGCGCCAGATCGGCAACTACTTCCGCGTGACGCCCGACAACCGGCTGCTGTTCGGCGGCCGCGCGCGTTTCGCGATGTCGAGCCCGCGCTCCGACGCGAAAAGCGGCGAGATCCTGCGCGCCGGCATGGCCGGCTACTTCCCGGAACTGGCCGACGTGCGGCTCGATTACTGCTGGGGCGGGCTGGTCGACATCACCGCCGACCGGCTGCCGCGCGCGGGTCAGCACGACGGGCTCTACTACTCGATGGGCTACAGCGGCCACGGCGTGCAGATGTCCGTGCACATGGGCCGCGTGATGGCCGACGTGCTGTACGGCGCGGCCGCGTCGAATCCGTGGCGCGAGCTCGACTGGCCGGCGATGCCCGGCCATTTCGGGCACGCGTGGTTCCTGCCGTTCGTCGGCGCGTATTACCGGATGCAGGATCTCCTGCACTGAAGCGACTGCCCCCGGGAGGATTCGATATGACCGCACGATGCGTTTGCCCGCTTTGTCCGCTTGGTCCGCGTTGCCCGCTCGCCGCCGGCAACGGCTGCCGCGCCGGGACCGGCGCCGGCGACACGATGGCCGGGCCGATCGGGCCGTTCACGATCGCGCACTTCGGCGCGCCGGGCGCTGCCGGGAAGGCGGCCGCATGAGGACCGCGAGCATGGTCACCCTGTTGCACGACGCGGACGACGGCGCGACGCCTCGCGTACCGCGTGTTCCGCAGCCCGTTTCGCCGGCGATCGACGACGTGCTGCGCACGATCGACGCGTCGTTCGCGCAGCCGCTGAACCTCGATACGCTCGCGGCGGTGGCCGGATTGAGCGTGTCGCGTTTCACCGCACGCTTTCGCGGTGAAGTCGGGTTGTCGCCGCACCGGTATCTGTGTCTGGTGCGTGTGCGGCGTGCGCAGGACTTGCTGCGCGCCGGCCTGGCGCCGTCGGTCGTCGCGACCGAGGTCGGCTTCTTCGATCAGAGCCATCTGTGCCGGCATTTCCGGCGGGTGCTCGGGATCACGCCGCGCGACTACGTGATGGCGCGCCCGGGTGGCGCGCCGGTGCGACCGGCTTCGATGCGCACGCGCACCGACCGTCGCGAAGCGTCGTGTCACGTCGCATAGGCACACGCGCGGACCGCATCCGCGAACAACGACTTCCGATCCCGCGCGACGCGTTCTCCGCAACATCGTCGCGCACTGCGCAGGAGCAGAAATGACCGCAGTTTTCGTGTTGCACCGGGCCGACGGCACGGCCAATACAACCGCCTTTCGCAAGCAGGCGTTCGGCGAGCGCGATCCCTTCGCGCGACATCGGGAGATCGCGTGGGAAGGCCCCGACTCGATGGCAGCCGGGCGTATCCGTTTCGCTGGCGAGCTTGACGTCGCGAGCTATCCGCACCTTGACACCGTCGCCGTCGTCGAAGGAGAGCTGACGCTCGAAGCGGCCGGCGCCGCGCCGTTGGTGCTGGGCCCGGGGGAGGGGGCCGTCATCGGCGGCGGCACGGCGCTGCGCATCACCGCGGAATCGCCCGTGCTGTTCATGTTCTGCGCGGCCGCGTGCACGAAGCCGACGAAGCGCGGCCTGTTCCCGCTGCGCGCCGACGCCGACTTCAAGCCCTCCGCATCGCTGCCGGCAGAGGTGTTGCTCGGCCCCGCGCCGCAATGCCGCAGCGACAACGTGTTCATCGACGACGGCGCCGAGTACTGCGCGGGCACGTGGGATTCGACGCCCTATCACCGGATCATCCGCCCGCATCGCGTGAACGAGTTCATGCTCCTGCTGGCCGGCAGCGTACGGTTCGCCGCGCCCGACGGCAGCGTGCTGTCGCTCGGCGCCGGCGACGCGCTGTTCGTGCCGCGCGGCGCATCGATCGGGTGGGAAAGCCGCGAACGCGTGGCGAAATTCTACGTCGTGCAAAACGTCCACGTATCAAACGAACGAGACTGAACATGTCCCCTCCGCTGCGCCTCATCGAAACTTCGCCCACGCTGCCGGCTTCGGCCGACGTCGTCGTGATCGGCGGCGGAATCATCGGCGTCTTTACCGCGTATTACCTGGCCCGGCGCGGGGTGTCGGTCGCGCTGGTCGAGAAGGGGCGAATCGGGGCCGAGCAGTCGAGCCGCAACTGGGGCTGGTGCCGGCAGCAGAACCGCGACGAGCGCGAATTGCCGATGGCCAGCAAGAGCATCGATCTGTGGGAGCGCTTCGCCGCCGAATCCGGCGAAGACACGGGCTTTCATCGCTGCGGGTTGCTGTATCTGAGCAATGACGAGGCCGAGCTGTCCCGCTGGGCCAGCTGGGGCGACTTCGCGAAGACCGCGGGCGTGACGACCTACATGCTCGACAGCAAGCAGGCCGGCGAGCGCGGGCACGCAACCGGGCGGCCGTGGAAGGGCGGCGTGTTCTCGCCGACCGACGGCACGGCCGACCCGGGGAAGGCCGCGCCGGCCGTGGCGGCTGCCCTGATGAAGCTGGGCGGCAGCGTCCACCAGCACTGCGCGGCGCGCGGGATCGAACTCGAGGGCGGGCGCGTCAGCGGCGTCGTCACGGAAGCCGGCGTGATCAGGACCCGGACGGTCGTGCTCGCCGGTGGCGCGTGGGCGTCGTCGTTCTGCCGCCAGCTCGGCATCCGTTTTCCGCAAGCGTCGATCCGTCAGTCGATCCTGAGCGTGTCGCCCATCGAGCAGCGCTTGCCCGATGCGCTGTACACCTCCGGCGTGTCCGTGACACGCCGCGGCGACGGACGCTACGCACTGGCCATCAGCGGCCGCGCACGCGTGGACGTGACGCCGCAGTTCCTGCGATTCGCGCCGCAGTTCGTGCCGATGTTCGCGAAGCGCTGGCGCAACCTTCTGCCGGGCGGCCTCGAAGGCATGCGCGGCGGCCACGAAACGCTGAAGCGGTGGCGGCTCGATGCGCCGACGCCGATGGAGGCCGTGCGCATCCTGGATCCGAAGCCCGATATGCCGACGGTCAACGAAACGTACCGTCGTGCGGTCGAACTGCTGCCCGAACTGCGCGAAGCAACGATCACGCACGCCTGGGCCGGATTCGTCGACAGCACGCCGGACGGCGTCCCGGGGATCGGCGAAGTGCCGGGCGTGCCGGGATTGATCCTGGCGGCAGGTTTTTCCGGGCACGGCTTCGGCATCGGCCCCGGCGCCGGTCACCTGATCGCGGATCTCGCCACGGGTGCGCCACCGATCGTGGACCCGATACCGTATCGGCCGAGCCGGTTCGCCGATTCCGCCTGGGGCAAGGTTGCCGATTTCTAGTTTGCGGCCGGCTCGCCGACGGCGATTGGCGGCCGCCGGGTCGCCGCCGTTGGTCGGCGCACGGTATCGACTCAAGGACTCCCTGTCATGCATTCACTCATCGATTCACCGGTTCGTCACCTGATGGAAGCCGGCAGGCTGGATCGCTTCTTCATCGACGGCGACTGGGTTTTGCCAGACGGCGGCGAGCGGTTCGCGGTCGTCTGCCCGTCCACCGAGGAGACGCTGTGCGACATCCCGCTCGGCACCGCGCGCGACGCGGACCGCGCGGTGCAGGCCGCGCGCAATGCTTTCGAACGCTGGTCCGCGACGTCGCCGCATGAACGCGCGGCGCTGCTCGACCGCGTTCACGCGTTGATACTGGCGCGCGCCGAGCTGTTCGCCATGGCGCTCGCGCTGGAAATGGGCGCGCCGATCAACTATGCCCGCGGTGCGCATGTGCCGCTCGCGGCCGAACATATCCGGGTCGCGCGCGACAATCTCGCCAGTTATCCGTTCCGGACACGGCGGGGGACCACCGCGATCGTGCGCGAACCGATCGGCGTCTGCGCGCTGATCACGCCGTGGAACTGGCCGATCTATCAGATCACGGCGAAGGTCGGCCCCGCGCTCGCGGCAGGCTGCACGGTGGTGTTGAAACCCAGCGAGCTGTCGCCGCTCAGCGCGTTGCTGTTTGCGGAAGTGATCGCCGATGCCGGCGTGCCCGCGGGCGTGTTCAACCTGGTGAGCGGCAGCGGAACGGACGTGGGCGCGGCGCTCGCGTCGCACCCGGAGGTCGACATGGTGTCGATCACCGGGTCGACGCGTGCCGGCGTGCTGGTCGCGCAAGCGGCGGCGCCGACCGTCAAGCGCGTCGCGCAGGAGCTTGGCGGCAAGTCGCCGAACCTCGTCTTGCCCGATGCGGACCTGTCGCGCGCCATCGCGCCGGGCGTTGCCGCCGCGTTCCGGAACATGGGCCAGTCGTGCAGCGCGCCGACCCGGCTGATCGTGCCGCGCGACGTGCTGGGCCGCGTCGAGGCGCTGGCCGTCGCGGCAACGCAGCAACTCGTCGTCGGCGATCCGTTCGCCGACGCAACGACGCATGGCCCGCTGGCCAATCGCGCGCAGTTCGGCCGGGTCGCGCAGATGATCGACGCGGGCATCGACGAGCGGGCGAAGCTGATCGCCGGCGGCCCCGGGCGGCCGACGGGATTCGACCGGGGCTTTTATGCGCGGCCGACCGTGTTCTCCGACGTTCGCACCGACATGACGATCGCGCAGCAGGAGATCTTCGGTCCGGTCCTCGCGATCCTTCCGTACGATACCGTCGACGAAGCCGTCGCGATCGCGAACGACACGGTCTATGGGCTCGGCGCACATGTGCAGGGCACCGACCAGGAACGCGCGCGCGCGGTGGCGGCGCGCATCCGGTCGGGACAGGTGCACCTGAACTACCCGGCATGGGACCCTCAGGCGCCGTTCGGCGGGTATAAACAATCGGGCAACGGCCGCGAGTACGGGATCGAAGGGATGGAGGAGTACATGGAGGTCAAGTCGATCCTGGGCTTCCATGATTGACGCAGCCGCTGCGCGCGAACGCAGCGGCAGGACAGAATGGAAGCCGTCTACTTTCCGAAGGTGCCGACATTGGAACAACCCGACCTCCCCGAGACGTCCCTGAAAGCACATTGCGCACACTGGGCGACCTTGCGCCGCGACCTGCATGCGCATCCCGAGTTGCGGTTCGAGGAACACCGGACGGCCGACGTCGTCGCCCGCGAGCTCGAAGGTCTCGGCTATGTGGTGTCGCGCGGGCTGGGCGGCACGGGCGTCGTCGCGAGCCTGCCCGGTGCGGACCCGGGCCGCGGCATCGTGCTCCGTGCCGATCTCGATGCGTTGCCGATCCAGGAGGCCAATGACTTCGCCCACGCATCGGGCGCGCACGGGGTCATGCATGCGTGCGGGCATGATGGGCATACCGTCATGTTGCTCGGGGCCGCGCGCATCCTGAAGGACCTGCCGCAGTTGCCGGGCACGGTGCATTTCGTGTTTCAGCCCGGCGAAGAGGGCGGTGCGGGCGCGCGCAAGATGATCGACGACGGGCTGTTCGAGCAATGCCCGACGGAGGCGGTATTCGGCATGCACAACTGGCCCGGCTTGCCGGCCGGGCATTTCGGGTTGCGCACCGGGCCGATCATGGCAGCGGGCTCCCGGTTCAGGATCACGGTAACCGGCAAGGGCGCGCATGCGGCGCAGCCGCACCTGGGCGTCGATCCCGTCCCGCTCGCCTGCTCGATGGTGCTGCAGTGTCAGACCATCGCCGCGCGGCACAAGGATCCGGTGGATCCCGCCGTCATTTCCGTCTGCATGTTCCATGCGGGCACGACCGACAACGTCATTCCGGACAGCGCCGAGTTGCGCGGGACGATCCGCACGCTGTCGTCTGCCTTGCAGCAACAACTGCAGCGCGACGTCCGGCTCATGTGCGAGGGGCTGGCCGCGGCTTATGGTGCGCAAGTCGACATCGAGTTCTTTCAATACTATCCGGCGACGGTCAACACGCCGGCCGAGACCGCGCTCTGCGAAGCGGTGATTCGCGACACGTTCGGCGACGAACGCCTTTGCGCCGACGTGCCGCCGAACATGACGTCCGAAGACTTCGGCTTCATGCTCGAGGCGCGCCCCGGCGCCTACGTGCTGATCGGCAATGCGCCGGCCGGCGCGGCCGCGCCGGCGCTGCATCACCCGAAATACGATTTCAACGACGACATCATTCCGGCCGGCGTCCGGTACTGGGTCGCCCTGGCACGGCATTACTTCAGGCGATCGCCGTGAACGCGCGCCCGATGTCGCACCGGTCGGCGATCGGGCCGAGGCGCGCCGCCCGCCGCCCGCCGCGACGCGCACCCTGCACCCTGCACCCGGCACGCATCACGCGCCCTGCGCGAGCGCCTTCACCTGTTCGGCCGACATCGCGCCGCGGTAGATGCGGAAGTCGTCGAGCGCGCCGTTGAAGAACGGATCGGCCGGATACTGCGAGCGTCCGAGCCAGTTCTGCGCGGTCCGCCCGATCCGCCATGGCGCGAACATGACGTCGCCCGCCGAGCCGATCGCATTGCCGTCCAGATAGAGCGTCGCGGTCGTGGCCGACAGCGTGACCGCGACGTGCGCCCATTGTCCGGCCGGCAGTGCGGCGTTGCCGTCGATCGCGCGCTCGCCATGCCCGCCGTTGGTCGTGATCGCGAAGCGCATCGTCCCGCGCTGGCTTTTCGGCGTGACGAACAGATAGCGTCCGGTGCCCGAGCCGAAATCGAAGATGCGCGCCCACGTCTGCCCGCCGCGCCAGTTCACCCACGTCGCGATCGTGAAGTCCGATACGTCGGCGACGATGTCGTTCGGCAGCGCGACGTAGCCGCCGGTGCCGTCGAGCGACACCGCATTGCCGCGCTTTCCCGTGACGTGCGATGCGCCGCCGGCGAGCGTGCCCGCATGGCCGTTGCCGCTCGCGTCCGCGGCATGCGAGCCGCCTGTCTCGTCGAAGGTCAGCAGCGTATGCAGTCGCAGTGCCGTCGATGCGGCGACTTCCGGCGAATGCGCGGATTCGCCCGCGGCGGTCTGCGCACTGATCACGTAGTACCAGACGCCTTCCGCGGGATGGTCCGTGTACGTCAGCGGATCGACGATGCCGCTTGCAACGGTCGTGTACGGCCCGCCCGTGCTAGCGGCGCGCTTCACGCTGTAGCTTGTCGCGTTCGCGATGCCCCACCACGACAGCACGACCCGTCCGGCGGCCGGCCACGCGGTCAGCCCGCTCGGTGCGGTTGCGGACGCAACGGGGTCGCGCGTGCAGGTCAGCGTGCCGTAGCCGAGCTGATCGTAGCCGCCGCTCGCTTCGCCATAGTTGCCGCCGCCGCCCTCGGGCTGGATCGCACGCGCGAACTTCGCGGACCACGGTGCGGACAGCCCCTTGCGGTTCACGTAGTGGTTGTAGACGAGCGCCCAGCACGGACGGATCGTCCCCCGGCCGGCGGTCGAGAATTGCGCCTGCGCGACATCGACGTTCGCGTACGGCGCGTACGGCACCGGCAGGAATGAGCCGTCCGGTTGAACGAGGTTCGCCTTCGCGACGTATTCCGCGCCCGCGAGGAAGCGGTTGTTGTCGTGCCCGTACAGGTCGATGCCCTGGTTCCACGCCATTTCGCAGATCGCGCCGCCGAGCGCGATGCCGAGCGTGTTGTGCCCCTGGTCGCGGCCCGACTCCTGCCATTGGCCGAGATGGCCGGGATGCAGGTAGTAGACGGCCTGCGCGATCGCGCCGTTGCCGGGCCCGTCGATGAAGTAGTTGACGGCTTCGTCGAACTTCGCGTGGTCGTCGCACAGCACGCCGATCGCCATGATCGACGCCATGTTGCACAGATCCCAGTTCGCCCAGTAGTGGGTGATGTCGGTGTTGTTGTGGCGGTTCAGGAAGTCGGCGTTGATCGGGTAGAACTTGCCGATCATCATCGCCTGGAACGCGGCGAAATCCGCTGCCGCCCAGCCGCGATAGGTGCGCATGATTTCGCCGGCATTCGCGAATTCGTAGCCGTAGATGCCGGCCGCCAGATCGACGTTCGAGTCGCCCGCGAGGTTCTGCAGGGTCGACGACCACGCGTTCATGATCTGTACGGCCTTGTCCGCATACGCGGTATCGCCCGAGATTTTCCAGCGCAGCGCGCACGCGTACGCGGCCGCGATGTCCTTGTACAGCACCGGATAGTTTTGCGCGCCGGTGCCGCCGCGCGTGACGACGGCCTGCGGGCGCGGCGACCACGACAGCTGCGCATGACCGTTCGCGATCAGCGTGTTCCAGCCGTCGCGCCACGGCGATGCGGCCGCCGCCACTTTCTGCGCGATCCGTTCGAAATCCGCTTGAGTGTGCAGCAGGCCGGGGTGCGCGAACGCGTCGTTCGTGGCGATGGCCGGGGTGCCCGTGGCCACGCGTGCGAGCGCACGGTTGCCGGCCGCGGCGCTCGCGGTGCCGGTGGCGCTTTCGCTTTCGCTTGCGCCGGCGCCGCCGCAAGCCGAAAGCGCGAGTGCGCCGATGCTGTAAAGGAACGTGCGCCGGGAAATGCGCGCGCCGGATTCAAGCCGAAGCTGCGAGTCGTTCATGTTGCGTTCGTTCCTTCCGTGACGAGGTCCAGCTGAGAAGACGCGGCGCACACGCGAAATCAGTCATCGCATGACGACGCGGATTGTACTGGAAGGATCGACATTTTCGACGATGTGTTCGTGCCGGCGCGACACATTTTTCGGACACCGATTGCAATGAATTCGTTGATTAACATGCTAATAATAGGGACAAAGATGGCGATTGATACGATTGCGAGATATGATCGTCGCCGGACGGCAGCCTGGAAACTTTTAAGGTATGCAGATCGATAGATTTCCACTATTTCATCGTGTTGTCATACGACGGATGACGTGAAAAGGATTTCACAGCGCGTTGCACGCCCATGCCGGTGAAGCCACACCGGTATCGCTCGACGAACGGCAAGAACCGGAGAACGACACGATGACGAACAGGAGCGCAGGTCCGGACAAACGGTTTGCACGACGCGCGGGGCGGGGCACGTCGCTCACCACACGGGCTTGCACGTCCACGCCGTACGACCGCGGCGCGGCGTTCACGACGCTGAAGTCCATCGCGCCGACACCGCCGATCTGATCGGATCGCGCGGTGCGCGGCAGCCGGTTCGGCGCGTTGTCGGTCGAGCGCGCGACGCGCTGGACTGTCGGGCGGACGGCGCACGGTGCGGGGTCGCGCCCGTGCGCATTTTTCTAAAGACCGCGCCCCTTCCGCCGATATCATTCAGGCGCTCGAAAACGGCGCGATCGATCGACGCGCACCGACTCGTGCGCGACAGGCCAGCACAGCCGCCCAGCCCCGCGACGAAGCACGACCGGGCGCGCGGCGCCAGGGCAGCACGACGGAGAGTATCGAAACGATGGGAATGGCGACAGGTTCGGTGCGACGCGCAATCGCGATCGCGGCCGGGGGGACGGTGTGCGCGGCCGCCGCGGGCGGCGCGCACGCGCAGGCATCGAATGCGGCGACGGCGCCGCCGGCCGATGCGGCGGCGATGCTGCCGAAGATCGACGTGCAAGGGCAGGCCAACCGGTCGTCGCTCGGGCTGGTCGGATTGCGCACCACCACCGGCACGAAGACCGACACGCCCGTCGCCGAGGTCCCGCAGACGACCAACCTCGTGACCGCGCAGCAGATCGAGATGACCGGCGCGACCGACCTGAACCAGGCATTGCGCTACGTGCCGGGGTTCGCGACGTTCGGCGCCGACACCCGGACCGACTCGTATGCGGCGCTGCGCGGCTTCACGCCGACGCTGTATGTCGACGGCATGCCGGTGCCGAACACGGCGGTCATCGCGAACTGGCGCGTCGATCCTTACACGATCGACTCGGTCGCCGTGCTGCGCGGGCCGACCTCGGTGCTGTACGGCGCGGGCGCGCCCGGCGCGCTCGTCGATGCGCACACGAAGCTCGCCGACGGCGAGCGCATTCGCGAAGCGGGCGTGCAGATCGGCAACGATGCGCGCAAGCAGACCATGCTCGACATCGGCGATACGCTCGATCCGGACGGCAAGTACGCGTACCGCTTCGTCGGCATCGCGCGCGACGGCAACGCGGTGACCGGGCCGAACGCCGACCGGCGCGTCGCGGTCGCGCCGTCGTTCCGCTGGCGGCCGACGGCCGACACGTCGCTGACGGTGTCCGCGTCGTTCCTGCAGGATCACGGCGACATTTCGTCGAACTTCCTGCCGGCGTCGGGCACGGTGCTGCCGAACCCGAACGGGCGCCTGTCGCAGGACATCTACATGGGCGACCCGTCGTTCAACGACTATCGGAAGAAACAATGGTCGCTCGGCTATGCGCTCGAGCACCGCGTGAATGCGATGTGGACGCTGCAACAGGACGTGCGCTGGTCGCGGCTGTCGCTCGACGACGCGACGGTATTCGGCAACGGGTTCGCGCCCGGCAGTACGACCAACATGATGCGGACGGCGGGGCTGTTCCAGTTGAATTACAGCCGGCTGGACATCGACAACCGCGCGCAGGCGCGCTTCGCCACCGGCCCGCTCGAACACACGCTGCTGCTCGGCCTGCAGTTCGACCGCCAGACGACGACCAACAGCGTGCGGCTCGCGCTGGCGCCGCCCCTCAACCTGTACCACCCGGTCTATCTTCCGGTGACGGCCGCGATCTTTTCCGGCCGGACGTCGCTCGGGCGTTTCGATCAGTACACGGCAATGAATACGCTCGGCGTGTACGCGCAGGACCAGATCCGCTGGAATCGCTGGACGCTCACGCTCGGCGGCCGCGAGGATCGCGTGAACGCGCGCTTCGACAACCGGGCGGCCGGCACCGGCACGCAGCAGGACGTCAGTGCGTTCTCCGGGCGCGTCGGGCTTACCTATCGGGGCGAGGCGGGGCTCTCGCCTTACGTCGGCTACTCGACGTCGTTCGATCCGGTGATCGGCGTGCGCATGTACGGCGGCGGCTTGCCGAAACCGACGCGCGGCACGCAGGTCGAGGCCGGGCTGCGCTGGCAGCCGCCCGGCCGGAATCTGATGCTCGGCGCGGCCGTGTATCGGATCGATCAGACCAACGTCGTGACGCCGGCGCCGCCGAATCTCGATCCCACCGGTACGTCGTCGGTGCAGACCGGCAAAGTGCGCTCGCGCGGCGTCGAACTGAGCGCGCTCGGGAAAGTGACGCGCGAATGGTCGATCGTCGCGTCGTACGTCTACCAGGACGTCAAGAACGTGCAGGCGAACGATGCGTCGCTGAACCACTGGCCGGTGGCCGTGCCGCTGCCGAGGCAGATGGCGTCGTTGTGGACCGACTGGACCTGGCACACCGGCACGCTGTCGGGCCTGGGGATCGGCGCGGGCGTGCGCTACCAGAGCGCGTTGGCCGGCGCGCCGGACAATTCGCTGACGGTGCCGAGCACCACGCTGGTCGACCTGGCGATGCACTACGACCTGCGTCGCTGGCGGCTCGCGCTGAATGTCGCGAACCTGTTCGACCGGCGCTACGTCAGCGGCTGCCAGTCGTACGCGGTGTGCGTGTTCGGCAACGAGCGAACCGTGCTGGCGAGCGCGAAATACAACTGGTAATCGCACCCGGCATGCCGGGCGCGGCTACGCGTCGCGCTGCGGTTCCCGGGCGGCCGCGCGTCCGGCTGCATGGCGCTGGCGCCGCCATTCCGTCGGCGTGATGCCGAATCGTTCGCGGAACGCGGTGGCGAAATTCGCCGGCGTGGAAAAACCGATCTCCTTCGCGATGCTCGCAATGCTGAGCGACGTCGAATCCAGCAGATCCTGCGCGATCCGCAGGCGCTCGTGCCGCAGATACTCGAATACCGTCTGCCCGAGGTTGTCGCGAAACGCGCGGGACAGGCGCTTTTCATGCGTGCCGACCGCGCGCGCCAGTTGCTCGACCGTCGGCGGATCGTTCAGCGAACGCGACAGATGGTGAATGGCTGCGCGCACGATGATGTCGTCGTCCTTGCCGGCTGAGAACGGGGCGGGCGCGTCCTGCGCATCCACCGGCGCCGGGCGGTTCGTCCGCATCAGCTGCACGCGAATCCGTGCGATGACTTCCGCCGGCTCGAACGGTTTCACCACATAGTCGACGCCGCCAATTTCCAGCCCCTCGATGCGCTCGTGCAGCTCGCCGGCCACCGTCAGGAAGATGACCGGGATCGCGCTCGTCAGCGGATCGGCGGCAAGCCGCCGGCACGCCGTGAACCCGTCCATGCGCGGCATGCGCACGTCCATCAGGATCAGGTCGGGCACGAGGGCCTGCGCGCGCTGGCACGCTTGCGATCCGTCGAATGCGATGCTGATCCGGCACCCGGTGCCGCGCAGGATATCGATCAGCAAGCGCAACTGCTCGGGCTGATCGTCGACGATCAGGATATGGGCGCGGCTCAATGCGGAGCTCGGTCGAGGCATCGTGCACCTGTTCGGGAAAGGCTGCGGACAGCGTTCCAGCGCGGTGGCGATTCCGGTTCGGGAAAATCGTCGGAAGCCGCGACACGACTTCGCGAAAGCGCATGGCACGCTCGCATCGACAAGCGGACGTCGCCGGACTGCACGGCAGGCAGGGGGCGGCGCAATACGCGGCGTTCGTTGTTCTGATCACTGGCCGATCGAGGCGCGGATGATTGCCGGTACCGAAATCGATGCGAGCGGAATTGTAGGGCGATATTTCGATCCGCGCCAGATGACGCGCCTCTAGAGCGTGTTATGCACTTTCAAAATG
>NZ_CAJPGQ010000020.1:0-124724 GCF_905339595.1 Burkholderia sp. BCC1977
CACTATGCGACCGCGCCGGGCAACGGTACGGTGGACGGTGGACGGTGGGCGTTCGGCGTTCGGCGCCCTGCGCTCCATGAGTGTCATGCACGCGCCGCCCGGCCGCGCGAAGCGGCCGGACGGCCGACGCCGAACGACCTTACTGGCCGCCGCCGCGCTGGTTGAACCAGCGGTCGAGCAGCTTGCCGGCCGCTTCGCGGCCGCCGAGGCCGAACGACAGCGCGACCGCCACCGCGATCGCGCCGAGCACGAGGCCGAACGCGAGCTGCACGATCTCGTTGGCGATGCCCATCGCGCGCAGCCCCATCGCGAACACCAGGCCGAGGATCGCGAATTGCGCGATCCGCGCGAACAGCACGCTGTGCTCGCGGTCGGCCTGCTCGATCACGCGGCGCGCGAGGCCCGCGAGCCACACGCCGATCACGAGGATCACGCCGCCCATCAGCACGTGGCCGCCGAATTCGATGAACAGCGTGACGACGTCGCGCACCTGCGAGAAACCGAGCCGGTTCGCGGCCTCGACCGACGCGAACAGCATCGCGAAGAACACGATCAGCCGCGCGACCAGCACCGACGGCTGCAGGATCCCCGAGAACACGCGCTCGACGCCGAGCACGGCCGGCAGCCCGTCGGCGCCGGCGGCTTCCAGCAGCTTCTGCGCGAGCGACGCGACGAAGCGCGCGAAGTAGAACGTGACGAGCACGATCACGATCGCCGCGACGATGTCCGGCACCGCGCCGAGGAACTGGTTCAGCATGTTGGTCGCCGGAATCGAGATCGCGTCGATCTTCAGCGCGTCGAGCGCGGAGATCAGCGTCGGCACGAACACGAACACGTAGACGATCGTGCCGACGAGGCTCGACACGCGCACCGGCGTCGGGCTGTCGAGACCCTGCGTGAGACGATCGGCGCCGGCGGCAACCAGCAGGTTCGTCACGAGGCCGCGCAGCACGCGCGCGACGACCCAGCCGACGAAACCGATCACCGCGGCCGCGAACAGGTTCGGCACGATCGCGAGCAGCTTGTCGACCATCCCCTGCACCGGCGACAGCAGGCCGGACAGCGCGAACGACGCGAGAATCGCCGGCAGGAACATCAGGATCACGAGCCAGAACAGCACGTCGCCGAGATAGCCGCTCATCGGCTGCATGCCCGCGCTTTCGGACAGCGCGTCGTCGACCTTGCTCGCCTTCAGCGCGCGGTTCGCGAGGCTGCGCAGCAACGATGCGATCAGCCACGCGATCAGCGTCAGCGCCGCGCCGCCGATCAGGTTCGGCAGGTAGTTGACGATGTGCGTGACGAGCAGCGAGAACGGATTGGAGACCGCGTACAGGTTGAGCACGTTGAAGATGCCCACCGCGGTGACGAGCAGCACGAGCCAGAACAGCCCGCCGGCGATGATCCGCTCGACGTACGCGCCCTGGCCGGTGCTTTCGTTGATCCGCTGATCGACCTTCAGCGCGCTGAGCAGCCTGAGCGCGCCGGCCCGCACCGCCACGGCGATCAGCCAGCCGATCACCAGGATGCCGATCGCGCCGGCGATCTTGGGCAGGTATCCGCCTAGCGTGGTCTGCAGCGACGTGATGAAGCTGGAAGCATCCATTTGTTGTTCTCCCGAAAAACGTGGCGTTGCGATTGAACATCGACGAACTACCTGCGTACTTCGAAAACCGTGTGTTGCCGCCCCAAGCAACTTACCCGAGAAAAATGACGCGATCACCCGATTTCACCGTCTTTAACTTTAGACATATCTCAGCGGGGGCGAGACCCCATTTCGGCGAAATTAAAAAGGGACGGATTTAGCGTTCCTACGCAACTCCGCAAGATTTATCAATCGGCGGCGTGCTACCGTGACGTCGATTCCTGCCGGGGGACACACGCATGACCGTCGACACGAAAACCGAAACGCCCGCGTGGGCGCGTTATGCAGCACGCGTCGCCCGCGTTCACGACTACATCCGCACGCACCTCGACGACACGCTCGACCTGAACCGGCTCGCCGACATCGCGTGCCTGTCGCCGTATCACTGGCAGCGCGTCTATCGCGCGCTGTACGGCGAGTCGATCGTGCTGACGGTGCGGCGGATGCGGATCGTGCGCGCGTCCGAGGATCTCGTCTGCACGGCGCTACCGCTCGACACGATCGCGCGGCGCGCCGGCTACGGGTCGACGCACGCGTTCGCACGCGCATTTCGGGATGCTTACGGCGTGCCGCCCGCGCAGCACCGTCGCGCCGGGGTCCACCGGCCGATCTATCCGTTACAGCGAGGAGAGGAAGACATGTTCAAGCATGAGGTCGAGATCCGGCGGCAGCCGGAACTGCGCGGTTATGCGGTGGCGCATACGGGCGCTTACCTGAAGGTCGGCGACGCGTTCGGGCAGATCGGCGCGTGGGTCGGGCGGCACGGGTTGATCGGCCCCGGCGCGAAGATGATCGGAATTTTCTACGACGATCCGGATACGACGCCCGAGGCGCAGCTGCGCGCGAAGGCGTGCTTCGTGCCGGCCGACGGCGCGCCGGACGTCGAACCGGCGCCGCCCGTCGAGCGCATGACGGTCGCCGGTGGCGAGTACGCGGTGCTGCTGCATACGGGGCCGTATGCGGACCTGAAGACGGCCTACCAGTGGCTATACGGCGACTGGCTGCGTCACACGGGCCGCGAAGCCGCCGATGCGCCGCCGTTCGAGCTGTATCTGAATACGCCGATGGATGCGGCGCCGGCCGACCTGCGCACGGAGATTCATTTGCCGCTGCGTTGAGCGGCGGGCCGGGCTCAGTGCTCCGGCGCCCGGGGAGTTGGGGCGAGCCGGCACGCTGTGCCGGGCGACGCCCGTTGCAGACGCCATGCCGTCCCTAAAGATCGGCCGTCACGCCGGCAACCAGGCCGGCGATCCAGCCTTACCCGGCCTGCGTCCCGCAGCCCGGACAGAAGCGCGCGTCGGCGGCCAGCGCCGCGTGGCACCGGCTGCACGCCTTGCCGCGCTGCGCTACGCCGCACTGCGCGCAGAATCGCGCATCCGCCGCGTTGATGGCGCCGCACCCCGCGCACGCGAACTGGCGCAGCGGCACGTTGCTGCCCGGGCCGCCCTGCACATCGGTCGACGGCTGCCAGCCCCAGCCGTGACGGTCGCGGCCGCGTGCATCGTGGCCGCCATGGCCCTCCCGGCCCGCTCCGCCGTGATGCCCGCCGCCACCGTGTCCGCTTCCATGCCCACCGCCGTGGCCACCGCCATGCCCGCCCAGGATCCGTTTCAGAAAGCTCATCGCCCGCTCCTCATCGCTTCGCCGCCGCGCCGTCGAACACGCCCGTCTTCGACAGCAGCCGCAACCCGTTGCCGACGACGATCAGGCTCGCGCCCGCATCGGCGAATACGGCCATCCACATCGTGCCGAGCCCCGCGACCGTGAGGCCGAGGAACACGACCTTCACGCCGAGCGCGAAGCCGATGTTCTGCACCAGCACGCGGTGCGTCGCGCGCGACAGCCGCACGAACGCGGGAATCTTGCGCAGGTCGTCGTCCATCAACGCGACGTCGGCCGTCTCGATCGCCGTGTCGGTGCCCATCGCGCCCATCGCGAAGCCGATGTCGGCGCGCGCGAGCGCCGGGGCGTCGTTGATCCCGTCGCCGACCATCCCGACCGCGCCCGCGCCGCCCGCCGACAGCTCCTCGACCGCCGCGAGCTTGTCCTCGGGCAACTGGTTGCCGCGCGCATCGTCGATGCCGGCCTGCTGCGCGATCGCCTGCGCGGTATGCGGGTTGTCGCCGGTCAGCATCGCGGTGCGGATGCCGAGCGCATGCAGGTCGGCGATCGCCGCGCGGCTGGTGTCCTTGATCGTGTCGGCCACCGCGAAGATGCCGAGCACGCGCGTGTCGTCGACCAGCATCACGACGCTCTTGCCCTGCCGCTCGAGCGCGTCGAGCTTCGCCTCCAGCGCCGGCGAGCAGCGTTCGAGCTCCTCGACGAGCCGGTGGTTGCCGAGCCAGTAGCGCGCACCGTCGATCGTGCCGCGCACGCCGCGCCCGACGAGCGCTTCGAAGTCCTCGACGTCGGCAAACGCCGCCGTCTGCGCGTCGCGCGCCGCTGCGGCGATCGCCTGCGACACCGGATGATCGGAGCGCGCCGCGAGACTCGCGCCGAGCCGACGCACGCGCGCCGCGTCGAGGTCCGCCGCATGCAGGTCGAAATCGGTCTGCACCGGCTTGCCGTGCGTGATCGTGCCGGTCTTGTCGAGCGCGAGCCAGGCGAGCTTGCGGCCTTCTTCCAGATACACGCCGCCCTTCACGAGAATCCCGCGCCGTGCCGCGGCCGCGAGCCCCGACACGATCGTCACCGGCGTCGAGATCACCAGCGCGCACGGGCACGCGATCACGAGCAGCACCAGCGCGCGATAGATCCAGTCGTGCCACGCGCCGCCCATGACGAGCGGCGGCGCCACCGCGACCAGCAGCGCGACCGCGAACACGATCGGCGTATAGACGCGTGCGAACTGGTCGACGAAACGCTGCGTCGGCGCCTTCGCGCCCTGCGCTTCCTCGACCGCGTGGATGATCCGCGCGAGCGTCGAGTTGGCGGCAACCGCGGTCACGCGATAGTCGAACGAACCCGCTTCGTTGATCGTGCCCGCGTAGACCGCGTCGCCTGCCGTCTTGTCGACCGGCAGGCTCTCGCCGGTAATCGGCGCCTGGTTCACCGTCGAGCGGCCCGCGACGACTTCGCCGTCCAGCCCGATCCGCTCGCCCGGCTTCACGCGCACGATCGCACCGAGCGCGACCTGCGCGGCCTCGATCGTGCGCCACGAGCCGTCGGCGCCCTGCACG
This sequence comes from Burkholderia sp. BCC1977, assembly GCF_905339595.1. Classification (NCBI taxonomy): domain Bacteria; kingdom Pseudomonadati; phylum Pseudomonadota; class Betaproteobacteria; order Burkholderiales; family Burkholderiaceae; genus Burkholderia; species Burkholderia sp. BCC1977. The sequence goes on from NZ_CAJPGQ010000020.1 coordinate 4,822, forward strand.
GTCGCGGTGTCCGGCGCGAGCTGCATCAGGCCCTGGATCGCGTTGCGCGCGCGATCGAGCGACTTCGCCTCGATCAGCTCGGCGATCGTGAACAGCACCATCACCATCGCGGCTTCCGGCCACTGGCCGATCGCCATCGCGCCCGTCACCGCGATGCTCATCAGCGCGTTGATGTTCAGGTTGCCGTTGCGAATCGCGATCCAGCCCTTCTTGTAGGTGGTCAGCCCGCACGCGAGCACCGCCGCGAGCGCCAGCACCGCCGACAGCCACACCGGCAGGCCGGCCCAGCTCACGGCCTCGGACGCGATCGCGGCGACGCCGGCCAGCGCGAGCGGCCACCACGGCTTCGCGGGCGGCGGCGCGACCGGCGTTGCCGGCGCGTCGGACGACGCGGCCTCCGGCGTCATCCCGAGCGTGCGGATCGCGCTTTCGATCGCCGGCTGTGCGCCGGGCACGTGGTCGACGGTCAGCATCCGCTGCATCAGGTTGAATTCGAGCGCCGACACCTGCTGCATCCCGCCGAGCTTCTTGCGGATCAGCGTTTCCTCGGTCGGGCAGTCCATCTGCATGATCCGGAACGCGGAGCGCACGTGACCCGACGCGGTCGCCCGCGCGACCGGCAGCGGCGCGAGCGTCAGCGCGGCCGGCGCACAGCAGGCGCCGGCCGCGTGGTCGTGGTCGTGGTCGTGGTCGTGGTCGTGGTCGTGGTCGTGGTCGTGACCAGCATGGTCATGCGCCGCGAGGTCGTGCGAGCACGTCGCACCGTGGACATGCCCGTCGCCGTGCGTGTCGCCGTGGTCGCCGTGGTCGCCGCGTTCGTGAGCGTGCCCCGTACCGTGCGCGGATGCGTGATCGTGGTCATGATCGTGACCACATCCATGCGGCTGCGCGCCACGCGCTGCCGCGTCGCCGTGGGCGTGCTCGCCGGCCGCCGGCGCCGCGCCGGCAACGGGCGCCGCCTGCGTTTCGCGCGCGTCGGCGCAGCAGGTCTCGGCGCCGCCGGCATGACGGTGTCGTGGGTCGTGGGTACGCTGGGCGTCGGTCATGACAACCTCCTCTATGGCTTGACGGTGTAGAGTTAACACCCTGAAGCCACTACAAGGTCAACCCTTACAACGGAGCAAGCCATGAAGATCGGCGAACTGGCCAAGGCGGCCCGCTGCACGCCCGAAACGATCCGCTTCTACGAGAAGGAGGGGCTGATGCCGGACGCGGAGCGCACCGATTCGAACTACCGCAACTACACCGACCTGCATGTCGAACGGCTGCGCTTCATCCGCAACTGCCGCGCGCTCGACATGGCGCACGACGAAATCCGCGCGCTGCTGCAACTCACCGACACCCCGGCCGACCCGTGCGATTCGATCAACGCGCTGCTCGACGAACACATCGGCCACGTCGATGCGCGCCTCGCCGAACTGACGCATCTGCGCGACCAGCTCACCGAATTGCGCCGCCAGTGCGTCGGCGAACATTCGGTCGAGGACTGCGGGATCGTGCACGGTCTCGCGACGATGGAAACCGTCGCGCCGGCCGCGAAGCGCTCGCACCTCGGCTGAAACCCTTGTGGAATATGATAGTCTAGTTGATACTAGTTATATTCTAACTAGACATATCAGAACTATTCATGGCAACAAGCCGCCCGTCTCCGCTTGCGCTCGCGGTCCTCGTGACGCTCACCGAAACGCCGATGCATCCGTACGGGATGCTGCAGCAGCTGAAGGCGCGCGGCTACGACGAAGTCGTCAACGTGCGGCAGCGCACGAGCCTCTACCAGACCATCGACCGCCTGCTGCGCGACGGGCTGATCGCCGTGCACGACACCGAGCGCGACGGCGCGTTTCCCGAACGCACGCTGTACACGCTGACTGAAGCCGGGCATACGGCCGGCCAGGCGTGGCTCCATGCGCTGCTCGCGGAGCCCGCGCGCGAATTTCCGGCGTTCGGCGCCGGCCTCGCGTTCCTGCCGCTGCTCGACGCGGAAGATGCGCGCCAGCAACTCGAGCGCCGCATCGCCGCGCTCGAAGCCGAACGCGCACGTCTCGAGTCGCTGCGCAACGCCGCGCAGAACGATCAGGTGCCGCGCCTGTTCCTGCTGCAGAACGAGCATGCGCTCGTGCTGCTCAACGCGGAGCTCGACTGGGCACGCAGCGTCGTCGAACACCTGAAGATCGGTGCGCTGCGCTGGGTCGACGGCTGACGCGCCTCGCCATCGGCGCGCGCCGCTCAAAGCACCTTGCCGGGATTGAGCACGCCGGCCGGATCGAGCGCGGCCTTCAGGCGCCGCATCAGGCCGATTTCGGCGTCGCTGCGCGTGTGCGCGAGATAGGCGCGCTTGAGCATGCCGATGCCGTGCTCCGCCGACACCGAGCCGCCCATGTCCCGGACGACCGCGTAGACGCAGCGGTCGATCGCGTCGGCATCCGCGTCGCGCATGCCGTCGAGCGATACGCCGATATGCACGTTGCCGTCGCCGACGTGGCCGAAGAACAGGCACACGATGTCGGGCCAGACCGCACGCAATGCCGCTTCGCAGCGCTCGGCGAACCGGCCGAGTTCACCCGTCGGCAGGCTCACGTCGAAGTTCACCAGATGCGGCAGTGCATCGATCGCGAGGCCTTCGCGCAATGTCCACAGGTCGCGCGCCTGCCGCTCGGACGTCGCAAGCGCCGCATCGTCGACGAGCCCCGCGTCGATCGCGTCCTCCAGACCGGTTTCCAGCGCCTCGCGCGCGTCGCCGCCCGGTGCGCTCGTCGCGCACTCGATCAGCACCGCGAAGCCGCCGTCGCCCGCGAACGGCGCGACGACGCCGGGCGTATGACGCGCCACGTAGTCGTAGAAGGCCGGCCACATCGCTTCGAAACTGACGATCTCGGGCAGTGCGCGCAGGCGGTTCCACAACCCGACGACGGCGTCGTAGCCCTGCACGCGGCAAAGCGCGGTGGCCGGTGCGGCCAGCTTCGGATGCAGCCGCAGCACGGCGCGCGTGACGACGCCGAGCGTGCCTTCGCTGCCGATGAACAATTGCTTCAGGTCGTAACCCGCGTTGTTCTTCAGCATCCGGTTCATCGACGACACGACGGTGCCGTCGGCGAGCACGGCCTCGAGCCCGAGCACCTGCTCGCGCATCATTCCGTAGCGGATCGCGCGCGTGCCGCCCGCGTTGGTCGCGAGCATGCCGCCGATCTGGCACGAACCGCGTGCGCCGAGATCGACCCCGAACGTGAAGCCCGCCGCATCCGCGGCCTCCTGCACCGTCTGCAGCGGCGTCCCGGCGCGCACCGTCATCGTGCCCGCCGCCGCGTCGATCGCTTCGACGCCGGCGAAACGCTCCATCGACAGCACGATCTCGCCGCCCAGCGCGACCGCGCCGCGCGCGAGCCCGGTGAGGCCGCCCTGCGGCACGACCGGCTGCCCGAGCCGCGTGCACAGCGCGAGCGTGCGTGACACGTCGTCGACGCTGCGCGGCCGCACCAGCGCGCGCGGCCGCACGCCGGCCGGCTCGTTGTATGCGGTGAAGTAGCGCGGATCGATGTCGGCGGCCCGCGTGACCAGCGTGTCGCCCAGCGCGGCGACCAGCGCCGCCTCCAGCGCGTCGTCCGCCGGCGCCGCCGCGCCGTGATCGCCGCTCGCGGCGGCAGTGTCCAGGCTCTGCATCGTGCGCGCCCGCTTACTTGGTGGAGATGTCGATGTCGCCGAAGTACTTCTGGCCGAGCGACTTCACCGTGCCGTCCGCCTTCAGCTTGTCGATCGCCGCATCGAGTTTCCCCTTCAGCGCGTCGTCGCCCTTGCGCAGGCCGAACGCGATCCCGCTGCCGAGAATCCTGTCGTCGCGCACCGGCTGACCGACGAACCCGAAGCCCTTGCCGTCCGGGCGCGACAGGAAGCCGCGCTGGCCGGCCGGCGCGAGCACCAGCGTCGCGTCGAGGCGGCCCGCCACGAGGTCCGCATACACCTGGTTCTGGTCCTGGTAAGCGACGACCGACACGCCGGCCGGCTCCCAGTGCGCCTTCGCGTAGGTTTCCTGGATCGACGCCTGCAGCACGCCGACGCGCTTGCCCTTCAGCGCTTCCGGCGTCGGCAGCAGGCCGCTGCCGGTGCGCGCGATCAGTTGCGTCGGCACGCGGTAGATGATCGTCGTGAAGTCGATTGCCTGGCGCCGCTGCTCGGTCGCGTTCATCGCCGAGTTGATCGCGTCGAACTTGCGGCCCTGCAGTGCCGGAATCAGCCCGTCGAACGACGTCTCGACCCACTTGCACGACAGCTTCGCGGTCTGGCAGACGGCCTTGCCGACGTCGATGTCGAAGCCCTGCAGGTCACCGTTCGGCGCCTTCGACTCGAACGGCGGGTATTGCGCCTCGAGGCCGAAACGCAGCGTCTGCCCGTCGGCGAATGCCGCGCCGGAGCCGAGCGCGCACGCGAATGCGAACGCGAGTTTCAGGGGGTGTGCATGCTTCATCGTGATCTCCTGGCTTGTCGGTCGGCGCCGCGCTTGGCGCACGTACGCCGGTCCCATCCGTGACTTTCGGTGCGACGTACACGTCGCCTGCTTGGGTGCGGGCCGCGCCCGCGATTACAGCGAACGCAACCGACGCGCGCCTTCGATCAGCGTCGCGTCGTCCTTCGAAAAACTGAGTCGGATCACGCCCGCGTCGGTGCCGTCGGTGTAGAACGCCGACAGCGGAATCGTCGCGACGCGCGCATCGCGAATCAGGCGCAGCACGAAGTCGCTGTCGCGCTCGTCCGAGAAGTGCCGGAACCGCGCGAGCATGAAGAACGAGCCTTCGCTCGGCAGCAGCTCGAAGCGCGAATCGGCCAGCTCGCGCGCGAGCAGGTCGCGCTTGGCCTGGTAGAACGCCGACAGGCCGAGATAGCTTTCCGGCCGCGCGAGGATCTCCGCGAACGCGACCTGCATCGGCGTATCGGCCGAGAACACCATGAACTGGTGCACCTTGCGAATCTCGTCCATCAGTTCGGCCGGCGCGAGGCAATGGCCGACCCGCCAGCCCGTCACGTGGAACGACTTGCCGAACGACGACACGATCACGCTGCGCTCGGCCAGCTCGCGGTGACGCGCGACGCTCTGGTGCAGCGCGCCGTCGAACACCACGTGCTCGTAGACCTCGTCCGACAGCACCACGATGCCGGTATCGCGCGTGAGCTGCGCGAGCCGTTCGAGATCGTCGGCGGAGAACACGGTCGCGGTCGGGTTGTGCGGCGTGTTGACGATGATCATCCGCGTGCGCGGCGTGATCGCCGCGGCCACTTCGTCCCAGTTCACGCGGAAATGCTCGGACGACAGCTTGATCGCGACCGGCGTCGCGCCCTGCATCCGCACGATCGGCGCATAGCTGTCGAACGACGGCTCGAAATAGATCACTTCGTCGCCCGGATGCACGAGCGCGCTGATCGCCGCATAGAGCCCTTCGCTCGCGCTCGCGACCACCGTGATCTCGGTGCCCGGGTCGTAGCGCGTGCCGTACAGCGCCTCGGTCTTCTCCGCGAGCCGTTCGCGCAGCGACGCGAGGCCGGCCATCGGCGCGTACTGGTTGTGGCCGTCGCGCATCGCGCGCGCGACGCCCTCGACCAGCGCCGGATCTGGCGCGAAATTCGGCGCGCCCTGCGACAGGTTCAGCGCATCGTGCTGCGCGGCAAGCTGGCCGATCACCGTGAAGATCGTCGTCCCGACGTCCGGCAGTTTCGAACGGGGCGTGGTGGCGCTTCGCATGAATTCTCCTTCTGATGTCCTTCGGGCCGGCCCGCGACGCGCGCGGGCCGGCTCATTCCGCATGATTTAGCCCGAGCCAATATCGGCGGACAATCGAAAGTTCGTCATGGCGGCCATGCATTTTTCTCATGATTGACCATACGAAAGGTTCAACACCAAGCCGGTGCGGCGACAACGCATGCGAATCGGGCATTGCCCCCGGAGGCGCACGGCCGCGCCGCGCATCACGCGCCCGCGGCCGCCAGGTAGGCGCTCAACACGGCCCGCAGTTCGCCGCGCAACGCGTCGAAGTCCTGTGCGGGCCCGAGCGTGAGCAGCGCCTGCGACACGCCGCCGTAGCAGACCGTATGCGCCATCCGGGCGATCCCGTCGAGCCGCGCGGCCGGCGGCGGATCGGCGGCCTGCGCGAGCGCGTCGCGCCACAGCGCGACATAGGCGTCGTAATGCCGGCGGTACGCGGCGAGCGGCGACACCTGCCGCTCCAGCGCGAAGAACGCGCTCCACGGCGCGGCGTCGGCGCCGATCGCGTCGACCTGCAGGTCGACCAGCGCGGCCGCGAGTTCGGCGCGCGGCACGCCGCGCAGCCCGTGCGCCGCATCGCGCAGCCGGTCGGCCAGCGCCAGCACGCGCCGGTGGATGCACAGCGCGGCGAGGCTCTGCTTGTCGCCGAAGTATTCGTAGAAGGTGCCGATGCTCACGCCCGCGACGGCCGCGATCTCGCGAATCGTCGCCTTCGCGTAGCCGCGCTCGAGCAAAAGCTGAACGAAAGCCTGCTGGAGCGCCTCGGACGTGGCCTGCGCGCGCGACTGGCGCGGCCGGCGGCGCAGCGCGGGCGCGGGTTGCGCCGCCGGCTGGCCGGGCGGCGCCGGAACCTGAACATGTCGCGGCGGCATATTTGCTACTCTGAAATTCAGCGGATACGCGTTTGACCGGCAGACCGCGACGCACGAGACCGGAGACAGCCCGATGACCGAATCGACCCATGCCGTCACGAACCAGTTCGACGAACTGGTCGACTATAACCTCTTCGCCACCGACATCGCGCTGCGCGAGGCACTCGCCCGCGCGAACGCCGACTGGGCCGTGCCGCGGCTCGACGCGTACGGCGCGCGGCTCGGCAGCGCCGACACCGCGCAGCTCGCCGACGAAGCGAACCGCCACGCGCCGGAACTGAACGCGTTCGACCGCCGCGGCCGGCGCATCGACCGCGTCGACTTCCATCCGGCGTGGCACACGCTGCTGGGGATGTACCGCAACGCCGGCTTCGTGTCGCTCGCGTTCCGCGACACGCGCCCCGGCCGCTGGGCCGCGACCGCGGCCGGCTTCTACCTGCACGGCCAGATCGAGGCCGGCACGCTGTGCCCGGCGACGATGACGCAGGCCGCGATTCCGGTGCTGCAGAAGGAGCCCGCGCTATGGGACCTGCTGCGCGACAGGCTGTACAGCGACGACTACGATCCGCGCGACGTGCCGGTCGTCGACAAACGCTCGATCTGGTTCGGCATGGGGATGACCGAGAAACAGGGCGGCTCCGACGTGCGCGCGAACACGACGCTGGCGACCCCGGTCGGCGCGGGCGGGCGCGGCGGCGAATACCGGCTGCGCGGCCACAAGTGGTTCTTCTCCGCGCCGATGTGCGACGCGCACCTCGTCGTCGCGCGCACCGAAGCCGGCAGCCCGTCGTGCTTCTACGTGCCGCGCTGGCGGCCCGACGGCACGAAGAACGCGGTCGAGATCCAGCGGTTGAAGAACAAGCTCGGCAACCGCAGCAATTCGAGCAGCGAGATCGAGCTGAACGACGCATGGGGGATCATGCTCGGCGACGAAGGCCGCGGCATTCCGACCATCATCGAGATGGCCACCTACACGCGGCTGAACTGCGTGCTCGGCAGCGCGGCGATGCTGCGCCAGGGCGTCGTGCAGGCGCTCGCGTACACGCGCCAACGCCACGCGTTCGGCCGCGCGCTCGCCGAGCAGCCGCTGATGCGCACCGTGCTCGCCGATCTCGCGCTCGAAAGCGAGGCCGCGCTCACGCTCGCGATGCGCCTGGCCGATGCGTTCGAGCGCGACGACTCGCCGCGCGAACGCGCGTGGAAGCGGATCGTCACACCCGCCGCGAAATTCTGGGTCTGCAAGCGCGCGGTCGAACTGACCGGCGAGGTAATGGAGGTGTTCGGCGGCAACGGCTACGTCGACGACGGTCCGATCGCGCGGCTGTTCCGCGAAGCGCCGGTCAACTCGATCTGGGAAGGCTCCGGCAACGTGATGTGCCTCGACGTGCTGCGCGCGATGTCGCGCGAGCCCGACGCGGCCGCGGCGCTGCTCGCCGAACTGGCCGACCTCGGCGCGGGCGAACCGCGCATCCGTGCAGCGCTCGACGCGCTGCGCGCGATGCTCGCGGCGCCGGCCGACACGCTCGAGGCGTCGGCCCGCGTGTTCGCGCAGCGGCTCGCGCTCGTCGCGCAGGCGTGCCTGCTGCGGCGCGACGCGCCCGCGTTTGTCGCCGACGCGTTCGTCGCGACGCGGCTCGCCGCGCCCGACTGGGGCCGCATCGCGGGCGGTTTCGATCCGCACGCGCTCGACGTCGCCGCGCTGCTGCAGCGCACGTACCCGGCCTGACGCCCGGCCGTCCGCGCGTTCGCCCCGCCCGCCCAGCCAGCCCAGCCTGGAGCCACGATGAACCCCGTCGCCGCCCTCGACCGCGCCGCCCGCGCGACGCCCGACAAGCCGTTCCTGATCCACGACGACACGACGATCACGTACGCCGACGCGCACGAGCGCTCGCATCGCGCGGCGGCCGTGTTGAGCGCGCTCGGCGTCGCGGCCGGCGACCGCGTCGCCGCGATGTGCTTCAACACGCCGGCCTTCGTCGACCTGATGTTCGGCGCGTGGCGGCTCGGCGCCGCGTTCGTGCCGATCAACCACAAGCTGCAGGCGCCGGAAGTCGACTACCTGCTGGCGCACAGCGGCAGCAAGGTGCTCCTGTTCGACGCGGCGCTCGCGCCGGTGCTGGCGCGCGTGGCCCATCCGGTGCGGCGGCTCGTCACCGAAGGCGACGCCGCCGGCGTGCCGAACTTCGACGCGATGCGTTCGGCGATGGACGGCCTCGCGGGCATCGAGCCGGCCGACGGCGACGTCGCGCAGATCCTCTACACGTCCGGCACGACCGGCCGCCCCAAAGGCTGCGTGCACAGCCATCGCGCCGTGACGCTCGCGGCGATGCAGGCGGCGCTCGCGACCGGCATCGGCCGCAACGAGCGCACATTGATGGCGATGCCGATCTGGCATTCGTCGCCGCTGAACAACTGGTTCGGCGGCACGCTGTACGCGGGCGGCACCGTCGTGCTGCTGCGCGAATACCACCCGCTGCACTTCCTGCAGGCGATCGAGCGCGAGCGCGTGACGCTGTATTTCGGTGCGCCGGTGTCGTATACGCTGCCGCTCGACACGATCGAGCGCTTCGCGACGTTCGACCTGTCGAGCGTGCGCGCATGGCTGTACGGCGGCGGCCCGATCGGCGCCGCGCAGGCCGAACGGCTCGCGCATGCGTATCGCAGCAACGCGTTCTTCCAGGTGTACGGGATGACGGAAACGGGCCCGGCCGGCACCACGCTGTATCCGGACGAGCAGATCGCGAAGGCCGGCTCGATCGGACGCCAGGGCGGCCCCGGCGTCGACCTGCGGGTCGTGCGGAGCAATGGCGCCGACGCGCTGCCAGGCGACATCGGCGAGATCTGGCTGAAGGCCGACAGCATGATGCTCGGCTATCTCGACGACCCGGCCGCGACGCGCGCCGCGTTCGCGCCGGACGGCTGGTATCGCACCGGCGACATCGCGCGAATCGATCAGGATGGCTACCTGTTCATCGTCGACCGGCTGAAGGACATGATCGTGACGGGCGGCGAGAACGTCTATTCGAAGGAGGTGGAGGACGTGCTCGACGCGCATCCGGGCGTCGCGGAAGCGGCTGTCGTCGGCGTCCCGCATCCGGACTGGGGCGAGACGGTCGTCGCGCACGTCGTGCCGCGCGCGGGCACCATGCCCGATGCGGATGCGCTGCGCGCGTTCTGCGGCGAGCGGCTCGCCGCGTACAAGATCCCGCGCGAATTCGTGTTCGCGGAAGCGCTGCCGCGCACGCCGACCGGCAAGCTGCAGAAGTTCCTGCTGCGCGTGCGCCACGAATAGCGTCGAAGCGCCGAAGCCAAAGAAAAAGCCACCGGACCCGACGGCCCGGTGGCTTTCTCACATGATGCGCGAGGTGGCGCCCTTCGACGCCGCCCGCGACTCACGCCATGCTTACTTGCCGCCGATGCTCTTCAGCGGCTTCCACTCGCCCTTCTCGACCTTGTACATCGTGATGCCGCCGTTCTTCAGGTCGCCCTTCGCGTCGTACGCGACGTGCGACGACGTGACGCCGGCCATGTCGGTCTTCGCGAGCACCGGCAGGTACTTCGCCGGATCGGTCGAATCGGCCTTCTTCATCGCGTTGAGCATCGCCATCGCGCCGTCGTACGCGTACGGCGAGTACGTCTGCACGTCTTCACCGAAGCGCTTCTTGTACTTGTCGGCGTAGGTCTTGCCGCCCGGCATTTCTTCCAGCGGGAGGCCCGCCAGCGATGCGATCGTGCCGTCGGCCGCGTTGCCCGCGATCTTCAGGAACGTCGGCGTCTTCACCATTTCGCCGCTCATCAGCGGTGCGGTGATGCCGAGCGTCTTCATCTGCTTGACCATCGGCGCTGCCTGCGAATCCGCGCCGCCGTAGTAGACGAGGTCCGGCTTCGACGCCTTCAGCTTGGTCAGGATCGCCTTGAAGTCGACGGCCTTGTCGTTCGTGAATTCACGGTCGACGATCGTCGCGCCGCCGGCCTTCGCGGCCTTCTCGAACTGGTCGGCGAGACCCTGGCCGTAGGCCGTGCGGTCGTCGACGATCGCGATCTTCTTCATGCCGAGATCCTTCGACGCGAAGGTGCCCGCCACCGAGCCCTGCTGCGTGTCGGACGTCATCATGCGGAAGGTCGTCTTGTAACCCTGCTGCGTGTATTCCGGCGCCGTCGCCATCGCGATTTCCGGAATGCCGGCGTTCGCGTAGATGCGCGAAGCGGGAATCGTCGTGCCCGAGTTGAAGTGGCCGAGCATGCCCTTGATGCCGTCGTCGACGAGCTTCTGTGCAACCGTCGTGCCGGTGCGCGGGTCAGCCTGGTCGTCCTGCGTCTCGAGCACGAACTTCACCGCCTTGCCGCCGATCTTCGGGCTGGTCGCGTTGAAGTCTTCCAGCGCGAGCGCGATCCCGTTCTGCATATCCTTGCCGTAGTGAGCCTGGGCGCCCGTCATCGGCCCTGCGTAACCGATCTTCACGTCGTCCGCATGGGCCGTCCCCGCCAGCGACATGACAGCGACGAACGTCGCGCCTGCCAGCTTTTTCATCGTGTGTTGCATAGCATCTCCTTGGTACCAGGGTAAATGGAGCGGCTTCGGGATCGCCTTGCCGCTTCCTTTGTTTGATCCGAACGGCAAGGATGGTCAGCCGATCGTCATCAAATTCGCATTGCCGCCCGCCGCGGCCGTGTTCACGCTCACCGAGCGCTCGGTCAGCAGGCGCTCGAGCGCGTAGTCTTCCGCATCGCCGTTCCCGAACGCGCCCGCCGACACGCCCTGCACCGACACGATCGGGCCCGGCCGCTGCGCGACGTCCTTCACGAGCGTCTGCAGTTCGTCGCTGTCGCCTTCGAACAGCACCGCGTCGAACGGCGCGTCGGCCTGCTTGCGCACGGCCGCATGCGCCTTCAGCGCAGCCGGCAGCGCAGCCACCAGCGCCTCGCCCGCCGCACCGGCGAACAGCGCGCGGTTGCCCGTCGCCAGCACCGCCGCGAACTGCGCACGCGCGCCGCCCGGCGTCGCCGCGACGCACAGCACCGTGCCGCGCGGGCCGAGTGTATACGTGTTTCGCTCGCCCGTCGGCCCGCTCAGCACCGCGGTCGCGCCGGCCGGCACCTGCGCCAGATAGCCGTCGCAGCGTGCGGCCAGTGCCGGCTCGCGCTGCTCGATCAGCCAGTCACGCAGTGCGATGAGCGCCGTCGCCGGGTTGCCGCGCTGTTCGCCATCGACCGCGCCGTCCGCGATCAGCGTCTGCGCGAGCGAACGCGGCAGGCCCGACGGACGCGTCGCGAGCAGGCGCTGCAGGTACAGCGCGCCGCCGGCCTTCGGGCCCGTGCCCGACAGCCCTTCGCCGCCGAACGGCTGCACGCCGACTACCGCGCCGATCACGTTGCGGTTCACGTAGATGTTGCCGACGTGCGCGTTCGAGATCACATGCGCGATCGTCTCGTCGATCCGCGTGTGGATGCCGAGCGTCAGGCCGTAACCCGTCGCGCGGATCTGCTCGAGCAGCTTGTCGAGCTGGCTGCGGCGGTAGCGCACCACGTGCAGCACCGGGCCGAACACTTCACGCTTCAGCTCGTCGATGCTGCCGATCTCGATCAGCGTCGGCGGCACGAACGTGCCGTGCGCGCAGGCTTCCGGCGACGGCAGTTGCGTGACCGCATGGCCCTTGTCCTTCATCGTCGCGACGTGCGTGTCGATCGTCTGCTTCGCTTCGCCGTCGATCACCGGGCCGACGTCGGTCGACAGCCGGTCCGGATTGCCGAGCGCCAGCTCGTGCATCGCGCCCTTCAGCATCGTCAGCGTGCGGTCCGCGACGTCGTCCTGCAGACACAGAACGCGCAGCGCCGAACACCGTTGACCGGCCGAGTCGAACGACGACTGCATCACGTCCGCGACGACCTGCTCCGCGAGCGCCGACGAGTCGACGATCATCGCGTTCTGGCCACCCGTTTCCGCGATCAGCGGAATCGGCTTGCCGTCCGGGTCGAGACGCGCGGACAGCGTCTTGTTGATCAGGCGCGCGACTTCGGTCGAGCCGGTGAACATTACCGCGCGCGTGCGCGGATCGGCGACCAGCGCCGCGCCGACGGTCTCGCCGGTGCCCGGCAGCAGCTGCACCGCGCCGGCCGGCACGCCGGCCTCGCGCAGCAGGCGCACGGCTTGCGCCGCGATCAGCGGCGTCTGTTCGGCCGGCTTCGCGAGCACCGTGTTGCCGGCCGCGAGCGCGGCGGCCACCTGGCCCATGAAGATCGCGAGCGGGAAGTTCCACGGGCTGATGCAGACCACGGGGCCGAGCGGACGGTGCGTGTCGTTCGAGAATTCGTCGCGGATCTGCGCCGCGTAGTAGCGCAGGAAGTCGACGGCTTCGCGGATTTCGGCGATCGCGTTCGGCAGCGACTTGCCGGCTTCGCGCACGATCAGGCCCATCAGCGTGTGCATCTGCGCTTCGAGCAGGTCGGCCGCGCGCACCAGGCAGTCGGCGCGCGCATCGACCGGCGTCGCCTGCCAGATCGGCGCGGCAGCCACCGCGTGCGCGAGCGCCGCGCTCACGTGCTCGGCCGTCGCTTCGCTGACCGTGCCGACCACGTCGCGCTGGTCGGCCGGGTTGCGCACGTCGCGCGCCGGGGCGTCGGCGAGCGCGTCGTCGGCGAGCAGCGGCGCCGCGCGCCATGGATGGTGCGCGCTCGCGAGCAGCGCGGACGACAGCGACGCGAGCCGGTGTTCGTTCGACAGGTCGAGGCCCATCGAGTTGGGACGCTCGTCGCCGTACAGGTGGCGCGGCAGCGGAATCTTCGTGTGCGGCGCGCCGAGCGGCACGACCTTCGACGCCTCGTCGACCGGATCGGCGACCAGTTCCTTCACCGACACCGTCTTGTCGGCGATGCGGTTCACGAACGACGTGTTCGCGCCGTTCTCCAGCAGGCGGCGCACGAGGTAGGCGAGCAGCGTTTCATGCGTGCCGACCGGCGCGTACACGCGGCACGGACGGTTCAGCTTGTCGCGGCCCGTGACTTCCTCGTACAGCGGCTCGCCCATCCCGTGCAGGCACTGGAATTCGTACTGGCCCGGGTAGTAGTTCTGGCCGGCCAGGTGATAGATCGCGGCCAGCGTGTACGCGTTGTGCGTCGCGAACTGCGGATAGACGGCGTCGGGCGCCGCGAGCAGCTTCTTCGCGCACGCGAGGTACGACACGTCCGTGTAGATCTTGCGCGTGTAGACCGGATAGCCTTCGAGGCCGTCGACCTGCGCGCGCTTGATTTCGGAGTCCCAGTACGCGCCCTTGACCAGGCGGATCATCAGGCGGTGACGGCTGCGGCGCGCGAGGTCGATCAGGTAGTCGATCACGAACGGGCAGCGCTTCTGGTAGCCCTGCACGACGAAGCCGATGCCGTTCCAGCCCGCGAGTTCCGGATCGAAGCACAGCGCCTCGAGCAGGTCGAGCGACAGCTCGAGACGGTCCGCTTCTTCCGCGTCGATGTTCAGGCCGATGTCGTAGCGGCGCGCGAGCAGCGCCAGCGCGCGCACGCGCGGCAGCAGCTCGCTCATCGTGCGGTCCTGCTGCGAGCGCGAGTAGCGCGCGTGCAGCGCCGACAGCTTGATCGAGATGCCCGGGCCTTCGTAGATGCCGCGGCCGCCGGCCGCCTTGCCGATCGCGTGGATCGCCTGCTCGTACGATGCGTAGTAGCGCAGCGCGTCCTCTTCGGTCGTCGCCGCTTCGCCGAGCATGTCGTACGAGTAGCGGAAGCCGCGCGCTTCGTATTTGCGGCTGTTCGCGAGCGCCTCGGAAATCGTCTCGCCGGTGACGAACTGCTCGCCCATCAGGCGCATCGCCATGTCGACGCCCTTGCGGATCAGCGGCTCGCCGCCGCGGCCGATCAGGCGCGTGAGCGCCGACGACAGGCCCGCTTCGCTGTTGGTCGTCACCAGCTTGCCGGTGATCATCAGCCCCCAGGTCGCCGCGTTCACGAACAGCGACGGCGCGTGGCCGACGTGCGAACGCCAGTCGCCCTTGCTGATCTTGTCGCGAATCAGCGCGTCGCGCGTCGCGCGATCGGGAATGCGCAGCAGCGCTTCGGCGAGGCACATCAGCGCGACGCCTTCCTGGCTCGACAGCGAGAACTCGTGGATCAGCCCTTCGACGCCGCCGCCCGAGCTCTTCTCGCGCAGCGCCTCGACGAGCGCCGTCGCGAGCGTCTGCACGTCGGCCTGCAGGTTCGCCGGCAGGCGCGCCTGGCCCAGCAGGAACGGCACGCATTCCGGCTCGGGACGGCGATACGCGGCCGTGATCGCCGCGCGCAGCACCGACTGCGGCTGCACGTTCTGCGCGAATTCGAGGAACGGATGCGGCGAGTTGTCGTCGTCGCCGTCCGTCGCCTGGCCGTCGGCGAGCTCTGTCACGCCGCTGCTGCCCGACAGTTCAGGCGGCAGCTGGCCGTGCTCGATCCGCTCGAGATACGCGAAGATCGCCTGCTTGATCAGCCAGTGGGGAGTGCGCTCGAGACGCGCCGCCGCGTCTTTCAGGCGCGAGCGGAGAAGGTCGTCGACTTTGACGCCGAGAGTCGTGCTTGCCATGGTGGGTTCGTGCGCCGGTGCGAGCCCGGCAATGTGGTGTGAGAGGATGCGCGAAATCCTACGGCACGCAATAAAAAGGTGCAACCGAATTAAGAGATTGGTTGCACCCTCAAGTTAGTCAATATAATCAGCCACTTAGAAGGTTGCAACCTAGGGGTTGCCCGTGGTCGGTGGATCGGTGTTTTCCCTGATCGAGGGCGAGTTGGGGCGCGTGGGCAACCTGCGGTGTGCACGGCGGAAGGGAAAAGCGGGTTGCACTGGGCGGACCGGCGGGTACCGCAGGCGGGTGTGGAACGGGGCCGGCAATGGGATCGCGCGCGGGTCGGCTCGGCGGCGGCGGCGGTGGGCTCGGTGGGCTCGGTGGGCTCGGTGGGCTCGGTGGGCTCGGCTCGGCTCGGCTCGGCTCGGCTCGGCTGGCTCGGCTGGCTCGGCTGGCTCGGCTGGCTCGGCTGGCTCGGCTGGCTCGGCTGGCTCGGCTGGCTCGGCTGGCTCGGCGGCTCGGCGGCTCGGCGGCGGCAGGCTCGGTGCCTAGAAGCGGCGCGCGACACGACGACTGTCGCCGCACCGCTCAGATATCGAGCGGATCGACCTCGACGCTCCACCGCAGCACGCCCTTCAGCGCCCGCAGTTCCGGCTGCCATGCGCGCAGCGCATGCTGCAGTGCGGCCCGCGACGCGCTTTCGAGCAGCAACTGCGCGCGGTGGACGTTCGCGACCTTCACGATCGTCATCGGCACCGCGTCGTACACCGTCACGCGATCGGCGCCCGGCAGCCCCGGCAACGCGGCCGCGGCCTGCAGCAGGAACGCGAGCGCCGCATCGAGCGTGCGCCCTTCGGCGCGCAGCAGCGCCTGATAGACGAACGGCGGCAGGTGCGCGTCGCGGCGCTCGCCGAGCGTCGAGTTCGCGAAGCCGACGTAATCCTGCCGGCCGAGCGCGTGATACAGCGCGTGACGCGGATACCGCGTCTGCACGAGCACCTCGCCCGGCAGCCCGGCGCGCCCCGCGCGGCCGCTCACCTGCATCAGCTGCGCGAACAGCCGCTCGCTCGCGCGGAAGTCGTGCGAGAACAGCGCGGTATCGGCATTGAGCACGCCGACGAGCGACACGCGCTGGAAGTCGTGCCCCTTCGCGATCATCTGCGTGCCGACCAGGATGTCGACTTCGCCGGCGTGCACGTCGGAGAACAGCGCCTGCGCACTGCCCTTGCGCCGTGTGCTGTCCGCGTCGATCCGCAGTATCCGGGCGCCCGGCACGGCCTCGGCAAGCGCCTCCTCGATGCGCTGCGTGCCGCGCCCGAGCGGCGCGATATCGACGTTCCCGCATTCCGGGCACGACCGCGGAATGCGCGCTTCCCAGCCGCAGTGATGGCAGCGCAGCGCATGCTCGGGCTTGTGCAGCACGACATAGGCGCTGCAGCGCGGGCAACCGGCGACCCAGCCGCACGCGTCGCACGCGAGCTGCGGTGCGTAGCCGCGCCGGTTCAGGAACACGAGGCTCTGTTCGCCGCGCTCGAGCCGCGCCTTCAGCGCCGCGACGAGCGGCCCCGACAGCCCGCCCATCGACGCGCGCCCGCGCCGCCGCTCCTCTTCGAGATCGATCAGCCGCACGGTCGGCAGCGTCGCGTCGGCCACCGCGCGGCGCGACAGCGTGAGCCGCGTGTAACGGCCCTGCTCGGCCTGCCACCAGGTCTCGAGCGACGGCGTCGCCGAACCGAGCACGACCGGAATGCCGAGATGCTTCGCGCGCCACACCGCGAGATCGCGCGCCGAATAGCGCAGCCCTTCCTGCTGCTTGTACGCGGGCTCGTGCTCTTCGTCGACGACGATCAGCGCGAGCGTCGGCAGCGATGCGAGCACCGCGAGCCGCGTGCCGAGCACGATCCGCGCGCGGCCCGTGTGCGCGGCGAGCCAGTTGCGCGCCCGCTCGCCCTCGGCGAGCCCGCTGTGCAGCGTGACGATCGCGTCGTCGGCGAGCGTGCCCGCGAAGCGCGCGCGAAACGCGGCCTCGAACTGCGGCGTCAGGTTGATTTCGGGCACGAGCACGAGCGCCTGCGCATCGGGCCGCGCATCGAGCAGCGCGGCGAGCGCATGCAGATAAACCTCGGTCTTGCCGCTCCCGGTCACGCCATGCAGCAGGAACGGCGCGAAGCCCTGCGCCGCGCGGATCGCGTCGAGCGCCTCGGCCTGCTGGTCGGTGAGCGCCGGCGGCACAGCTCGTCCACTGGTTGTCGACAGGTTATCCACAGCTTTGGGCACAGGCGCATCGGCCCAGCCGATTGCCTCGATGGCGACCCAGCCGCGCGCCGCCCAGTCGTCGAGCGTGGCGGCGGCCTTGGGATGCAACGCGCGCGCATCGGGCAACGTCAGCGAATCGGTGTCGGCGAGCGCCTGTGCGAGCCGGCGCAGCGCGGCCCCGCGCGCGGGCAGTGCGTCGGGAAGCGCCGCGCGGCCGGCGTCGGTCAGCCGGTAGCGCACCTCGGGGGCCAGCAGCCGCCCCCAGCGCTCCGCGTCGCGCAGCGCCTGCGGCAGCGCCGGCAGCGCAACTTCGCCGCGACCGCGCTGATAGTAGTCGGCCGCGAACGACACGAGCGCGAGCCAGTCCGGCGCAAGCGGCGGCAATTCGGTACAGATCGCGTCGACCGCCCGCAATCGGGACGGCGGCACGTCGGTGTGAGTCGTCACTTCGCAGACGAGGCCGACGACCTGCCGCTTGCCGAACGGCACCTGCACCAGGGTGCCGGGCTCGGGCGCGGGCCGGACGTCGCAGCGGTAGTCGAACAGGGTGGCGAGCGGATGGTCGAGGGCGACCCGCAGATAGGTGCCGTCCATCACCGCGCTCCGGCGGCAGCGCGCAGCGCACGGACGATTTGCTTCCGAGTCCGCATCACGGTGGCGAACTTAAAGTAAAACTTCAGATTCGGCGCTAAGTTTTGGATTCGCATTAGGAATCGCCGTATACCCTGACCAGCCTGTGGATAACTTTGTTGAGAACTCGCCGTTCAATCGCCGCAAAGCACGCGGGGCCGTGCTTTCCGCCGTTTTCGGCCGCCGTGTGCCGCGCCCCGCGGAGCCTTATTCCATAAGGCTGCTATTCAAATTACCTAACCATAGCGAGACAATTCGACCGATACAGGGCTCTACCGCGCTGCAACGTGGAAAATGTGCATAAGTCAAGTCTTGACAAGCCATGAATCGGCAACCGGGGCGGGGTTGCGCCCTGTTTAGCGCCGACAGCGAAACGCCGTCACCCCGCAGTGCAGCATGACAGCGCTTGCGCTCAGCCCGCCGCTCCGCTACGGATCTTGCGGCTGTGGGTGTGCACTTCGTCGACGAGTTCGGCGACATGGTCGGGCGACGTGAACTGCGAGATGCCGTGGCCGAGGTTGAATACGTGGCCCGGATGATTGCCATAGCTGTCGAGTACCGCGCGCGCCTGCTCGCGCACCGCTGCCGGCGGCGCAAACAGGATCGTCGGGTCGAGGTTGCCCTGCAGCGCGACGCGCCCCGCGACGCGTTCGCGTGCGGCGCCCAGGTTGACCGTCCAGTCGAGCCCGACCGCATCGACGCCGGTCGCCGCGATTTCCTCGAGCCACAGCCCGCCGCCCTTCGTGAACGTGATCACCGGCACGCGCTCGCCGTCGTGCTCGCGCTTGAGCTGCGCCACCACGCGGCGGATGTAGTCCAGCGAGAAGCGCTGGTACGCGCCGTCCGCCAGCGCGCCGCCCCACGTATCGAAGATCATCACGGCCTGCGCGCCGGCTTCGATCTGCGCGTTCAGGTACGCGGCCACGGCCTGCGCGTTCACGTCGAGGATCCGGTGCATCAGGTCGGGGCGCGAATACGCCATCGACTTCACCGTGCGGAAATCGTCCGACCCGCCGCCTTCGACCATGTAGCACGCGAGCGTCCACGGGCTGCCCGAGAAGCCGATCAGCGGCACGCGCTGGCGGCCCTGGCCGTCGGTGAGCGCACGGCGGATCTCGCGCACGGCGCCCGTCACGTAGCCGAGCGTCTCCTCGATGTCCGGCACCGCGAGCTTCGCGACGTCGGCCTCGGTGCGCACCGGATGCGCGAACTTCGGCCCTTCGCCGACCTGGAAGTCGAGGCCGAGGCCCATCGCGTCGGGAATCGTCAGGATGTCCGAGAACAGGATCGCGGCGTCGAGCGGGAAGCGCTCGAGCGGCTGCAGCGTCACTTCGGTCGCGTAGTCGGGATTCTTCGCGAGGCCGAGGAAGCTGCCGGCGCGCGCACGCGTCGCGTTGTACTCGGGCAGGTAGCGGCCGGCCTGGCGCATCAGCCAGATCGGCGTGTAGTCGGTCGGCTCGCGCAGAAGCGCACGCAGGAAGGTGTCGTTGAGCAGGGTATGGGCCACGGTAGGAGCGACGATGCGAAGGCAAAGCGGCATTTTACCGGAGCGGGGCCGCAGGGCTGCGTCTGTCGATGCGATGGCGGCCATATGACGCGCGTGATGGCTCCGTTATGATCGGACGCTGATATCGAACCGAACCAAGGAGGAGACCGATGAAGACATTCGCCACGCTGGCCACGCTCACTGCCGCCATGCTTTGCTGCGCTGCCGCGCACGCGCAGGGCGCGCCGGCGACCGCGGCCCCGGCCGCCGCCGCCGCGGCCGGCTCGCGGCTCGACGACGTGCTCGCACGCGGCACGCTGCGCGTATGCACGACGGGCGACTACAAGCCGTATTCGTACTACCGGAGCGACAGCCGCTTCGAGGGGATCGACATCGACATGGCCGAATCGCTCGCGAAATCGCTCGGCGTGAAGGCCGACTTCGTGAAGACCAGCTGGTCGAATCTCACCAGCGACTTCGTAGCGAAGTGCGATATCGCGGTAGGCGGCGTGTCGACGACGCTCGAGCGCCAGAAGCGCGTGTTCTTCACGCAGCCGTACGTGGTCGACGGCAAGACGCCGATCGTGCGCTGCGCGGACGCCGACAAGTACCAGACCGTCGCGCAGATCGACCGGCCCGAGACCCGCGTGATCGTGAACCCGGGCGGCACCAACGAGCGCTTCGCGAAGCAGTTCTTCACGCATGCGAACCTGACCGTCTATCCCGACAACGTGACGATCTTCAAGCAGATCCTCGCGGGCAAGGCGGACGTCATGGTGACGGATGCATCCGAGACGCTGCTGCAGCAAAAGCTGAATCCGGGCCTGTGCTCGGTGCATCCGGACAAGCCGTTCCAGTTCGGCGAAAAGGCCTACATGGTGCCGCGCGGCGACGTCGCGTTCCAGCAGTACGTCGACCAGTGGCTGCACCTCGCGCTGTCGACCGGCGAATACCAGGCGATCGCCGACAAGTGGCTGAAGTGAGCGCGATCGCGGGCGGCAACGGCGGCCGCTAACGGGCACGGCCCCCGCTGTCGCAGCCGGCAAATGCGAAGCAGGCAGCGGGTTCCGGCAGCCGTCCGGCGCACCGCCGTTACACATCGGCGCAGTGGACTACAGACGTGAAACCGAGAAAACCGGCCGAATGGCCGACTACCGCGCGCGCCGATCACGTTTCAAAATCTTTCCGACGAATGATTCGTCATATGCGGTATCTGCCGCGCGATGCACATTCCGGCGTGTAATTCGGCAATTCATCGGTGCCTATACGCATGAAAAACGCATTGCGCGCACTCGCTGAAAACTCTGCGGAAAAGATAAGTAAATATGACCTTTTTCAGGACCCCGAAAACAGCAAAAAATCCCGGGAAGCCTTATCTGGCGGGCGTTACAACCTGAAACACTTTGTTACCGCGAGGGGTGAGTAATTCGCCCACAATGGCCTCAACGGTTTCAACACGGATGCGGTCTCGTGTGCCAAGTGTGAGCGGACGCGAAGCGCTGCGAGCCAGTCGGTCACGTACCGAAGCCCTTCCGAGGGGCATCCCTGTTGGAGTCGTTTCCGGCCCCCCGCCGGATCCGGTTTCATCTTTGGTCTCCTCGCGCTAACCCCGTAGCGTGTGGTTTTTAGCGGGCTAATAAGCCCGCTTTTTTTCGTCCATCGAAAACGCAACGGCCCGCAGGCCGCGGCGTTTCCCGCCGCCGCGCCGCCCGGCCCTCTCAAGCGGTCTTCTGCACGTCCAGCTTCAGTTCCTCGATCATCCGGTCGCGCATCACGAACTTCTGCACCTTGCCCGTCACCGTCATCGGCAGCTCGTCGACGAAGCGGATGTAGCGCGGAATCTTGTAGTGCGCGATCTGGCCGCTGCAGAACGCGCGCACGTCGTCCTCGGTCATCTGCTCGTCCGTGCGCAGCACGATCCACGCGCACAGCTCCTCGCCGTACTTCGCATCGGGCACGCCGAACACCTGCGCGCTCTGAATCTTCGGATGCCTGAACAGGAATTCCTCGATCTCGCGCGGATACACGTTCTCGCCGCCCCGGATCACCATGTCCTTCAGCCGGCCGACGATGTTGCAGTAGCCGTCCGCGTCGAGCGTCGCGAGGTCGCCCGTATGCATCCAGCCGTCGACCAGCACCTCGCGCGTCTTCGCGTCGTCATCCCAGTAGCCGAGCATCACCGAATAGCCCTTCGTGCACAGCTCGCCGGTCGCGCCGACCGGCACGACGTCGCCGCTCGGATCGACGATCTTCACCTCCAGGTGCGGCTGGATACGGCCGACCGTCGTCGTGCGCTTCTCGAGCGGATCGTCGGTCGAGCTCTGGAACGACACGGGGCTCGTCTCCGTCATCCCGTACGCGATCGTGATCTCGGACAGGTGCATTTGCGACACGACGCGCTTCATCGTCTCGATCGGGCACGGCGAGCCGGCCATGATCCCGGTGCGCAGCGTCGACAGGTCGAACGTCGCGAACTGCGGATGATCGAGCTCCGCGATGAACATCGTCGGCACGCCATGCAGCGCGGTGCAGCGTTCTTCCGCGACGGCCGCGAGCGTCGCGACCGGATCGAACGCCTCGCCGGGGAACACCATCGCCGCGCCCTTCGACACGCAGGCGAGCACGGCCAGCACCATCCCGAAGCAGTGATACAGCGGCACCGGGATGCACAGCGAATCCTGTTCGGTGAAGCGCATCGCCATCGCGATCGAGCGCGCGTTGTTGACGACGTTGCGGTGCGTCAGCGTCGCGCCCTTCGGGCTGCCGGTCGTGCCGCTCGTGAACTGGATGTTGATCGGGTCGGTGGCCGCGAGCGTCGCGCCGATCGCATCGAGCCGCGCGACCTCGAGCGTGTCGCGGCCGCACGCCATCACGTCCGCGAAGCGGAACATGCCGGCCGGCGCGACCTCGCCCATCGACACGACCGTGCGCAGGCTCGGCACGCGCGCCGCATGCAGGTCGCCCGGCGTCGCGCTCGCGAGTTCCGGCGCGATGGTCTGCAGCATCTCGACGTACGCCGACGTCTTGAAGCGCTCGGCCGCGATCACGGCCTTGCAGCCGACCTTGTTCAGCGCGTATTCGAGTTCGGCGAGCCGGTAGGCCGGGTTGATGTTGACGAGGACCGCACCGATGCGCGCGGTCGCGAACTGCGTGAGCAGCCATTCGCTGCGGTTCGGCGACCAGATGCCGACGCAATCGCCCGTCGCGATCCCGAGCGCGGCGAGGCCGGCCGCGAGCACGTCGACCTCGTGGGCGAATTCGCGCCAGGTCCAGCGCACCTGCTGTTCGCGGAACACGACGGCCGGACGATCGGGGAACCGGCCGGCCGTGTCGAGCAGGAACCGGCTGATCGTCGCTTCGGATAGCGGCACGTCGGTCGCGCCGCGCACGTACGACAGTCCGTTTTCGGGCGCGATCAGCGCCCCCTTGCCAAGGTCTGCTGCCATCGATGTCTCCGTCCGTTTTTGTCTGATCGGCCCGGCACGCGGCTGACGCGCGCCTGCTCCGCCGCGATGGCGGCGGACAGCCTCTCCGCGGATGATGCCGTGCTCCGCTGACGACACTCTGACATCAAACCGCGGCGGGCGGATGAAATAGCACGACCGGACGATACGATCCGGCCCGCAAAAAGCAGACGAGAACGACGGGCGAAAAAAAAGCAGCCCGAAGGCTGCTTTCTTTCGCGGGATACGCGCGCGCGGCTCAGTGCCGGCTGCGGATCTTCGCCAGACGCTGGATCGCTTCGAGCTGCGCCATCGCGGTCGCGAGCTCGGATTGCGCCTTTGCGAGGTCGAGGTCCGACTTCGCGTTCTGCAGCGTTTCCTCGGCACGCTTGCGCGCTTCCTCGGCTTTCGCCGCGTCGAGGTCCTTGCCGCGGATCGCGGTATCGGCGAGCACCGTCACGGCGCCCGGCTGCACTTCGAGAATGCCGCCTGCGACGAACACGAATTCGTCGTTGCCGCCCTCGACTTCGATGCGCACCGCACCCGGACGAATCCGCGTGATCAGCGGCGTGTGACCCGGCAGAATGCCCAGCTCACCCGTTTCGCCCGGCAGCGCGACGAATTTCGCCTCGCCCGAGAAGATCTGCTCTTCCGCGCTGACGACGTCTACTTTGATGGTTGCCATATCGAACTCCTGTCGGCGGGAGTCAGCGCTTCAGCACGTGCTCCCGCCCCATGCCGCGGTTGGCGAGCGCCAGCGTTTCGGCGCTGACTCCTGCCCTGCGGCGGTCGACGGGAGCAAGCACTTCGGCGCTTGCTCCGATCCCATGACCCTTACTGGATCTTCTTGGCCTTTTCGAAGGCTTCGTCGATCGTGCCGACCATGTAGAACGCCTGCTCCGGCAGGTGGTCGCACTCGCCGTCGACGATCATCTTGAAGCCACGGATCGTTTCCTTCAGCGGCACGTACTTGCCCGGCGAGCCCGTGAACACTTCAGCGACGTGGAACGGCTGCGACAGGAAACGCTGGATCTTACGTGCACGTGCGACCGACAGCTTGTCTTCCGGCGACAGTTCGTCCATGCCCAGAATCGCGATGATGTCGCGCAGTTCCTTGTAGCGCTGCAGCGTCTGCTGAACGCGACGGGTGATCGAGTAGTGCTCTTCACCGATCACGTTCGGGTCGATCTGGCGCGACGTCGAGTCGAGCGGGTCGACCGCCGGGTAGATACCCAGCGAAGCGATGTCACGCGACAGAACGACGGTTGCGTCCAGGTGGCCGAAGGTGGTCGCCGGCGACGGGTCGGTCAAGTCGTCCGCAGGGACGTACACGGCCTGAACCGACGTAATCGAGCCCTTCTTGGTCGACGTGATGCGCTCTTGCAGCTTGCCCATTTCTTCAGCCAGCGTCGGCTGATAGCCCACTGCCGACGGCATACGGCCGAGCAGTGCCGACACTTCGGTACCGGCCAGCGTGAAACGGTAGATGTTGTCGACGAAGAACAGCACGTCGAGGCCTTCGTCACGGAAGTGCTCGGCCATCGTCAGGCCGGTCAGCGCGACGCGCAGACGGTTGCCCGGCGGCTCGTTCATCTGGCCGTACACCAGCGCGACCTTGTCGAGAACGTTCGAGTCCTTCATTTCGTGGTAGAAGTCGTTCCCTTCACGGGTACGCTCGCCCACGCCCGCGAACACGGAGTAACCGCCGTGTTCCTTCGCGATGTTGTTGATGAGCTCCATCATGTTGACGGTCTTGCCCACGCCAGCACCGCCGAACAGGCCAACCTTGCCGCCCTTCGCGAACGGGCAGATCAGGTCGATGACCTTGATACCCGTTTCGAGCAGTTCGGTCGACGGCGACAGTTCGTCGAACGCCGGAGCCTTCTGGTGGATCGAACGCGTGTGTTCGCTTTCGATCGGACCGGCTTCGTCGATCGGACGGCCGAGCACGTCCATGATACGACCGAGGGTCGGCTTGCCGACCGGCACCGAAATCGGCTTTGCCGTGTTCTTCACGGTCAGGCCGCGGCGCAGGCCGTCGGATGCACCCAGACAAATGGTACGGACCACGCCGTCGCCCAGCTGCTGCTGGACTTCGAGCGTCAGTTCCGAGCCATCGAGAATGAGCGCGTCGTAGATCTTCGGCATGCTGTCGCGCGGGAATTCCACGTCGATAACGGCGCCGATGCACTGTACGATCTTGCCTTCTACCAAAGCAGCAGTACTCATCGCTTTTCCTTTAAATACCTGATTCTTTACTCGCGCAAAGGCGCAGTTGTCGTCCCGGGCGCGCGCTTAAACAGCGGCTGCGCCGCCGACGATCTCCGACAGTTCTTTCGTAATCGCGGCCTGGCGGCTCTTGTTGTACACGAGCTGCAGTTCGCTGATCACCGTCTTCGCGTTGTCGGACGCGGCCTTCATCGCGACCATCCGCGCCGATTGCTCGGACGCCATGTTCTCCGCGACGGCCTGGTACACCAGCGCCTCGACGTAACGCACGAGCAGTTCGTCGACGACTGCCTGCGCGTCCGGCTCGTAGATGTAGTCCCACGACGTGGCCGGCGTACCGTCATCGGCTTCGAAGTGTTCCGACGACAGCGGCAGCAGCTGCTCGATCACGGCTTCCTGCTTCATCGTGTTGACGAAGCGCGTGTAAGCGATATAAACCGCCGACAGCTTGCCTTCCGAGTACAGATCGAGCTGCGTCTTCACGGCGCCGATCAGCTTGTCCAGATGCGGGGTGTCGCCGAGGTGCACGACCTGCGACATCACCTTCGCGCCGAAGCGGTTCAGGAACCCGAGGCCCTTGCTACCGATCGCGGTGGCTTCGACCTTCTGGCCCTTCTCTTCCAGCTCCTTGAACTTCTGAACCGTCGCACGCAGCACGTTGGTGTTCAAACCGCCGCACAGACCCTTGTCCGTCGTGACGAGAATGATGCCGGCCGTGTTCGCGCCGTCGTTCGCCACCATGAACGGGTGGCGGTACTCCGGGTTCGCGCGGCTCATGTGCGCGGCGATGGCACGGACCTTGTCCGCATACGGACGAGCGGCGCGCATGCGTTCCTGCGCGCGGCGCATCTTCGATGCGGCCACCATCTCCATCGCCTTCGTGATCTTGCGCGTGTTCTGCACGCTCTTGATCTTGCCGCGAATTTCCTTCATTCCAGCCATAGCTTGCTCCTTGACCGAAGCGGCGCGGGCGCATCAGCACCCGCGCGGCCTCAGTGTGTCACTCGCGGATCAATAGGCACCGGACTTCTTGAAGGATTCGATCGCCGCGCGCAGTGCGCCTTCGTCGTCCTTCGAGAGATCCTTGGTGTCTTCGATGCGCTTGATGAGGTCAGCGTGGCTGGTCTTCAGGTTGTCGCGCAGGCCCTTCTCGAACGACAGCACTTGCTTGACGTCGAGATCGTCGAGGTAACCGTTGTTCGCGGCGTACAGCGACACGGCCAGTTCCCACACCTGCAGCGGCTGGTACTGCGGCTGCTTCAGCAGTTCCGTCACGCGGCGGCCGCGCTCGAGCTGCTTGCGGGTCGCTTCGTCGAGGTCCGATGCGAACTGCGCGAATGCGGCCAGTTCACGGTACTGCGCGAGGTCGGTACGGATACCGCCCGACAGCTTCTTCACGACCTTCGTCTGAGCGGCGCCACCGACTCGCGACACCGACACGCCGGCGTTGATTGCCGGGCGGATGCCTGCGTTGAACAGGTCGGTTTCCAGGAAGATCTGGCCGTCGGTAATCGAGATCACGTTCGTCGGAACGAACGCGGTCACGTCGCCAGCCTGCGTTTCGATGACCGGCAGTGCCGTCAGCGAGCCGCTCTTGCCCTTCACTTCGCCGTTCGTGAACTTCTCGACGTACTCTTCCGACACGCGAGCAGCACGCTCGAGCAGACGCGAGTGCAGATAGAACACGTCGCCCGGGTACGCTTCACGGCCCGGCGGGCGGCGCAGCAGCAGCGAGATCTGACGGTATGCCCAGGCTTGCTTGGTCAAGTCGTCATAGATGATCAGCGCGTCTTGGCCGCGATCGCGGAAGTATTCGCCCATCGTGCAGCCGGCGTACGGTGCCAGGTACTGCATGGCAGCCGAATCCGATGCCGAAGCGGCGACGACGATCGTGTATTCCATCGCGCCCGTTTCTTCGAGCTTGCGAACCACGTTCATGATCGACGAAGCCTTCTGGCCGATCGCGACGTAGATACAGATCAGGTCCTTGCCCTTCTGGTTGATGATCGCGTCGAGCGCCACCGCGGTCTTGCCGCACTGACGGTCGCCGATGATCAGCTCACGCTGGCCACGGCCGATCGGCACCATCGCGTCGATCGACTTGATGCCCGTCTGCACCGGCTGCGACACCGACTTACGCCAGATCACGCCCGGGGCGATCTTTTCGATCGCGTCGGTCAGCTTTGCGTTGACCGGGCCCTTGCCATCGATCGGGTTGCCGAGCGCATCGACCACGCGGCCGACGAGTTCCGGACCAACCGGGACTTCCAGAATGCGGCCCGTCGTCTTGACGATGTCGCCTTCCGAGATGTGTTCGTATTCGCCGAGAATCACCGCGCCGACCGAGTCGCGCTCGAGGTTCAGCGCGAGACCGAACGTGTTGCCCGGAAACTCGAGCATTTCGCCCTGCATCACGTCCGACAGGCCGTGGATGCGCACGATACCGTCGGTCACGGAGATCACGGTGCCCTGGTTGCGAACGTCTGCGCTCGCTTCAAGGCCCTGGATCCGGCTCTTGATCAGCTCGCTGATCTCAGAGGGATTGAGTTGCATTATTCGCTCCTGATAGTCAATTCTGTTGCGTGCCGGCGTGGCGCTCAGGCGGTCAAGGCAGCCTGCATCGATGCGAGGCGCGCGCGAACCGAGGTGTCGAGCACTTCGTCGCCGACCGTCACGCGCACGCCGCCGATCAGCGACGAATCGACTTCGACCGTCGGCTTCAGCTTGCGCTTGAACTTGCGTTCGAGGCCAGAGACGAGGCTTTCGAGATCCGCGCCGTTCAGCGGGAACGCGCTCACGATCTCGGCGTCGGCTGCACCTTCACGTTCGTTCTTGAGCGCCTCGAACTGCTCGGCGATTTCCGGCAGCAGCGCGATGCGATGATTGTCGACCAGCATCTGCACGAAGTTCTTCGCTTCGGCGCCGGCCGCGACCGGCGACTTCACCGCA
Source organism: Burkholderia sp. BCC1977 (assembly GCF_905339595.1). Lineage (NCBI taxonomy): Bacteria > Pseudomonadati > Pseudomonadota > Betaproteobacteria > Burkholderiales > Burkholderiaceae > Burkholderia > Burkholderia sp. BCC1977. The sequence goes on from NZ_CAJPGQ010000020.1 coordinate 32,976, forward strand.
GCAAGCAGCAGCTCGGCCACTTGCGTGCGCGTCACCTTCGGGCTCGACGCGACCGACAGGACTTCCGGCAGACGCGCAACCTGGGCCAGCTCTTGCACGAGCGTGGACCAGGCGGCGATGTCACCTCCCTCGGCCACGCGGAACAGCGCTTCTGCGTAAGGGCGGGCGATGGTTGCAAGTTCGGCCATGATCAGAGCTCGGCTTTCAGTTGATTCAGCAGTTGGGCGTGGGCCGTTTGATCGACTTCGCGCTTCAGGATCTGCTCGGCGCCCTTCACGGCCAGCGCGGCGACTTCGCCACGCAGCGCTTCGCGCGCCTTCACGATTTGCTGTTCTGCTTCCGCTTTCGCCTGGGCGACGATGCGGGCGGCTTCAGCCTGGGCGTTGGCCTTGATTTCCTCGGCGACCGCCTGGGCACGCTTTTCAGCGTCGGCGATGCGCTGCTGGCCGTCGTTGCGGGCCTGCGCGAGTTCCTGGTCCACGCGCTTGTGCGCTGCGTCGAGTTCCGCCTTGCCCTTCTCCGCGGCGGCGAGGCCGTCGGCGATCTTCTTCGAACGTTCGTCGAGGGCGTTGATCAACGGCGGCCACACGAATTTCATCGTGAACCACGCGAGGACCAGGAACACGACCATTTGCGCAAACAGAGTTGCGTTGAGATTCACGGTGTTTCCTTATCTGCTATTCCGGAAAAATGAAACGGTAAGGCGCTCATCGAGTTGCATTCGATCAGCGCCCCAAGTCTCCGTTCCGCCCTGCGCCGGCTCACGCCGGACGCATATTTCCGAGGAACCTTAGCCTGCGACGAGCTTCGACAGGAGCGGGTTCGCGAACGCGAACAGCATTGCGACACCAACGCCGATCAGGAATGCAGCGTCGATCAGGCCGGCCAGCAGGAACATCTTCGTTTGCAGCGGGTTGATGAGTTCCGGCTGACGTGCGCAGGCTTCGATGTACTTGCCACCCATCAGCGCGATACCGATACAGGCGCCGATTGCACCCAGGCCGATGATGATGCCGATACCGATGGCGGTCAGACCCTGGATGTTGGCGATGTAAGCTTGCATGATCACTCCTTTGTGAAAAGACTTGGAACTGAGATTTAAAAAACTAAAACGGAAACTCTTTTTTGCACGCCGCGCTTAGTGCGTGTCGTGCGCCTGGCCGAGATACACCAGCGTCAGCATCATGAAAATGAATGCCTGCAACAGAACAATCAGGATGTGGAAGATTGCCCAGACGCTACCCGCGATCACGTGACCAACGAAGCCGAGGAACGTTGCGTCGCCACCGAAGCTCCACATGCTGCCGAGCAGGGCGATCAACAGGAACAACAGCTCACCCGCGTACATGTTGCCGAACAGCCGCATGCCGAGGGAGACGGTCTTCGCGAGATATTCGACGATGTTGAGCGCGAGGTTAGGGATCCACAGCAGCGGGTGGGCGCCGAACGGGGCCGACAGCAGCTCATGCACAAAGCCGCCCGCGCCCTTGATCTTGATGCTGTAGTAGATCATCAGGACGAACACGCCGAGCGCGATGCCGAGCGTGCCGTTCAGGTCGGCCGTCGGGACGATGCGATGGTGGGAAATCACGTCCGACAGACCGAGCAGGCCGATCACGCGGCCCGGCAGGTCGACCGGGAGGAAGTCGAGGGAGTTCATCAGCGCGACCCACACGAACACCGTGAGGGCGAGCGGAGCGATGAAGGTGCGGTTGCCGTGGACGATGGCCTTCGACTGGTCTTCGACCATTTCGACGAGCATCTCGATCGCGCACTGGAAACGACCCGGCACGCCCGAGGTCGCCTTGCGGGCGGCCAGACGCAGCAGGAGGATCGTCACGATGCCGCACACGATCGACCAGAACAGCGTGTCGAGGTTCCAGACGTGGATGTCGAAAATCGACGTCTGATGCGAGGTGGAGAAATTCTGCAAGTGGTGCGCAATGTACTCGGACGGATCCGGACCGCGCGTGCCTTCGCTAGCTGCCATATCGTTAATGCCACCCAAATTGTCGAAAATCGTTTTGCCCCGTTCCGCAATACGTTATTGCGGGAACGGGCCGGTGCGGTTCGTTGTCGAAACCGCACGCTGCTTGTTGCTTACCGCCAGGCCAGCGCGATCCAGTACGTCTTCAGCACGACGAGGTAGGTGACGAGGAGCGCTGGCCAGTGCACGCCGGCATAGCCGTACGCCACTGCGGCGAACATCCCGACCGTCACGCCGAGCTTCAGGGCTTCGCCCATCACCCAGCTCATCACGGTGGCCGAGCCACCTGCCTTCAGTCGTGCCACGAACAACGCGCTTGGCACCCAGCCGATCGCCCCGCCCAGAAACGCGGATTGCGCAGCGGCGCCCGGCGACTTTGAAAACAGCCACCACGCCAGCGTTGCAACCAGGGACAAGACCACCTGCGCGATCACCACCTTGTAGGGGGTCACGCGCGGCGGCTTGCTCACGTTCGGACCGAACAACCTCTCGGCTTCCGTCCGCGTGAGCGGAACGATGTTGTCATCTTGCTGCTCGGCATCCCAGTCATCGGACTCGCGCCGCTCGCCGGCCGCTGAAGCGGGGCGTTGCGCTCGGTGATCATCGTGCCTGTCGTTCGGCGCCTGACCCGCCATCGCAATCTTCCGCAAAATCTCTGAACCCGGCCCCAAGCTTTCTGAAAGCTTTCAGGGGTGCCTAGCTAACAAATCCGGGCGATTGTAAGCGATAGTTGCAAGTGATTCAAGGCTTTAGACGCGACAAAAACCTGCGTAAAACGACGCCTCATCATGTGAAAAACGCGCGAATCGACGACGTACGATGACAGTTGTAAGGTCGCTTTTTTGCACCGGTATTTCTTGCCCGAAAAAGTCCGGCAACGAGGCAATGACGCAACATCGACGCCTGGCGCGGGCGCCACCGGCGCGACGCGATCGCAGCAGGAAATCTGCTGTGACGCAGCCACCGGAAATGACTCGGCGCGGCGATGCGGAAGAGAGGAAAACCTGTGACCACCGCATCGAGCGCGACGCGCGAAATACGCTTGAACGCGCCGCGCTGATGTCGGCAATCAGTTGTTGCGCCACCACAGTCGATCGACTGTGGATCGCTGTACTTATCAACAGCTTCGGCTTCTCACCAGCTGCGAACGCTGTGCCCCACCCCATCAAGCTTGCAGCACGCCTGCACCGCACGCGGCCGCGCAGCTCAGCCGTGCACGAGCAACCACGCACCCAATGCCGCGCTCACGAGCGCGAACGGAATCGACACGAGGTGAAACGGCAGCCACATGCGCGGCTCCTTCGCGAGACGCACCGCGATCAGGTTCGCGAGCGAGCCGATCGCGAAACCGAAACCGCCGACCGATACGCCGAACGCGAGCGCCCGCCAGTCGTGTGTGAATTCCGACAGCAGGATCGCCGCCGGTACGTTGCTGATGCCCTGTGACAGCACCGCGCCGGCCGCGAACACGCGCAACGGCGAATCGAGGTGAGTTCGCGCGATCGCGTCGTGGACGACGGGCAGCGCGGCCGCGCTGCGCAGCACGACGAACATCAGCACGAAGATCAGCAGCAGCAGCCAGTCGATCTTCAGGACTGCATCACGTTTTGCGACCAGCAGCGCGATCACGACGGCGATCAGGCCCGGCACCGGATGGTGCGCATCGGCGAGCAACACGAACGCACCGAACAGCACCGCCGCGAGCAGCGCGTGCATGCGCTGCACGGGCACCGCCTCGACGTCGCCCGACAGATCGAGCGGTTTCGCGCGAAACCCGCACGCCGTCACCACGAGCAGCAGCGCCATCAGCGCCAGCGCGAGCGGCCCGAGCGTGACGACGAAGCGCCCGAACGACACGCCGCTCAATTGCCACAGGAACAGGTTCTGGGGATTGCCGAGCGGGGTCGCGACGGACCCGGCATTGACGGCCAGCGCGACGGCGATCACGAGCCGCCGGAACGGCAGCGGCGTCAGCGCGCGCAGCGACACCATCAGCGGCACGACGACGAACAGCGCGACATCGTTGGTGAGCCACATCGCGAGCACCGCCGCGAACACGACGAGCAGTATCGCGAGCCCGCGCTCGGAATGCACGTGATGCACGATGCGATGCGCGAGCCACATCAGGCACCCGGACAGCTCGAGCGCCTTGGTCAGCATCAGCAGACCCGCGAGCGTCGCGACGGTCTGCCAGTCGACGAGACCGACCAATGCGGCAATTGGTTGCGGACGCAACCATTGAAGAATAATCAGGGCAAGCGCCAGCACCGCAAGCACCGGCTCCTGCATCAGCCATCCGAGCCATCGGCGCGGCGCGGCCGCGCCCGTGTTCTCCGTCAATCGCACCGCGTTACTCTTCGGTCGCGACGTTGCCGCGCAGACGCACGAGAATGCCCTCGAGCGCGTCGAGGTTGCCGAAGTCGATCATCACCTGCCCTCGCCCGCGGCGGCCGAGCTTGATCTTCACCGTCGACGCGAGCAGGTCGGACAACTCTTCCTCGAGACGGCGCGTGTCGCGACCGCCGTCATCCTTGGCGCGCGCCTTCACCGCCGGCGCTTCCTTCGTCGTGTGCGCGACCAGCTTCTCGGTCTCGCGCACCGACATGCGCTTGTTGACGACCTGGTGCGCGAGCGTGATCTGCGTCGCCGCGTCGACCGCGAGCAGCGCACGCGCGTGGCCCATGTCGAGATCGCCGGCCAGCAGCATCGTCTGCACCGGCGAGGCAAGGTTCAGCAGGCGCAGCAGGTTCGACACCGCGCTGCGCGAACGGCCGACCGATTCAGCTGCCTGTTCGTGCGTGAAACCGAACTCGTCGAGCAGACGCTGGATACCGTGCGCCTCTTCCAGCGGATTCAGATCCTCGCGCTGGATGTTCTCGATCAGCGCCATCGCCGCAGCGGCCTGATCGGACACGTCCTTCACGAGCACCGGCACTTCGTCGAGGCCCGCCAGGCGTGCCGCGCGGAAACGGCGCTCGCCGGCGATGATCTCGTATTTATCAGACGAAATGGGGCGTACCAGGATCGGCTGCATCACGCCCTGTGCGCGAATGCTGGCCGCCAGCTCCTGCAGGCTGCCTTCGTCCATCCGCGTCCGCGGCTGGTACTTGCCGGCCTGCAGCTTGCCGAGCGCGAGCGTGTTCGGCGCCCCTTCGATCTTCACCGCTTCGGTGATGTCCGCACTGCCGCCGAGCAGCGCTTCGAGGCCACGTCCCAAGCCCTTCTTCTTTGGTACCGCGTTCATGTCTTTCTTCCTCGCTTCGCTCATGTCCGGATCACGACACCTCGAACGCGCGCACGCGATCGATCATCTCGGCACCGAACTGGAGATACGCCTGCGCACCGCGCGAGTTGCGGTCGAACACGACGCCCGGCAACCCGTAACTCGGCGCTTCCGCCAGGCGCACGTTGCGCGGAATCACCGCGTCGAACACCTTGTCGCCGAAGTGCGCTTTCAGTTGATCGGAGACTTGCTGCTGCAGCGTGATGCGCGGATCGAACATCACGCGCAGCAAGCCGATGATCTTCAGGTCACGGTTCATGTTCGCGTGCACCTGCTTGATCGTATTGACGAGATCCGACAGCCCTTCCAGCGCGAAGTACTCGCACTGCATCGGGATCACGACGCCATGTGCCGCGCACAGCCCGTTCAGCGTCAGCAGCGACAGCGTCGGCGGGCAATCGATCAGCACGAAGTCGTAGTCGTCGGCCACGTGCTCGAGCGCCGCCTTCAACCGGCGCTCGCGGTTGTCGATGCTGATCAGCTCGATCTCGGCACCGGACAGTTCGCGGTTGGCCGGCAGCACGTCGTACGTGACGCCTTCCGGACGCACACGCGCGTCCGTCACCGATACACCGTCGACCAGCACTTCGTACACGGTCGACTCGCAGGCGGCCTTGTCGATCCCGCTGCCCATCGTCGCGTTGCCCTGCGGGTCGAGATCGATCAGCAGGACGCGTTGCTCCTGCGCTGCAAGGCTTGCGGCGAGATTGACCGATGTCGTCGTCTTGCCGACGCCCCCCTTCTGGTTCGCAACGCAGAAGATCTTTGCCATCGTTGGTGTGTTCCCTTTACCTTCAAACAAACGGCGTGCTACCGCACGCCTTCAATTCGCCTCGTCGACGGTGACCTCGATCAGATGCCGTTCGGCATCGAGCATCGGGACCGCCAGCCGCATCGTCTGCTTTACGCGACTGCCTTCCGGCAGCCGTGCAATTTCGTCGTCCGGGTGGACACCCTTCATTGCCCAGATCGATCCACCGGGCGCGACGAGATGTCGAGCAAGTTTAACGAAGTCGGATAGATCCGCGAAAGCGCGGGATACGATCATGTCGAATTTTTCCGGCACTTCGACACCCGGCTGCAGCGATTCGACCCGCCCGGTGACGACCGACAGGTTCGCGAGCTTCAACTCCGCACGCATCTGCGTCTGGAATGCAGACTTTTTCTGCACGATATCGTTCAGCGTGACCTGCCAGTCCGGCCGAACGATCGCCAGCACGATACCGGGCAGCCCGCCACCCGAACCCACGTCGAGCACGCGCGCCGATGCACGGTCGCGCAGATGCGGAACGATGGAGAGCGAATCGAGAATGTGCTGGATCAGCATCTGCTTCGGGTCGCGGATCGCGGTCAGGTTGTAGACCGCGTTCCACTTGCCGAGCAGCGCGACATAGTCGAGCAGCTGGTCGCGTTGTGCACCCGTCAATGCGATGTCGAGCGCGGCCGTGCCGTCGACGAGCATCTGTTCAAGTACGTCCCGATTAACCGCCGGCGCGCGACGCGCCGTCATTGTTGCGTCGGGACGGTGCCGTCCCCCTGCTCGGTCGCCTCTGCGGCGGTGCCGTTACGACGGCCGAGGCCACGACGCTTCAGGTGCACCATCAGCAGCGAGATCGCAGCCGGCGTGACGCCCGAGATCCGCGATGCCTGGCCGATCGTTTCCGGCCGGAACTCGTTGAGCTTCTGGCTCACTTCGAACGACAGACCGCGCACCTCGCGATAGTCGATACCGTCCGGCAGGCGCGTATTCTCGTTCGCATCGTTGCGCTCGATCTCGCTCGCCTGACGCTCGATATAGCCCTGATATTTGATGCCGATCTCGACCTGTTCCTTGATCTGCTCGAGCAGCACCGGATCGTCGGCCAGCGGCTCTGTCGGCGCGCATTCGCCGCCCTTCAGGCCGCATACGCCGTCATAGCTGATACCCGGGCGGCGCAGCAGTTCCGCGAGGCTGTACTCGTGATCGATCGCCTTGCCGAGCAACGCGGTCGCCTCTTCCGGCGGCAACGTCTTCGGCGTGACCCACGTCGATTTCAGTCGTTCGGTTTCACGTGAAACAGCGTCGCGCTTCCGGCTGAACGCATCCCAGCGCACGTCGTCGACCAGGCCCAGCTCGCGGCCGATTTCGGTCAGGCGCATGTCCGCATTGTCTTCACGGAGGCTCAGACGGTACTCGGCACGGCTCGTGAACATCCGGTACGGCTCGGCCACGCCACGCGTGACGAGGTCGTCGACCAGCACGCCAAGGTAGGCCTGATCGCGACGCGGGCACCATGCGTCCTTCTCCTGCACGTAGCGGCCTGCATTCAGGCCGGCCAGCAGGCCTTGTGCGGCCGCTTCTTCATAGCCGGTCGTGCCGTTGATCTGGCCCGCAAAAAACAGCCCGTTGATCGCCTTCGTCTCGAGCGATGCCTTCAGCGCGCGCGGGTCGAAGTAGTCGTACTCGATCGCGTAGCCGGGACGCAGGATGTGCGCGTTCTCGAGGCCGCGCATCGAATGCACGAGCTCGAGCTGCACGTCGAACGGCAAACTCGTCGAAATCCCGTTCGGATAGAACTCGTTGGTCGTCAGCCCTTCCGGCTCGAGGAAGATCTGGTGCGATTCCTTCGATGCGAACCGGTGGATCTTGTCCTCGATCGACGGGCAGTAACGCGGGCCGACACCTTCGATCACGCCTGTATACATAGGCGAACGGTCGAGGCCGCCGCGAATGATGTCGTGCGTGCGCTCGTTCGTATGCGTGACCCAGCACGGCAACTGCTGCGGATGCTGCTCCGCACGGCCCAGGAATGAGAACACGGGGATCGGATCGAGGTCGCCCGGCTGCTCGTCCAGCTTCGAAAAGTCGATCGAGCGGCCGTCGATACGCGGCGGCGTACCGGTCTTCAGGCGCCCCTGCGGCAGCTTCAACTCCTTCAGGCGCGCCGACAGCGACACGGCCGCCGGATCGCCCGCGCGACCGCCCGTGTAGTTGTTCAGGCCGACGTGGATCTTGCCGTCGAGGAAGGTACCGGCCGTCAGCACCACCGCACGTGCGCGGAAGCGGATGCCGATCTGCGTGACGGCGCCGACCACACGGTCGCCTTCGACCATCAGGTCGTCGACGGCCTGCTGGAACAGCCACAGGTTCGGCTGGTTCTCGAGCCGGTGGCGGATCGCAGCCTTGTACAGGATGCGGTCGGCCTGCGCACGCGTCGCGCGCACGGCCGGACCCTTCGACGAATTGAGGATCCGGAACTGAATACCGCTCTCGTCCGTCGCGGCGGCCATCGCACCGCCGAGCGCATCGACTTCCTTGACCAGATGGCCCTTGCCAATGCCGCCGATCGACGGATTGCAGCTCATCTGCCCGAGCGTTTCGATGTTATGGGTCAGCAGCAGCGTCTTCGCACCCATACGGGCCGATGCCAACGCGGCTTCCGTGCCGGCGTGCCCGCCACCGACGACGATGACGTCAAATTCTGTGGGAAAAAGCATGGTGGATTCCGCGCGCAGGACTGCGCACGAACCTATCTGAGAAATGTATGGGCCGAATTATAGCGGGTTCGCTTTTCACCCGAAGACCGTCCGAATGGTAGGGTCCGTTCATTTGACCGGTTTTTTCGTCCGATCGGCCGAGCTGTGCCGTACTACCTGCTTCGGCGCCACGGCCGCGGCCTCGACACACAACGTCAAGCTGTGCGAAACCAGCGATCGGGACGTGGCTCGTGAGCCACAGCATCACAGTATTTCCGGTCAATCGCCCGGTACTTATCCACTGTGCCGCCTGGCCCGGGGCGACAACGCACTGTCGGCGCATACAACGCTCATTACTCGGTGCACCCCAGCGTGACGCGCCCCCTATTCCATCACAGGGCTTCCGCTTGTTGCTCCGGCACTTATCCCCACACCCGATTCACCGACACATCGCCCTCCTCCCGAAAACAAAAACGGCGTGTTTCACGTGAAACACGCCGCCCGTTTCCCACCAACCGCCCCAACCATCAAGCCGTTTTCTTCGCCAGCCCCAGGTACGTTTCGATCACGCGCGGATTCTGTGCCAGCTCGGCCGCCGGCCCTTCCAGCGCAAACTCGCCCGTCTCCAGCACGTAGCCGTAGTCCGAGATCTGCAGCGCGGCCCGCGCGTTCTGCTCGATCAGCAGCGTCGCGACGCCTGTGCCGCGCAACGCGCTGATGATATGAAAGATCTCCTTCACGATCAGCGGCGCCAGCCCGAGGCTCGGTTCGTCGAGCATCAGCAGGTCGGGCTTGCCCATCAGTGCACGGCCCACCGCGAGCATCTGCCGCTCGCCGCCCGAAAGCGTGCCGGCCGCCTGCTTGCGCCGCTCCTTGAGCCGCGGAAACAGCGCGAACACATGATCGAGCTGGTCGAGGAAGTTCGATTCGCCCGCGCGCTTACGCCGATACGCGCCCAGCACGAGGTTGTCCTCGACCGTCATCGTGCTGAACAGCTCGCGCTTTTCCGGCACGAGGCACATTCCGCGCGCGACGCGCTGCTCGACCGGCAGCGCGCCCACGTCGTTGCCGCGATACACGACCGCGCCCGACGCATGCCCGGTCACCGGCAACGCGCCCATGATCGCGTTCAGCAGCGTCGACTTGCCGGCCCCGTTCGGGCCGATCACGCTGACGATCTGCCCTGCGCCGACCTTGATCGCCGCACCGTGCAGCGCCTCGACCTTCCCGTACCGCACCGCCAGTCCGCGCACCTCGAGAATCGGCATCGTCGTGTCCGTCATCACTCCACCCCGCCCAGATACGCTTCGAGCACCGCCGGGTCCTGCTGCACATCCTGTGGCAGCCCTTCCGCGATCCGCGTGCCGAATTCCATCACCACCAGCCGGTCGGTGAGGTTCATCACGAAATCCATGTCATGTTCCACGAGCAACACGCTCATCCCTTCGGCCTTCAGGCGCCGCAGCAGGTCGGCGAGTTGCTGCTTCTCCTGGTAGCGCAGCCCCGCGGCCGGCTCGTCGAGCAGCAGCAGCGTCGGGTCGCAGCACAGCGCACGCGCGATTTCGAGAATCCGCTGCTGGCCGAGCGCGAGGCTGCCCGCTTCGTCGTACATGTGCTTCTCCAGCCCGACGCGGCGGATCTGCCGTGCCGCTTCGGCCAGCAGCTGCGCTTCCTCGTGTGCGTTGAGCCGCGCGATGCTGCGCCACACGCCCGTATGGCCGCGCAGGTGCGCACCGATCGCGACGTTCTCGAGCACCGTCATCGTCGGCAGCAGCTTCACGTGCTGGAACGTCCGGCCGATCCCGCGCCGCACGATCTGGCGCGACGTGAGCCTGTCGATCCGCTCGCCGCGGAACGTGATCGTGCCGCCGGTCGGCTGCAGCACGCCGGTCACGAGGTTGAACGTGGTCGACTTGCCGGCGCCGTTCGGGCCGATCAGCCCGATGATCTGCCCCGCTTTCACATCGAAGCTGACGTCGTTGACTGCCACCAGGCCACCGAACTGCTTGCGCGCGTTGTCGACGACGAGCAGCGGCTCGCCCGCCACCGGCTTCGCGCGCTGCGGCAGCGGATCGGCGTGGTCGGGCACGTGTGCGCGCGGCCCGCGCGGAAACAGCTTCGCGACGAACGGCCACACGCCCTGGCGCGCGTACTGCAGCAACAACACCATCAGCACGCCGAACACGATGATCTCGAAGTTGCCTTCCGAGCCGAGCAGCTTCGGCAACAGCGTCTGCAGGTAGTCCTGCAGCACGGTGAGGATCGCCGCACCGAGCACCGCGCCCCATACGTGCGACACGCCGCCGACCACGGCCATGAACAGGAATTCGATCCCGTGGTTCAGGCCGAACGGGGTCGGGTTCACCGCACGCTGCAGGTGCGCGTACAGGAAGCCCGATACCGCCGCGAGCACGGCCGCGTAGACGAAGATCACGACACGCATCCACGCGGTGTTCACGCCCATCGCCTCGGCCATCACCCCGCCGCCGCGCAGCGCGCGGATCGCGCGGCCGGGCCGGCTGTTGAGCAGGTTCTGCACCGACACGATCGCGGCCAGCACGACGGCCCAGATCAGGAAGTACAGGCTGCGGCCGCTGCCGAGCTCGACGCCGAACAGGTTGAGCGCCGGAATCCCGTTGATCCCGTCGTACTTGCCGAGCAGTTCGAGGTTGCCGAACAGATAGAACAGCGCGAGGCCCCACGCAATCGTGCCGAGCGGCAGGAAATGCCCGGACAGGCGCATCGTGACCGCGCCGAGCACGAGCGCGACGAGCGCCGTCAGCACGACGCCGACGATCAGCGCGAGCCACGGCGACACGCCGTATCGCGTGGTCAGGAACGCGGTCGCATATGCGCCGATGCCGACGAACGCGGCCTGCCCGAAGCTCGTCATCCCGCCGACGCCGGTCAGCAGCACGAGCCCGATCGCGACGATCGCGTAGAGGCCGATGTAGTTCAGCAGCGTGATCCAGTATTCGGGCACCTGCAGCGCGCCGGGCAGCACCGGCAGCGCGAACAGCACCACGAGAAACACGCAGAAGGTCTTGTTGCGTACCATCGTCTTCATCGCGTCACTCCTCTTCCTCTTCCGCATGCGGCGTCGCGAAACTGCGCCACAGCAGCACCGGGATGATCAGCGTGAACACGATCACTTCCTTGTACGCGCTCGCCCAGAACGACGAATACGATTCGAGCACGCCGACCAGCAGCGAGCCGGCGGCCGCGAGCGGATAACTGACCAGCCCGCCGATGATCGCGCCGACGAAACCCTTCAGGCCGATCAGGAAGCCGGAGTCGTAATAGATCGTCGTCAGCGGACCGACGAGGATGCCGGACAGCACGCCGAGCCCGGCCGCCAGCGTGAATGCGAGCCGCCCTGCTTCGGTCGTGCCGATGCCGACGAGCCGCGCGCCGAGCCGGTTCACCGACGTCGCGCGCAGCGCCTTGCCGGCGATCGTGCGGCCGAAGTACACGTAGAGCGCACCGATCAGCACCAGCGCGGTCACGACCACGAGGACGCTCTGCACCGACACCGTCATGCTGCCGACCGACAGCGACGCATCCGCGAAGCCGTTGGTGCGCGAGCCTTCCGCGCCGAACATCACGAGCCCGAGGCCGACCATCGCGAAATGGACGGCGACCGACACGATCAGCAGCAGCAGCGTCGTGCCTTCGGCGATCGGCTGATAGACGAGCCGGTAGACGAACGGCCCCATCGGCACGACGATCGCGAGCGTCAGCGCGATCTGCGCGAGCATCGGCATCGGCTGCGCCGCAAAGCTGCGCGTGATCGCGAACACCGCGAGCGGCAGCAGCACGTAGCGGCTGCCGAGTGTCGCGAGCGTGCGGCCGAGCTGATGACGGCGTTCGCGATGGCGGATCAGGCCGCCGACTTCCAGCAGGAAGCACGCGATGCCCATCACGAACAGCAGCCAGCAGGTGGCGGGAAATTTCTGCGCCTGCAACGCCGCAAGCGTGAGCGCACCGTAGGCGACGAACTCGCCCTGGGGAATGAAGATCACCCGCGTGACGGAAAACACCAGCACGAGCGCCAGCGACAGCAATGCATAAATGGCGCCGGTCGTGATGCCGTCTTGCGCGAGGATCGCCGCAATCGAGAGATCCATACGTGTCGTGTATCGAGAATGCTGCGGAGAAACGGCGACGGGAACGGCCCGCGCGCGGACGGCAAGACCGGGGTCTCAGGCGTCATGCTGCGGGCTTCCCGGAATTCCATGCGGCGCGCGGGCACGGACCGCCCCGCCGCCGACGGCGCGCACGGCGCCGTTCGCGCCGCGCCGCCGGTTTCACGTGATGCTTACTCGGCCTGCAGCTTCCACTTGCCGTCGACGATCTGCACCATCACGCGCGCCCGCGTGTCGAAGCCGTTGTGATCGGCCGGCGTCATGTTGATCACGCCGTGCGACACGGGCAGGTCCTTCACGCTCTCGAGCGACGCGCGCAGCGCTTCGCGGAACGCCTCGGTGCCCGGCTGGCCCTTCTTCAGCGCGTCGGGAATCGCACGCTGCAGCAGCAGGCCCGCATCCCACGCGTGGCCGCCGAAGGTCGCCAGCGAACCCGCGCCGTACGCCTTTTCATACGCGGCCTTGTAGCCGAGCGCCGGCTTCTTCACCGGATTCGAATCGGGCAACTGGTCGGTCACGAGTACCGGGCCGGCCGGCAGGATCTCGCCTTCGCAATCCTTGCCGCACACGCGCAGGAAGTCGTTGTTCGCGACGCCGTGCGTCTGGTACACCTTGCCCTTGTAGCCCCGCTCCTTCAGCGTCTTGGCCGGCAGCGCGGCCGGCGTGCCGGATCCGGCGATCAGCACCGCGTCGGGATTCGAGCCCATCAGCTTCAGCACCTGCCCCATCACCGACGCGTCGGTGCGGTTGAAGCGCTCGTTCGACACGACCTTCAGCCCGTTCTTCGCGGCAGCCGCGTTGAACGTGTTGAACCAGCTGTCGCCGTACGCATCGGCGAAGCCGATGAAGCCGACCGTCTTCACGCCATGCTTCGCCATGTAGCCGGCGATCGCATCGGCCATCAGCTGGTCGTTCTGCGGCACCTTGAACATCCACGCGCGCTTCGCGTCCATCGGCGCGATGATCTGCGCGCTCGCCGCGAGCGAGATCGTCGGTGTCTTGCCCTGCGACACCGGATCGAGCATCGCGAGCGAGTTCGGCGTGACCGACGAACCGATGATTGCGTCCACGTGATCCTCGTCGATCAGCTTGCGCACGTTCTGCACCGCGCGGCTCGTGTCGGACGCATCGTCGAGCACGATGTACTGGACGCTCTTGCCCGCGATTTCCTTCGGCAGCAGCGCAATCGTGTTCTTTTCCGGAATCCCGAGCGAGGCGGCCGGCCCGGTAGCCGACAGCGTCACGCCGATCTTCACCTGCGCCGACGCCGTGGCCGCCGCACACACGAGGCCCGCGGCAAGCAGAACCTCCATCCATCGATTCATCTTCATTTACGTTGTCTCCAAACGCTGCTCGAAAAATCCGCGGGTCGCTCGGGCGGCGCCCGGCCCTCAAACAAGTTAATAACTTAACTATCTCGTCGTACCGCGTCTACGCTCGTTTTCCCGTGAAACGCCGGCACCGCAACCGAGCCCCTGGCGACACCGCGCGCGCGCGCCGCGGCGCGCGCCAAAGCGGTCGTTCGACCGCCACGATGCGCGGCGGCAATGTCGTCAGGATGAAGGAAGCGGAGAAAGGCGGCGTTGCGCGAGCGGCGATCGATGCGGATGCAACGATCGCCGGAAAGTCGGCCGGCCGGGCCGGATTCGGCCACGCACACGGGCGGCGCAAGATCGGAAACCCGACCGTTCATGCGAACCGGAATCCGAACGACGCGTCGGATGCGAACGCAACGACCGGAGCAACAGCCGCGCCGGCCAATCGCACCCGCACGCGCATACCGGCCGCAGGACGGCTCGTGAAAGCCGGGGCATACCCGTGCCCCCCTGCCCCCGAACGAGCGGCGCCAGCCGCCCCTCGTGCCCCGATCCATCGTCCCGCGCTTCTCATCCAACCGTACTCCCTCTTCTGCATTTTGCTTGTAGGAGAACTGCCGACCGTTTTCCCGACCGTGCGGTCGGCGAAAGCTGAGTGTAACGGACGCTTTTTGCGCACGCCAACCGGGTAAGCCCGGACGACATGCATGCAGCTGCGCGCCGGCGGCGATCGACCGGCAGGAACGGATGAAAACGGGGGGACGGGGTGAGACGCGGGCGAAGCGAGGCAGGACGCGGACGCGAGGAAAACGGCGCCACGCGCCTGCACCATCAAAGCAAACTCGCGCACACAAATGAAAAAGCGCTGTTGGATTCCGTCCAACAGCGCTTTGGGGTCCGGGCACTTTGTGCCTCGATTGTCTCCTCGTTCTCCACCTGCAAATTCGTTTCGCGGTGCATCAGAACTGAAACGAAGATTAAAGGACCTTTCACCCTGCGACAACTTAGCATTTACCCCTATGGTGCATCGCCGCACGAAAATGGGGCGCCAGCCTTGCCGCGCGGCGCCGGCCCGAGGCCGCCGAAACGCCCTTCCGGGCCGCGCCGGATGGTGCTTCGCATCAACGTGGGGCCTCGCCCCGTTGCGATGCAATCAGGACGGCCTGAGCGTCTTGACCCGCGCGACCATCTCGCCGACGATCCCGCGCCGGAACGCAAGCACGCATGCGATGAAGATCAGCCCCGTGACGATCGTCGCCGATTCGCCAAGCGAGCGGAACCAGCCGATACCCGTCAGCGACGCGATCCATTCGCCGATGTCGCCGAGCCGGTCCTCCAGCGCGACGATCAGCGCCGCACCGAGCAACGGCCCGAACAGCGTGCCCATCCCGCCGACGAGCGTCATCAGCACGACGAGGCCCGACATCGTCCAGTACGCATCGGACAGCGTCTCGAAGCCGAGCACCAGCACCTTCAGCGAACCGGCCAGCCCCGCGAGCCCGGCCGACAGGATGAACGCGAGCAGCTTGAACCGGTCGGTGTCGTAGCCGAGCGAGATCGCGCGCGCCTCGTTTTCCTTGATCGCGACGAGCACCTGGCCGAACGGCGAGTGCACGATCCGCACGATGAACGCGCACGCGGCGACGATCACCGCGAGCACCACGTAGTAGAGCGCGACGTCGTTCGACAGGTCCACGAGCCCGAACAGGTGTCCGCGCGGCACGCCCTGCAAGCCGTCCTCGCCGTGCGTGAACGGCGCCTGCAGGTAGATGAAGTAGACCATTTGCGCGAACGCGAGCGTGATCATCGCGAAATAGATGCCCTGCCGGCGGATCGCGAACAGGCCGACGACGAGCCCGAGCAGCGTCGCGGCGAAGGTGCCGACGAGCACGCCGAGCTCCGGCGTGAAGCCGAGCGTCTGGATCGCATAGCCGGTCGCGTAGCCGGCGGTCGCGAGGAACATCGCATGGCCGAACGACAGCAGCCCCGTATAGCCGATCAGCAGGTTGAACGCGGCCGCGAACAGCGCGAACGTGAGCACCTTCATCACGAACACCGGATAAGCGCCGATGAACGGCGCGGCGAGCAGTGCGGCGAGCAGCACGCCGTAGAGCACTTTTCTCTGCATCATTTTTCCTTGCCGAACAGGCCCGCCGGACGGATCAGCAGCACGATCGCCATGATCACGAACACGACCGTGGCCGACGCTTCCGGATAGAACACGCGCGTGAAGCCTTCGATCACGCCGAGCATCAGCCCGGTGATGATCGAGCCGAGAATCGAACCCATCCCGCCGATCACGACCACCGCGAACACGGTGATGATCATCGGCTGGCCCATCAGCGGCGACACCTGGATCACCGGCGCGGCGAGCACGCCCGCGAATGCCGCGAGCGCGACACCGAAGCCGTAGGTGAGCGTGATCATCATCGGCACGTTCACGCCGAACGCCTCGACGAGCTTCGGGTTCTCGGTGCCCGCGCGCAAATAGGCGCCCAGGCGCGTCTTCTCGATCACGAACCATGTCGCGAGACACACCGCGAGCGACGCGACGACCACCCACGCGCGGTAGTTCGGCAGGAACATGAAGCCGAGATTGGTCGCGCCGGACAGTTGCGACGGCACGTCGTACGGCTGGCCGGACGACCCGTAGATCGAGCGGAACACGCCTTCGACGACGAGCGTGAGCCCGAACGTGAGCAGCAGCCCGTACAGGTGATCGAGCTTGTAGAGCCAGCGCAGCATCGAACGCTCGATCACGATCCCGAACGCGCCGACGATCAGCGGCGCGAGCGCGAGCATCGCCCAGTACGGCAACCCGAAATACGACAGCCCCATCCACGCGAGCATCGCGCCCAGCATGAACAGCGCGCCGTGCGCGAAGTTGATCACGTTGAGCAGCCCGAAGATCACGGCGAGCCCGAGGCTCAGGATCGCGTAGAACGAGCCGTTGACGAGCCCGAGCAGCAACTGGCTCAGCATCGCCGGCAACGGAATGCCAAAGATTTCCATCGACTTAGCCGTCAGTATGAGTTTCGTTGCGTATGCAACTTCCAAGCCGTCGCGTGCGCGGGCGGCGCAGCGGGCACATCGCTGCGGCCGCCGCCACGCGCTGCCACGCCGCGCTTACTTCCACATCGCGCAGCGCGTCTCCTGCTTGGTCGTGAACGCCTGGTCGCCCGGAATCGTCGCGAGCACCTTGTAGTAGTCCCACGGCTCCTTCGATTCCGACGGCTTCTTCACTTCCATCAGGTACATGTCGTGGATCATGCTGCCGTCCTGGCGGATGAAGCCCTTCGCGTAGAAGTCGTTGATCTTCATCTTCTTCAGCTCGGCCATCACCTTGTCGGAGTCGGTCGTGCCGGCCGCCTGCACCGCCTTCAGGTAGGTCGTCACCGACGAGTAGTCGGCCGCCTGCAGGCTCGACGGCATCTTCTTCATCTTGCCGAAGTAGCGCTGCGCCCACTGGCGCGCCGCCGCGTCGCGGTTCCAGTACCAGCTGTCGGTCAGCACGAGGCCCTGCGTCGTCTCGAGGCCGAGGCTGTGCACGTCGTTGATGAACATCAGCAGCGCGGCGATCTTCATCGTCTTGGTGATGCCGAATTCCTTCGCGGCCTTGATCGCGTTGATCGTGTCGCCGCCCGCGTTCGCGAGGCCGAGGATCTGCGCCTTCGACGACTGCGCCTGCAGCAGGAACGACGAGAAGTCCGACGCCGACAGCGGGTGCCGCACCGTGCCGAGCACCTGGCCGCCGTTCGCCTTCACGACGTCCGACGTGTTCTTCTCGAGCGCCTTGCCGAATGCATAGTCGGCGGTCAGGAAGAACCAGCTCTTGCCGCCCTGCTTCACCACCGCCGAGCCGGTGCCCTTCGCGAGCGCCATCGTGTCGTACGCGTAGTGGACCGTGTACGGCGTGCACTGCTCGTTGGTCAGCGTGTCGGCGCCCGCGCCGATGTTGATGTAAACCTTCTTCTTCTCGGCCGCGACCTGGTTCATCGACAGCGCGGTCGCGGAGTTCGTGCCGCCGACCAGCAGGTCGAGCCCGCCGCGGTCCATCCATTCGCGCGCCTTCGACGCGGCGATGTCCGCCTTGTTCTGGTGGTCGGCATAGACGACCTCGATCGGCTTGCCGAGCACCTTGCCGCCGAAGTCGGCGACCGCCATCCGGATCGCCTCGAGGCCGCCCTGCCCGTCGATGTCCGCGTAAAGCCCCGACATGTCGGTGATGAAGCCGATCTTCACGCTATCCGCGGCGTGTGCGGCGCCGGCGGTGAACGCTGCGGTCGCGACCGCCAGACACGCGTGTGCGAGGGTCTTCATTTTCATTGACGTCTCCTGTTGTTCTGATGCGTTGTGGTTGTTCGAGGGCCGCCACGGCTAGCGGCAAGGGAAACGGGGCGGCGTCACACCCCGAGCAGGTCGTGAAGGATCGGCATCTTGCCTTCCAGTTCGGATGAGCGGAAATGCTCGACGATGCGGCCATGTTCCATCACGTAGAAGCGATCGGCGAGCGGCGCGGCGAAGCGGAAGTTCTGCTCGACCATCACGACGGTGTAGCCGCGCGCCTTCAGCGCGACGATCATCCGCGCGAGCGCCTGCACGATCACCGGCGCGAGGCCTTCGGAAATTTCATCGAGCAGCAACAGGTTCGCGCCGGTGCGCAGGATCCGCGCCACCGCGAGCATCTGCTGCTCGCCGCCGGACAGCCGCGTGCCCTGGCTCTGCCGGCGCGACGCGAGGTTCGGGAACATCGCGTAGATCTCGTCGAGCGACATCGCGTGCTCGCTCGGGCCGATCGGCGGCGGCAGCATCAGGTTCTCCTCGCACGACAGGCTCGAGAAGATCCCGCGCTCCTCCGGGCAATAGCCGACGCCGAAATGCGCGATGCGGTGCGTCGCGAGGCCGATCGTCTCGTTGCCCGCGACCTTGATCGAGCCGCTGCGGCGGCCGGTGAGGCCCATGATCGCGCGCAGCGTCGTGGTCCGGCCCGCCCCGTTGCGGCCGAGCAGCGTGACGACCTCGCCGCGCTGAACGCTCAGGTCGACACCGTGCAATATGTGGGATTCCCCGTACCAGGCCTCGAGGCCCGTGATCTCCAGCGCGGGCGTGCCGCTTTCGACGCCGCTCAATTCGCGTTCCTCCCGTTCGCTGTGCTTCATGCGTGCGCCCCCGCGAGCGCCGCATCGGCGCTGCCCATGTAGGCCTCGATCACCAGCGGATTCTTCGATACTTCCGCATACGAGCCTTCGGCCAGCACCTCGCCGCGCTGCAGGACGGTGATCGTGTCGGAGATGCCCGCGATCACGTTCATGTTGTGCTCGACCATCAGGATCGTGCGGCCGCTCGCGACCTTCTTGATCAGCGCGGTCACGCGGTCGACATCCTCGTGGCCCATCCCTTGCGTGGGCTCGTCGAGCAGCATCAGTTCAGGTTCCATCGCGAGCGTCGTCGCGATCTCGAGCGCGCGCTTGCGGCCGTACGCGAGCTCGACCGTCGGCACGTGCGCGAAATCGGTGAGACCGACCTGCGTGAGGAGATCCATCGCGCGATCGTCGAGGCGCCGCAACGTGCGCTCGCTGCGCCAGAAATGGAATTCCGTGCCGAGTGCGCGCTGCAGGCCGAGGCGCACGTTCTGCAGCGCCGTCAGGTGCGGGAATACCGCCGAGATCTGGAAGGAACGGATGATGCCGCGGCGCGCGACCTGCGCGGGCCGCTCGTCGGTGATGTCGATCCCGTTGAAGACGATCTGGCCGGCCGTCGGTGTCAGGAACTTGGTCAGCAGGTTGAAGCAGGTGGTCTTGCCCGCGCCGTTCGGTCCGATCAACGCATGGATCGCACCGCGGCGCACACGCAGGTTGACGCCGTTCACGGCGGTGAAGCCCCTGAATTCCTTGGTCAGTCCGCGTGTTTCCAGAATCGTGTCGCCGAGAATCATGTTCCCTTCCGTACGAAGTCAGGCGAAGCACCGGGAAGATTCGCGCAAGCGACCGCGAACGAGTCCGCGGATCAGCGGGCTGCCCCCGGGGCGCCGTATTACGCCTCGAGGGTGGTCTCCCGCGTCGACGCGTATGCACACTGCGCAACATTGTCGCGCCGTTGGTGCAGTGCAATCATCGGGATTTGCACTTATAGGGCTGGCCGCCATATCGGACGCGGCTGAGCGCGCATTGTCGACGCGTTTTTTTTGACACGCGCATCATCGACGGTCGCGCGATCGCATGGCGCGTGCCTGCGCGAACGCGGGCACGTTACGCGACGCGTCATGTCGTCACGCAACAAAATAGCCGCATGAAATGCGCGGCTTGCGGCGCAAGCGACGTTCATGTCGTCGATCCGTTGCGATCCGTGCGCGTCGGCTTGTTTCGCATAGCGAACCAGCGGGCACCCGGATGACGGCCCGCTGTCGTGCGTGTCAGCCTGGTGTCACGCAGCGGTCGTCGCCGTGTCCGTTCGCACCTGTGTCGCGTCGTGCGCCGCGCGTCGATCGGCGCGGATCATGTCGCTCGCGCGCTCGGCGATCATCAGTGTCGGCGAATTCGTGTTGCCCGACGTGATGAACGGCATCACCGATGCATCGACGATCCGCAGCCCGGCGATGCCGCGCACGCGCAGCCGGCTGTCGACGACGGCACGTGCGTCGTCCGCGCGCCCCATCCGGCAGGTCCCGACCGGATGGAAGATCGTCGTGCCGACCGCGCCCGCCGCTTCGATCAGTTCGGCTTCGGTCTGGTACCGCGTGCCCGGCAGGATCTCCTCCGGACGGTAGCGCGCGAGCGCCGGCGCGGACGCGATCCGGCGCGTGAGGCGCAGCGCCTTCGCGGCGACATGACGATCGTGGTCGGTCGACAGGTAGTTCGGAGCGATCGACGGCGCCACGACCGCATCCGGGCTCGCGATATGCACGCTGCCGCGCGAGCTCGGCCGCAGATGGCAGACGGACGCCGTGAACGCATTGAAGCTGTGCAGCGGCTCGCCGAAGCGCTCGAGCGACAGCGGCTGCACGTGGTATTCGAGATCGGGACGCGTGAGCGCGGGATCGTCGGCATCGGACTTCGCGAACGCGCCGAGCTGCGACGGCGCCATCGACATCGGCCCGCGCTGCAGCAGCGCATATTCGGCGCCGATCATCAGCTTGCCCCACCAGTGCGCGGACAGCGTGTTCAACGTGCGCACGCCTTCGACGCGAAACGCCATCCGCAACTGCAGGTGATCCTGCAGGTTCTCGCCGACGCCCGGCAGATCCTGCACGACGTCGATGCCGAGCGCCTGCAGCCGTGCGCCCGCACCGATGCCCGACAGTTCGAGCAGCTGCGGCGAATTCACCGCGCCGGCGGTCAGCAGCACTTCGGCGCGTGCGCGCGCGACGTAGTCGGTGCCGCCGCCGCGATACTCGACGCCGACCGCGCGCCGCCCGTCGAAGATCACGCGCTGCGCCTGCGCGCCGGTGATCACGGTCAGGTTCGGGCGCGTCATCGCGGGCCGCAGGAACGCCTTCGACGTATTCCAGCGCACGCCGCGTTTCTGGTTCACTTCGAAATAGCCGACCCCGGTGTTGTCGCCGCGGTTGAAATCGTCGGTCGCCGGGATGCCCGTCTGCTGCGCGGCCTGCGCGAACGATTCGAGGATCTCCCAGCGCAGCCGCTGCTTCTCGACGCGCCAGTAGCCGCCCGCGCCGTGCGCGTCGCTCGCGCCCGCGTGGTGGTCCTCGCTGCGCTTGAAGATCGGCAGCACGCTGTCCCACGACCAGCCGGCGTCGCCGGTTTCATGCGCCCAGCCGTCGTAATCCTCGCGCTGGCCGCGCATGTAGATCATCCCGTTGATCGACGAGCAGCCGCCGAGCACGCGGCCGCGCGGATACGACAGCGCGCGGCCGTTGAGCGCCGCTTCCGGCTGCGTCTTGTACAGCCAGTCGGTGCGCGGATTGCCGATGCAATACAGATAGCCGACCGGGATGTGGATCCAGTGATAGTCGTCCTTGCCGCCGGCTTCGAGCAGCAGCACGCGGATGTCGGGATCCTCGGTCAGGCGGTTCGCGAGCACGCAGCCCGCGGTGCCCGCGCCGACGATCACGTAATCGAATTCGCCCTCGAGCGTGCGTTGAGTCGTCACGACGTGTCTCCTGTCGACCCAAGTTAGCGCTTCAGCGCTTACTTGGGTCCCATGCTTCGCGGTCGACCCAAGTTGGCGCTTCAGCGCTTACTCGGGTCCCATGCTTCGCGGTCGACCCGAGTTGGCGCTTTAGCGCTTACTCGAGCCCCATGCAAAGCTTGTTGTTATGCCCCGCGCGGCGCGATCCCGCGCATCGTTTTCAGCATAGTGCGTCGCGAGCGACGCGATCGATGAAGCGTACTCCGCCCGCCGGCCGCCGATCCAATGAGTTATGCTGAACTGCGTTATAAGCTGCGCTCATATCACGACGATGGATCTCACCCTGCTCCGTGCGTTCGCGACGGTCGCCCGCGAAGGCAACCTGACGCGCGCCGCCGTGCAGCTGCACCTGACGCAGCCGGCCGTCAGCCTGCAGATCAAGCATCTGCAGGAAACGCTCGGCGTCACGCTGTTCACGCGCACGTCGCGCGGGCTCGCGCTCACGCGCGACGGCCAGACGCTGCTGCCCCACGCGGAGCGCGCGCTGGCCGCGGCCGCCGACGTGCAGCGCGCCGCTGCTGCGCTGCGGCACGAGGTGCGCGGCCGGCTGCGGATCGGCACGATCCTCGATCCCGGCTTCCTGCGGCTCGGCGGCTTCCTGCGCGCGCTGGTCGAGACCCATCCGCAGATCGAGACCGCGCTGCGACACGGGATGTCCGGCTGGGTGCTCGAACAGGTGCGCGCGCAGGCGCTCGACGTCGGCTACTACATCGGCCGGCCCGGCGAGGACGATCCGCGCGACGACACGCCGTTCCACACGGTCACGCTCACGCGTTTCCAGTACCGCGTGCTCGCGCCGGCCGGCTGGAAGGAGCGCGTGCAGCGCGCGCACGACTGGCGCGCGCTCGCCGCGCTGCCGTGGATCTGGACGCCGCCGGCGTCCGCCCATCACCGGCTGCTGTCGCGGCTGTTCGCGGCGGCCGGCGCGCAGCCGGCGAAGGTCGCCGAGGTCGATCAGGAGCAGTCGATGCTCGACCTCGTGAAATCGGGGATCGGGTTGACGCTCGCGCGCGACTCGACCGCGCTGGCCGAAGCGCACGCCCATGCGCTGACGATCGTCGAACGCGTGACGGTGCCGACCGAGCTGACGTTCGTGACGCTCGCCGAGCGGCGCGCCGAACCGGCGATCGCAGCCGCGCTGCGGCTGATCGAGGCCCAATGGGCGATATGAGTGCGGCTGATGTCGATGTCGACGGTCGGGCATCGGCGCCGGACGCATCCTGCGCACCGTGCGGATTTCCAACTCGCGCCCCGCGTGACGCGTGGCCTCGCGGACCGGCTCGAATCGCCCGATCCGCGACGTGCCGCCGCGTCCCGCTTGCTCGTCACGCCGCCATCGCAGGCTTTTTGCTAGATTGTGCGTTCGCACACCGCGAGACCCCTGATTGAAGGAGACCCGCATGGCCCGCAACATCGAGATCAAAGCCCGCGCCCGCGAATTCGACCGGCTGCGCGAACAGGCGGCTAAGCTCGCGACCGAAGCGCCGCTCTTCTACCGCCAGCAGGATTTCTTCTACGACGTGCCGCGCGGCCGGCTGAAGCTGCGCCGCTTCGAGGACGGCACGCCGGCCGAACTGATCTTCTACCAGCGCGACGACCGCGACGGCCCGAAGGCGTCGTACTACACGCGCAGCCCGGTGACGAACCCGGACGCGATGCACGCCCTGCTCGCGACCGCGCTGACCACGCGCGGAATCGTGACGAAGGAACGGCACGTGTACCTCGTCGGCCGCACGCGGATCCACCTCGACCGCGTCGACGGCCTCGGCGACTTCATCGAACTGGAAGTGGTGCTCGGCCCCGACGACGACGAAGCCGGCGGCGAAGCCGAGGCGCATGACGTGTTCGCGAAGCTCGGCGTGGCGCAGGAGGATCTCGTCGCGGTCGCGTACGTCGACCTGCTGAACGCCGACGCGCAATCCGAACCGGCCTGACCCGGCCCTGTCCGCGGCGGCGCCTTGCGACCCGCCGCCGGCCCGGCCGCCGCCTCACGCGGCGCCGGGCGCCAGGTGCGCGAGCGGCAGCGCGCCGTTGCGCTTGAAGGTCGTCAGCACGATGTTCGAGCGCACGCTGTCGACGCCCGGCACGCGCATCAGCTTCTTCATCACGAACTGCGACAGCGCGTTGAGATCCGGCGCGACGATCCGCAGCAGATAGTCGGCATCGCCGACCACCGCATGACATTCGAGCACCTCGGGCAGCACGTCGATCTGCTGCTGGAACTGCTCGATGATCGAATCGCCGTGGTGCTTGAGCTTCAGGCTGGTGAACGCCGTGACGCCGAGCCCGAGCTTTTCGGGGCGCAGCATCACGCGGTAGCCTTCGATCACGCCGGCCGCCTCGAGCCGCTGCAGCCGCCGGCCGATCTGCGACGGCGACAGCGGCACCTCCTCGCCGAGCTGCTGGTGCGTCGCGCGACCGAAGCGCTGCAGCACGTCGAGCAGCGCGAGATCGAAGTGATCGAGTTCCAGCATGAGCATTCTCCGCATTGATTCCTGTTTTGATGCGCAATTATCGCATCATTGAGCGAATTCACGCCATCTTTGCGCCCATTCCGCACATCACCCGCTCTACACTTGCATGGTTCCCAACCACAGCGTGCAGAGCCTCATCATGTCCACCGTCGTCACCGCGAAACTGCAGGAGCAGTTCGACGCGGGCCTCGAAACCCGCGCCGATTTCACCATCGACCAGCCGCTCGAACGCTACGGCCAGGTCGACCACGCGGTGTGGCAGCAGCTCTATGCGCGCCAGTCGGCGCTGTTGCGCGGTCGCGCATGCGACGCGTTCGTGGCCGGGCTCGGGAAGATCGACCTGCCGGCCGACCGCGTGCCGTCGTTCGCCGACGTGAACCGCCAGCTGAAGCCGGCCACCGGCTGGGAGATCGTCGCGGTGCCGGGCCTCGTGCCCGATCGCGTGTTCTTCGAGCACCTCGCGAACCGGCGGTTTCCGGTCACCTGGTGGATGCGCCGTCCGGACCAGCTCGATTACCTGCAGGAACCCGACTGCTTCCACGACCTGTTCGGCCACGTGCCGCTCCTGATCGAGCCGGTGTTCGCCGACTACATGCAGGCCTACGGCCGCACCGCGCTCGCGGTCGCGGACGACGAAGCGGCGCTCGCGCGGCTGGCGCGGCTCTACTGGTATACGGTGGAGTTCGGCCTGATCCGCGACCCGAACGGCACGAACGGGCTGTCGATCTACGGCGCCGGGATCGTGTCGAGCAAGGGCGAGAGCCTCTACAGCCTCGAAAGCGCGGCGCCGAACCGGCTCGGCTTCGACCTCGAGCGCGTGATGCGCACGCGGTACCGGATCGACACGTTCCAGAAAACCTACTTCGTGATCGACGATTTCGCGCAGCTGTTCGCGCTCGCCGACGTCGACGGCCGTGCGCTGGCCGACCGGCTGGCCGCGCTGCCCGAATTCCCGGCCGGCGCGGTAGTCGATGGCGATCTCGTGCTGCATCGCGGCACGGGTGAAGGCTGGCCCGACGACGCGGACGCGTAATGCTGCGGGCCGCGCCGGCACGATTCGCGCGCCGGTGCCCGCCTCACGATGCCGGACCCCGGGTGCCCGTCGCACAACTATGAAACAATGACCGGTACCGGCTTTGCCGCGTGGCCCTTGCCCGCGTGCGGGCGCCGCTACCGAACGAGGTGCAACATGATCCACAAGCTCACATCAGAAGAACGCAAGACCCGGCTCGAAGGCCTGCCGCACTGGACGGCCGTGCCGGGCCGCGACGCGATCCAGCGCAGCCTGCGCTTCGCCGATTTCAACGAGGCCTTCGGCTTCATGACGCGCGTCGCGATCAAGGCGCAGGAAATGAACCACCATCCGGAATGGTTCAACGTGTACAACCGCGTCGACGTGACGCTGTCGACCCACGACGCGGACGGCCTGACCGAGCGCGACATCGCGCTCGCGACGTTCATCGACCAGGTGTGCGCGCACACCCAGCCGGCCGCCTGAGACCTTCCTCTACCGCCGCGCATCTTTCGACGCGCGGCGCGTCAACTTTTCATTTCGATGAACGTTTCCTAGGATGTACTCAGCGAAAGCCTTCAGCTTTCCAAGCCATCCTTAAGGCGCACGTAAGTCTCGTACGCTTTCCGCGCCTTGGGGTCCAAACCTTCCAGTTGCAGCGCGCTTTCGCGCTGTACAATCAGCAGCGCATACGGCTTGGAGAGCGCGCTGGCCTCTTCGCAGAGTTTGAGTTCGTCGCCGCTCGACGGCGAGCGGGCGCGCCAGAAATTGATCGCGGCTTCGAGGTCGTGGATCGAAATATCGGACATGATTGGATTTAATCGTTCGCTGGCCGCCATGCTTGATGTCAGGCGATGCGGCGCCCCTGTGGAAATGGCGTCGTGCTGTCCGCGTGCCTGAACCGCCAACCCATTGTACTTGAGCGAACTTCATGCGACTCCTTCTGATCGAAGACGACCGCCCCATCGCACGCGGTATCCAGAGCAGCCTCGAGCAGGCTGGCTTCACCGTCGACATGGTGCATGACGGCATCTTTGCCGAACAGGCGTTGGCACAGAACCGCCACGAACTCGTGATCCTCGACCTCGGCCTGCCGGGCATCGACGGGATGACGCTGCTCACGCGCTTCCGCCAGACCAACCGCCACACGCCGGTCATCGTGCTGACCGCGCGCGACGAACTGAACGACCGGATCCAGGGCCTGAACTCCGGCGCCGACGACTACATGCTCAAGCCGTTCGAGCCGGCCGAGCTCGAAGCGCGCATCCGCGCGGTGATGCGCCGCAGCGGCCCGCACAGCGACATGCCGCGTCCGGAAGTGTCGCTCGGCGGCGTCCGCCTGTCGGGCGTCGATCGCCGCATCTTCAACGACGACAAGCCGCTCGAACTGTCGCCGCGCGAATTCGCGGTGCTGGAAATGCTGCTGCTGCGTCACGGCCGCGTCGTCAGCAAGGCCCAGCTGCAGGATCACCTCACGCACTTCGGCGGCGATCTCGGCGACACCGCGATCGAAGTCTACGTGCACCGGGTGCGCAAGAAACTCGAGCAGTGCCGTGTCGAAATCGTCACGGTGCGCGGCTTCGGCTACCTGCTGCAGGAAATCCGCCAGACCGCGAGCGTCTGAGCGGCGCCGCATGCCGGCCGGCCGCGTGCCGCCGGCGAGCCGCCCTGCCCGCGTCGCCGTCCGACGCACATCCGCGCCGCTCCCCGTGAGCGGCGCTTATCCATTTGCCCGTCGAAATGTCTTCTGATCCGGCTGTCACCACCAGCCTGCGCCGCTCGCTGCTCCGGCGCCTCGCCGCGCCGCTGTCGATGCTCGCGCTGATGAGCGGCCTGATTGCCTACTGGCTCGCGTGGCAATACACGCAACACGTGATCGACCGCTCGCTCGCCGATCTCGCGACCGCCATCTCCAAACAGATCCAGATCGCCGGCCCCGACGCGCCGTTCACGGTGCCGCCGCTCGCGCAGGCGATGTTCTCCGATCCGGCCGAGGCGCTGATCTACCGGATCAGCGACGGCGAGCAGGAACTCGCCGGCGATCCGAAGCTGCCGCTGCGGGGCATCAACGTGCGCCGCATGCATCACGCGTACGTGTTCGAGGCCGAGTACGACAACCGCGCGGTGCGGGTCGCGCAGGTGCGCGTCGACGAAGTCGAGGGCGGCCGGCCGATGGTGGTCGAGGTCGCGCAGCCGGTGCGGCACCGCTACCGGATCGCGGCCGAATTCCTCGTCGCGATCATGATGCCGCTGCTGCTGCTGCTGCTCGCGGGCTGGGGCATCGTGTGGCGCGTCGTGAACCAGCAACTCGGCCCGCTGACCCATCTCGCCGATTCGCTGAACCGGCAGACCCACACGTCGCTGGAGCCGGTCGACGAAACCGACGTGCCGCTCGAGATCCGGCCGCTGACGAGCGCGATGAACGCGCTGCTCGGCCGCCTGAAGACCGCGCTCGACGCGCAGCGCAAGTTCATCGCCGACGCCGCGCACCAGTTGCGCACGCCGCTCACGGCCGTGAAGCTGCATGCCGAACAGGCCGCCGTCGCGCGCGACCCGCAGCAGACCTACGCCGCGGTGCGCGAACTGCGCGCGGCCGCCGACCGCGCGGTGCGGCTGTCGAACCAGCTGCTGTCGCTCGCGCGTGCGGAGCCCGGCGAACAGGCCGCGCGTTTCGTCGACGTCGACCTGGCCGCGATGGCGTTCGAGACGGGCGCCGAATGGGTGCCGCGCGCGCTCGCGTCGCATGTCGACCTCGGCTTCCAGCGCAGCGACGAACCCGGCGAGGACGAAACGCTGAACGTGCGCGGCAACCCCGTGCTGCTGCGCGAGGTGATCGCGAACCTGCTCGACAATGCGTTGAAATACGTGCCGCTCGCCCGGCCGGACGGGGCGCGGATCACGGTGAACGTCGCGCGCGGCGCGCTCGAGGACGGCCAGCCGGCCGCCGAGATCGTCGTCGAGGACAACGGCCCGGGCGTGCCGGCCAATCAGCAGGCCGACCTGTTCAAGCGCTTCTTCCGCGGCGATGCGCAAAGCGGCAACGGCGTCGAGACGGGCGCCGGGCTCGGGCTCGCGATCGTGCACGACATCATCGCGATGCACGGCGGCACGGTGTCGTACGAGGATGCATCGGAAGGCGGTTCGCGCTTCGTGGTGCGGGTGCCGCTCGCCAAGCGCACCGCGAAGCCGGCGAGCGAGACGCCGGCCGCCGCGCCGACGCACTGAGTCGCGCGCGGGCCGAGTATCAGGCGGAAAGGAGGGCTGAACGGCCGCGCGGCGGCCATCCGCTGGTGCAGCAGCCGCGCACGATGCGCGGCCGCGCCGGTCACTTCTTCTTTTTCCTGTCCTTCGAGCCGGACTCGGACTTGTCGTCCTTCTTGCTCTTCTTTTTCTTCTTGCCGTCGTCGTCCGGCGTGGCGAGCAGCGTGCCGCGACAGGCGGCCGCGCCGCAATGGCACGCGTATTCGCGCTTGAGCTTCTTCGTCAGCTTCTCGTCGATCACGAGGCCATAGTCGTAGAACAGCTCTTCTTCCGGCCCGATGTCGCGCAGCGCGTGGATGAACACGCGGCCCTTGATCTCCTCGGCCTCGCAGTTCGGCGCGCACGAATGGTTGATCCAGCGCGCGCTGTTGCCGTCGATCTTGCCGTCGATCACGCCGCCCTCTTCCAGTGCGAAGTAGAACGTATGGTTCGGCTCGTTCGGGTCGTGCGGATGGCGGCGCAGCGCTTCCTTCCACGAAATTCGCTCGCCCTTGTATTCCACTACGCGTTCGCCGGCCTTGATCGGCTCCACCGCGAACACGCCCTTGCCGTGTACTCCCGAGCGGCGCACCGCGATCCTGCGTGAACTCATCGAACGAATCCTTTGAAGACGACTTGAATGGAAGACGGCCGCGATCGCGGCCCTGCGTCGCGCAAAACGAAAACGCGGCACCGGTCGGTGCCGCGTCGGGGCATGCGGCGAATCACCCGCATCCTACACGTTCAAGATTGCTTCGCTCAACATCGCGCGCAATATTGCACGCATGACGCTCAGCGCTGGCCGAACGAGATGTCGCCGAACAACGCCTTGTGCTCGCGCGGTTGCGAACGCCAGTACTGCGGCGGCGCCGACACCTGCGCGCCAAGCTCGGCAGCCGCATGCCACGGCCAGCGCGGGTCGTACAGCATCGCGCGCGCCATCGCGACGAAATCGGCGTCGCCCGCCTCGATCAGCCGGTTCGCATGCGCGGGATCGTTGATGAGGCCGACCGCGATCGTCGGCATCCCGATCGCGCGCTTCACGGCCTGCGCGAACGGCACCTGGTAACCGGGCGACAGCGGAATCTGCTGCAGCGGCGACACGCCGCCGGACGACACGTCGATCCAGTCGCAGCCGCGCTGCTTCAGTTCGTGGGCGAACGCGATCGTGTCGTCGAGTTCCCAGCCACCCTCGACCCAGTCGGTCGCCGACACGCGCACGCCGACCGGCCGGTCCTCCGGAAACGCCGCGCGCACGATCTCGAAGATCTCGAGCGGAAAGCGCATCCGGTTTTCGCGCGAGCCGCCATATTCGTCGGTGCGCTGGTTCGCGAGCGGCGACAGGAACTGGTGCAGCAGGTAGCCGTGCGCCGCGTGCACTTCGAGCGCATCGATGCCGAGGCGCGCGGCACGTTTCGCGGTGGCCGCGAACGCCTCGCGGATCCGGTTCAGGCCGGCCGCGTCGAGCGCGAGCGGCGGCGTCTCGCCGTCCTTGTGCGGCAGCGCCGACGGCGCATGCGGCAGCCAGCCGCCATCGGCGACGGACACGAGCTGGCCGCCCTTCCACGGCACCTCGCTCGACGCCTTGCGCCCCGCGTGCGACAACTGCATCGCGACGCGGACCGGCGAATGCCTGCGGATCGACGCCAGCACGGGCTCGAGCGCTGCTTCGGTCACGTCGTCCCACAAGCCGAGGTCGCCGGCCGTGATGCGTCCTTCGGGTTCGACCGCGGTCGCCTCGATGCAGAGCAGGCCCGCGCCGGACAGCGCGAGATGGCCGAGGTGGATCATGTGCCAGTCGGTCGCCTCGCCGCGCTCGGCCGAGTACTGGCACATCGGGGAGATCACGATCCGGTTCGGAAGGGTCACGCCGCGCAGCGTGAACGGGGAAAACAGCGCAGTCATGGATGCCGCTCGCCAGGAAAGGGGAAGAGCGGACGAGCGTAGCATGCAGGCTCGAAGCCTGCTGGCGGCCGGTTCGGCAGTAAGCGGATGGTCAGGTAGCGCCGGCGCGCAGCCGGCAGCGATGCCGCGCGCACGCGGCGTGCAGCGGTGCGCCGGCCGCCCATGCCTGGGGGCCGGTCACGCGCGGTGCCGCTCGCTCGGGCTCAGATCCCGACGCTGTCGAGCCACTCCGCGAACATGCGTCGCGCGGCCGTCTCCAGCGTGGGACCGTGCTGCACGGTGTCGGCGCGCAACTGGCGCGCGTCGATGCCGGGCGTCGACGCGATTTCGCCGGCGTTGCCGATCAGCCAGGGTTCGAAGCGGTCGGCGCGGATTTCGGGATGGCATTGCAGCGCCAGCACGTGCTGCCCCCACGCGAACGCCTGGTGGCGGCATGCCGGTGTCGAGGCGAGATGGATCGCGCCGCCCGGCAGGTCGAACGTATCGCCGTGCCAGTGCAGCATCGAAGTCGCCGCACCGTCGAGATGGCGCAGCGGCGACGCGCGGCCCGCGTCGGTGAGCGTCAGCGGCGCCCAGCCGAGTTCCTTTTGGACCGCCGGATAGACGCGCGCACCGAGTGCGCGGGCAATGAACTGCGCCCCCAGGCAGATACCGAGGATCGGCAGTCCGGCGTCGATGCGCTGGCGCACGAGCGCCGCGAGCGGCGCGATCGACGGATACTGCGCGTCGTCGTACACGCTGAGCGGCCCGCCGAGCATCACGAGCAGCGACGGCTTGAGCGCGTCGAGCACCTCGACGCGCGACGCGCCGACGTCGACGTAGCGCACTCGCCGCCCGCGCTCCCCGAGCACCTGCTCGAGGCTGCCGAGATCCTCGAAATGCACGTGGCGGATCGCCACCACTTCAGCGTTCATCATCGGCCTCCCGGTCGATCGACGGACGTCAGCCGGCGAACACCTTCCAGGTCTTCTTTTGCGTCGCCGCGTCGGCTTCTTCCTGCACCGAACAGTCGAGACGCAGATCGCTGTCGGCCATCGACAGGTCGAGCGCCGCGCAGTAATGCACGGTCTTCTTCGACTGCTTGCCCGGCTGGAAATGCGCGCACGTCAGGCACATGCGCTGCGGCGGCGTCGCACCGGCCACCTGCAGTTCGCGCAGCGTCTTCAGCAGCGCGCGGTACAGTGCGCCCTGCTCGTCCGCGCCGAGCTTGCCGACCGCTTTCGTCAGGAATTCCGGCCATTGCAGCGCCTTCTTCGCCGCGGTACGGCCGCGGGCCGACAGGCGCACGGCGAGCGCACGGCCGTCGTCCAGTGCGCGACGCTTCTCGACGAGCCCCTTCGTCTCGAGCGTGCTGACCGCATCGCTGGTGGTCGCAGCCGTGAGCTGCGTCTCGCGCGCGATCTCGCCGAGCCGCATCGGGCCCTTGCGTTGCAGCAGCAGCACGAGGATCTCGCCCTGCGTCGGCGTAAGGCCCGCGCCTTCCGCCCAATCCCATGCCTGGCTTCGCATGGCCGTACTCAACCGCAGCAAGCTGTGGGTCACACGTCCCGAAGCCTGATTCCCGTAAACGCCTTCGCTCATAGTCTTTTCGCTTTGCCGCCGCCCGGATTGCCGAGCAGCCGTAGTGTGGAGATCGAATGTCTATCTCAAAACAGACGCTCGTTGCAGAGCGTCGACACGGCCGTCGCGAGGCACACGCGGCGGTCGCGTTCGCGGCGACCGGTGAGACACACGTCGTTCCGGTGTCCGCAAAGCCGACATTCTAAGCGAGAGCGGAAAATCGCACAGCTAAGTTATCCCCTTCAATCTGTGGAAAATCGTTGAATAACCGATTTTTTTCGTTGTGCCGGCAATCTCTGCCGACCCCACGGCGCAACGCGCAAACATTTTCCTGTTCGAATCGGCCATCGTGCCGATGGCACCGATCCACCGGGTTATCCATGCCGCAGAGCGTTGACTTTGAAGCGGAATATCAGGTTATCCACAGATTTTCAGGACGACTGGCGACGTCGTCCGCACGAATCGGTGCCGACCGGCATTCAGCGAATCGCCGCGCGGTCGAGCCCGTAATCTGCAAAACATTTTTTCATTCACGCCAGCGCAGGCACTGCTGGCGGACCGTCTCGTTCAGCGATTTTTCCTGTTTGAAAACGGTTCTCAACCACGATGCGTCGTTCACGCGCGCCTTCGCGAGCGCGCCGATCTCGTCAAGCGCGGCGCGCGAGCCAAGCGCGGCCGCATGCGGCGCGATCCGGTCGAGCGTATCGAGAATGTCTTCCGCGATCGTGCGGCGCTCACCTGTCTGAGGATTGACGCAAGTGCCCTCGAGCCCGAAGCGGCACGCCTCGAAACGGTTGAATGTGTAGACGAGATAGTCGTCCTCCGACAGCTTCAGCGGCCGGTCGGTCAGCAGGTAGCGCGCGAGCGTCTGGATGTAGCACGCGATCGCGGCCGCGCGGTCGACCGACAGCGGCGTGTCCATCACGCGCACCTCGATCGTCCCGTAGCCGGGCTTCGGCCGGATGTCCCAGTAAAAGTCCTTCATCGAGTTGACGACACCCGTGTTGACCATCTTCGTGAAGTACTCCTCGAAGCTGTCCCAGGTCAGCACGAACGGTGCGCGGCCCGACAGCGGGAACGCGAACACCGAATTCAGGCGCGCCGAATGGAAGCCGGTGTCGACGTTCTGCACGAACGGCGACGACGCGGACAGCGCGATGAAGTGCGGAATGAAGCGCGACATCGAGTGCAGCAGGAACAGCGCGCTGTCCGGATCGGGACAGCCGATGTGCACGTGCTGGCCGAACACGGTGAACTGCTTCGCGAGATAGCCGTACAGCTCGGAGATGTACTGGAAGCGCGGCGCATCGTAGATCTGCCGGTCGCTCCACTGCTGGAACGCGTGCGTCCCGCCGCCGCCCAGCCCGACGTTGAGCTGGTCGGCCGCCTTCACGAGCACGTCGCGGATCGCGTGCAGCTCGGAAACCGCCTGCTCGTGCGAATGGCAGATGCCGGTCGACAGCTCGATCATGCTCTCGGTGATTTCCGGCGTGATGTTGCCGGGGAAGGTCTCGCCCTGGATCAGGCGCATCAGGTCGGATGCCGCCTTGGTCAGGTCGTAGTTGTGCGTGTTGACGACCTGGATCTCCAGTTCGACGCCGAACGTGAACGGTTCGGAATTGACGAAGGTTTCGAGTGCCATGGCAGGTTCCGGAATCAGTTTCTGTCGCTGCGTTCGCTGACCGCCGACAGGCAGCGGTAGACGACGAACGGGCTGACGAGCTGCAGGATCACGATCGTGCACATCACGATCGCGCGCAGGTGCGGGTCGAAATTCGGATAGAGCTGGTAGGTGTCGTCGACGAGCAGGTACGACAGCGCGGACATCGGTGTCAGCGCGATGCCGAGCGCGACGCCCTGCTTCATCCCGAGCCCGCTCGGCTTCGCGAACGCGACGACGCCCGCAAGCTTGGCGGCGAGCCGCGTGACGATCAGCGCGATCGCGAGCAGGCCGCCGAGCGCGATGTCGCCCCACGTGAACGACGTGAGCGTCAGCACGAACAGGATCACCGTCAGCAGCCAGCCGGCCGTGCCGAAATGCTCGGGCCACAGCTGCGGCCGCGCCTCGAGGTTCTTCACGATGATGCCGGCGAGCAGCAGCGTGAGCAGCGTCGACAGCTTCAGCGCCTGCGCGACCGCGATCGCGAGCATCACGAGCCCGAACAGCGCGACGAACGAATGCTCGTCGCGCATCGTCGCGGTCATGTGACGGAACAGGTAGTTGCACGCCCGCGCGACCAGGTACGCGACGATGAACGAACCGACGATCAGGTAGACGGGTTGCAGGATCGTCGCGAAAACGTTCCCGTAGGCTTCCTGGTGAAGCCAGCTCGTGACGAGCTTGGTCAGCACGATCGCGTACACGCTGTTCAGCGCGGTCAGCGTGATGAGGCGCTGCGACACCTGCCCTTCCGCGCGCAGTTCGGTCTTGAGCTGGATCACCATCGACGGCGACGTCGCGATCGCGATCGCCGACAGCACGAGCGCGACCATGCCCGACACGCCGAGCGCGAGCATCACGAACAGCACGAGCACGAAGGTCAGCGTCGCCTCGGCGAGGCTCGATGCAATGAGCCACGGATTGCGGCGAATCCATTTCAGGTCGAGACGGCTGCCGAGCTCGAACAGCAGCAGGCCGAGCGCGACGTCGATCAGCAGCCGCGAGGTTTCGTCGGTGCTCGCGTCGATCACGCCGAATCCGAACGAACCGGCGACGAGACCGATCACCGCATAGCCGGTAATGCGCGGCAGCCGCCATGCGCGATAGCACAGCTCGCCACACAGCCCGGCCGCGAACAACGCGAGCCCGGCCCAGAACACGGCATCCGGCGCGAGCGGCCAGTTGGGCAGGAATGAGAACGCCGACTTCATCGTGGTGACTTCTCCTTTGGAAGCAATCGCCAGCGGCGCAGGGTCAAGCGTCGGAAGTGAGATGCGCGCCGGCCGGGTACTGCCCCGAATGTGATTGTTGTGGTCGACGACGGCGGGACATGGGATCCGCCTCTTCCGCCATCCGGCGGAACTGTCGTTCAGGCTGCCGATCTGGATTGTCGGCCTGGTGTGTGAACGGACTGCGCAGTCTCGAAGATTCAGATTCGAAATCGAGCCGACCGTTCCATTGAAGCATGTCCGGCGCTTGGCCGAACGAACGCGAAGGAAACCGATTGTGCCACAGCTTTTTCGCTCCGGAACCGATTGAATCGACTCGCGGCGCTGTGAGGCACCCTCGGTCTTTGGTTTCAATGGTTTACTTGTATATATATGTAGTAGAAGTTAACAAGGCGCGCACAGTTCTGTGGATAACTTCGGTTTACGCAGCAAGATCAAGGTGTTGGCGCGGCCATAACCCGTTGCACAGGCTGTTTGCTCACAGAGGTTTGAGTTGAGCAACTTTCGGGGCGCTTCACAGCTGTGCCGAGTTGCCCAGTTTACGTCCACTGTGATTGCACACGAAGTGCGTGCGGATTCCGCGCGGTTATCCACAGCGTCGCGTGGATAACCTTGCACGGAAAAATCGAAGAACTGTGAGGATTCGGCTGACGAGATCAGCCGATCTGGCGGCCGCGCAGCGCGCGGATCAGGAACCGGGCCGGGTCGACGGCATCGGCGAGTTCGCGCTCGAGCGGCAACGGCTCGCCTTCGAGTTGCGACGCGATCAGTTCGGCGCCGAGCGCCGCCCACACCAGGCCGCGGGAGCCGTAGCCGAATGCGCCGTAGAGGCCCGCGGTGCGCGGCAGGTCGCGCGCCTTCGCACCGCTCAGCGCGCGCGCGTTCGCGACGGCCTGCGCTTCGTCGGCGAGCGGGCCGATCACGGGCACTCGGTCGGCGACGACCCAGCGAAACGCGACGCGCCCGCGCAGCGTATCGACGTCCGGCAACTCGCCGATCAGGCCGGGCAGCAGATGCCGGACACGCTCGATATTCTCGATATGTCCGGCGGTGCGCATCGCCGGATCGAGGTCGTCGGGTTCGAACGTCGCGCCGATCAGCAGCGTGCCGTCGTCGAGCGGCACCGCGTAGCCGTCGCCGATCGCCGGGCACGGCAGCGGCGACGTGCTGCCGGGCGGCAGCAGCGTGAGCTGGCCGCGCACCGGTTGCAGCGCGACATGCCGCAGGCCCGCGAGACGCACCGCGTCGCCCGCGTTGGCGAGCACGACGACCGGCGCTTCGGCGAGCGTCGCGCCTGCCGCGTCGACGGCGCACCACGTGTCGCCATCACGCTCGAGTCGCGCGACTTCCGTGCCGGCCAGCAGTGTCACGCGTTCACCGGCCGCCGCGACTTGTGCGGCGCAGAGCCCGGCCGGCGATACGGCACCGCCGTGCGGAAACAGCAGGCCGCCATGTGCGACCGGCAGGTTCAGATGCGCGCGGGCGGCGTCGGTGTCGAGCAGCGACACATAGTCGGACGGTGCGCCGAGCGCGTCGAACGCATCGCGCATCCGCACGAAATCGTCGGCCGATTCCGCGAGATGGATCATCCCGCGCGTGCTGCGCGCGAACGCATGGCCCGCATTCTCGAGTGCGCGCCAGCGTGCGAGCGCATGCAGGAAACCGCTGCGCGTGAGGCGGCTCGCGACGTTGTCGTCGCGCGTCATCAGCGGATGGAATACCCCGGCCGGATTGCCCGATGCGTCGCTCGCGATCCGCGCGTGCCGCTCGATCAGCGTGACGTGCCAGCCGCGTGCGGCGAGCCGTTCGACGACCGCGCAGCCGGCCAGGCCCGCGCCGATCACGATTGCGTCGCGCGCGGCCACCGGCAATGCGCGAGGCGGTTCGTGCCGGCGCATCCGCCAGCGCGGCGCATATTCGCCGACACGCAGTGCGGGTTCGCCTGCGCAATCGTCGACATTGCGACTCGTGAAACCCGTTTCCTCGAGCGTTTGTTTCACGGCATCGTCGTGCGAATGCGTCGCATAGGTCGCGCCTTCGCCGGCGAGGC
The DNA here is from genome assembly GCF_905339595.1 of Burkholderia sp. BCC1977. NCBI lineage: Bacteria > Pseudomonadati > Pseudomonadota > Betaproteobacteria > Burkholderiales > Burkholderiaceae > Burkholderia > Burkholderia sp. BCC1977. The sequence goes on from NZ_CAJPGQ010000020.1 coordinate 70,441, forward strand.
GCGCGAGTGCACGCGTCACGTCGGCCGACAGCAAATCGCCGTACGCGGCGGACACGACGTTGCCGAGATAGAACGCATCGGCGCGCGCGACGAGCCGTTGCAGCATGTCACGCGCATCGCCGAATGCAAGCGTGAGCACCACGCGCCCTGCGTCGAATTCGAGCCGATGCAGGCCGGGCACAAGCATCGGCCACGCGTCGATCAGCGCATCGGCAATTTCCGATATGGTTGTGTTAGCAACTATATCGGAAGCGATGCGGCGCAGGTCCTCGCGCGAGAACGGATGCGGTTCGACCGCGACGAAATGCAGCCGCTCGCAGCGCGCGGGATCGTCGCGCCACGCGGCCCACGTCGCGAGAAAATGGCCGCCCGTGCCGAATCCCGTCTCGACGATAGTGAACGTGCGGCGGCCCTGCCAGCGGGCCGGCAGCCCGTTGCCGGCGAGCATCCGGTTCGCGTGCGCGCGTGCGCGCGACGCGTCGCGAGGGAGTTCGCCGTACTCGGGCGAGACGAGAATGCCGTCGTCGCGGCGGACGAGCGTGGCGGGAACGAGTCGGTCGGGCATGCGAAACAAAAAACGTGGCAGCCAAGCCAGGCAAGGGATTGCGCGGAGGCGTCCGGCGGGCCGTTGGCAAAAACCAACGGGGTTGCGCGGCAGCGGACCCGGCTGCGTATCCTGTCCGGTTGGCGCAGGTCAAAAAACGGGCAATCGACGATTCATTCGGCGAAATACCGATGAAAATCTTTGAAACCCTTGTCGTTATTGGGTTTGCGCTGCGCTATCATAGCAACGCCGTACCGCGGGGTGGCCGCCGGCAAGCCGGACGGCACGTCGCGCGGGCCAGGATTCGGCGCTGTGTCGTCGGAGTCTGTCTCTCGACGGCACGGTTCGCGCACGTATAATCGGCGCGTTCGCGCTGTTCGTGTCAAACCTAACCTGAAAAAGGAACCTTAATGAACAAACAGGAACTGATCGACGCCGTCGCCGCCCAAACGGGCGCCAGCAAGGCTCAAACCGGCGAAACGCTGGACACGCTGCTCGAAGTCATCAAGAAGGCCGTGTCGAAGGGTGATGCGGTTCAGCTGATCGGCTTCGGCAGCTTCGGTTCGGGCAAGCGCGCAGCACGTACGGGCCGCAACCCGAAGACCGGCGAAACCATCAAGATCCCGGCAGCCAAGACGGTCAAGTTCACGGCTGGCAAGGCGTTCAAGGACGCCGTCAACAAGCGTTAATCCAGCGCCTGTTCCAGGAAAAAAACCCGCCTTTCGGCGGGTTTTTTGTTGGGCGCGCGCGGCATTTTCGCCACAGTTCGCGCCACTCTTGCAAGATTTAACGGTTAGCTTTCGCAGGCCGTTTTTACCGCGGTTTACCGCGTATTACGCGTGCACGATCTGCGTGTCGCCGGGATCTTCGTCGTCGTGCGCATCGACATCCCACACCGGGAACGGATCGTCGAACGCGGTCCATTGCGTCGCACCGAGCGCGAATTCCGCATCGGTGAGCAGGCATGCGTCGAGTTTCGCGCGCCATGCGTCGGCATCGAGCCCGATACCGATCAGCACGAGTTCCTGACGGCGATCGCCGACCGAACGGTCGTCGAGGTCACCCTGCCACTCCGTGCGAATTTCGGCGAGCAGCTCGTCGTCGTCCGGCCATTCCGCGCGATCCTGCGCGGCCCACCAGAGCCCTGCCGGGCCATGCCGGCATACGCCGCCCGCCTGCGACAGCGAACCCGCGATGTCGTTGCGCGTCGCGAGCCAGAAGAAGCCCTTGCTGCGCAGTACGCCCGGCCACTCCTGATGCAGCAGCGCCCAGAGCCGCGCCGGATGAAACGGCCGGCGCGCGCGGTACACGAAATTGCCGATACCGAATTCGTCGGCTTCGCCATGCACGTGCGCGTGATGCGGATCGTGACACTCGGGATCGTCGCAATGCGTGTGATCGTGATCGAGCGACGCGAGCCAGCCCGGCGCGTTCGCGGCTTCATCGAAATCGAAGCGGCCGGTGTTCAGCACTTCGCCGAGCGGCACGTTGCCGAACGTCGACACGACCTGGTGCGCGCGCGGGTTGAGCCGCGCGAGGATGTGCTGCAGGCGCGCGAGTTCTTCCGCGCCGACGAGGTCGGTCTTGTTGATCACCAGCACGTCGCAGAATTCGATCTGCTCGATCAGCAGCTCGACGAGCGTGCGATCGTCTTCGTCCGATGCGGCGATGCCGCGCGTCGCGAGCGCGTCGTCGGAACCGTAGTCGCGCAGGAAATTGTAGGCGTCGACCACGGTGACGAGCGTGTCGAGGCGCGCGACGCTCGACAGCGATGCGCCGTCGTCGTCGACGAACGTGAAGGTTTCCGCGATCGGCATCGGCTCCGCGATGCCGGTCGATTCGATCACGATCGCGTCGAAGCGGCCGTCCGCCGCGAGATTGCGGATCTCGACGAGCAGGTCGTCGCGCAGCGTGCAGCAGATGCAGCCGTTCGACATCTCGATGAGGCGTTCCTCGACATGCGACAGCGCCTGCGCATCGCGCACGAGCGATGCGTCGATGTTGACCGCCGCGAGATCGTTGACGATCACGGCGACTTTCAGGCCCGCGCGGTTCGCGAGGATGTGATTGAGCAGCGTGGTCTTGCCGGCGCCGAGGAAACCGGACAGCACGGTGACGGGCAACGGCTGGTTCATTGCCGGATTCATAACGATTTGCACCAACGGAAAAGATGAGAAAGCGGCCGCGGCGCCCTGGCGGGGCGCGATCGGCCCGGGGCCGGTCGAAACCGCGGCGTGAGCCCGCATTGTGCATCAAACGCGCGCCGGCCGAGCGGCATGGCGTCAGTCCGCGCCGCGGCGCCGCGTCACTGCTCGGGCGGCAGCAGCTTCCACTGCGCCAGGATCCCGGCGATCTGCCGCGCGTACTTGTCGCGCAGCGACGGCGTTTCGGAATGATAGGCGCCGACGGCCTGCCAGGTGTTGCCGTAGCGATTCATCTTCTGGCGCAGGTGCCACGCGGCGATGTAGACGTTCTTGCACGGCTGCATCAGCGTGTCGCGGCCGATGCCGTAGCGCGACAGCGTCGGCAGGTGGATCGAGTTGATCTGCATCAGGCCGTAGTCGACCGAGCCGTTCGTATTCTTGTTCAGCGCGTCGGGCCGGTTGCGCGACTCCTGCCACGCGATCGCGCGCAGGATCAACGGATTGACCTTCTGGTACCGGGCGGCCTCGTCGAAACAATCCGCGCGAGCGTTTCCGCAGGCGAACCACACGCCGGCGGCGATCCACGCGATCGAAGCGAACCGTCTGTTCATGGTGCGGAAACGAAAAGGGAATGACGCAAAGATCGGGAAAACCCGTGTCTGTTATTCGTGCGACTTGAAACGCGCCGACCGTATCATACCGGCAGTCCGTGAGATGGCGACATGCAAAAGACGGCAGCCCGGTTATACCGCATTTCCGTGTCGATTCATCGCAAAACGGCGGCGATGGCCGTCATGCCGGGGCGGCGCCGAAATCTTACATATCGCATACGGTGCGTCGGATACATGTCGTATGTGAGACAGTCCTCGGATCAATGTGATATTTCGGACATGAAAAACTGCTAATGTCGCCTCTTTAGGACTTGGATCCCAGCACTACCGCCGGAAGTGGCCTGAGCCGGCATCGACCCATTCATCCATGACAAGAAATCGCTTCGTTATGCGGCGCGTCGCGACGACCCTGATCGTCGCCGGCATCATCGTCTCGCAGGCCGCCTACGCTCAGGTCACGCTCAATTTCGTGAATGCGGATATCGACCAGGTCGCCAAGGCGATCGGCGCCGCAACCGGCAAGACCATCATCGTCGACCCCCGCGTGAAGGGGCAGCTCAATCTCGTGGCCGAACGGCCGGTGCCGGAAGACCAGGCGCTGAAGACGCTGCAGTCGGCGCTGCGCATGCAGGGCTTCGCGCTCGTGCAGGATCACGGCGTGCTGAAGGTCGTGCCGGAGGCCGACGCGAAGCTGCAGGGCGTGCCGACCTATGTCGGCAATGCGCCGCAGGCGCGCGGCGACCAGATCATCACGCAGGTGTTCGAACTGCATAACGAATCGGCGAACAACCTGCTGCCGGTGCTGCGGCCGCTGATCTCGCCGAACAACACGGTCACCGCCTACCCGGCGAACAACACGATCGTCGTCACCGACTACGCGGACAACGTGCGCCGCATCGCGCAGATCATCTCGGGCGTCGACAGCGCCGCCGGCGCGCAGGTCCAGGTCGTGCCGCTGCGCAACGCGAACGCGATCGACCTTGCCGCGCAACTGCAGAAGATGCTCGACCCCGGTGCGATCGGCAACAGCGACGCGACGCTGAAGGTGTCGGTCACGGCCGATCCGCGCACCAACTCGCTGATGCTGCGCGCCTCGAGCGCCTCGCGCCTCGCGGCCGCGAAGCGCCTCGTGCAGCAGCTCGACGCGCCGAGCGCGGTGCCCGGCAACATGCACGTCGTGCCGCTGCGCAACGCCGACGCGGTGAAGCTCGCGAAGACGCTGCGCGGGATGCTCGGCAAGAGCGGCAGCGACAGCGGTTCGTCGGCGTCGTCCAACGATGCGAACAGCTTCAACCAGAGCGGCGGCTCGTCGTCGAGCGGCAACTTCTCGACCGGCACGTCGGGCACCCCGCCGCTGCCGTCGGGCGGCCTGGGCGGTTCGTCGTCCTCGTCGTCGTACGGCGGCTCGTCCGGCAGCGGCGGCCTGGGTTCGGCCGGCCTGCTCGGCGGCGACAAGGACAAGAGCGACGACAATCAGCCGGGCGGGATGATCCAGGCCGACGCGGCGACCAACTCGCTGATCATCACCGCGTCCGATCCGGTCTACCGGAACCTGCGCTCGGTGATCGACCAGCTCGACGCGCGGCGCGCGCAGGTCTACATCGAAGCGCTGATCGTCGAGCTGAACTCGACGACGCAGGGCAACCTCGGGATCCAGTGGCAGGTGGCGAGCGGCCAGTTCCTCGGCGGCACGAACCTGGCGGCCACGGCCGGCAGCGTGGCGGGCAACAGCATCATCAACCTGACGACGGGCGGCACGGCCGCCACCACCGGGCTGGCCGCCAATCTCTCGTCGCTCAACCAGGGCCTCAACATCGGCTGGCTGCACAACATGTTCGGCGTGCAGGGGCTCGGTGCGCTGCTGCAGTACTTCTCGGGCGTGAGCGACGCGAACGTGCTGTCGACGCCGAACCTGATCACGCTCGACAACGAGGAAGCGAAGATCGTCGTCGGCCAGAACGTGCCGATCGCGACCGGGTCGTATTCGAACCTGACGAGCGGCACGACGAGCAACGCATTCAATACCTACGATCGTCGCGACGTCGGCCTGACGCTGCACGTGAAGCCGCAGATCACCGACGGCGGGATCCTGAAGCTGCAGTTGTATACGGAGGATTCGGCGGTCGTCAGCAGCACCACGAACGCGCAGACCGGCCCGACCTTCACGAAGCGCTCGATCCAGTCGACGATCCTGGCCGACAACGGCGAGATCATCGTGCTCGGCGGCCTGATGCAGGACAACTACCAGGTGTCGAACAGCAAGGTTCCGCTGCTCGGCGACATCCCGTGGATCGGCCAGCTGTTCCGTTCGGAATCGAAGCAGCGCCAGAAGACCAACCTGATGGTGTTCCTGCGCCCGGTGATCATCTCCGATCGCAGTACCGCGCAGGAAGTCACGGCCAACCGCTACGACTACATCCAGGGCGTGACGGGCGCGTACAAGTCGGACAACAACGTGATCCGCGACAAGGACGACCCGGTCGTCCCGCCGATGCCGCTCGGCCCGAGCCAGGGCGGCACGCCCGCCGGGAACCTGTTCGATCTCGACAAGATGCGTCGCCAGCAGCTGCAGCGCCAGGTCGCGCCCGTTCCCGCGCCGGCCCCGGTGCCCGCGCCTGAACCGGTGCAGCCGCAGAGCGTGCCGCAGCAGTCGGTGCCGCAACAACCGCTGACCGCCACGCCGGGAGCCTCGCAGTGAGCGACGTGCTCGCGTCCTCGCCCCAGGACGGCGCGCCCGGCGAGCGCCAGCCGCCGTCGCCGCTGGCCGCGCGCCTGTTGCCGTACGGCTTCGCGAAGAGCGGCCAGGTGCTGATCGCGCACCAGCTCGACGACACGCTCGAGGTGTGGATCAGCGAACGCACGAACGATGCGGCGCTCGCCGAAATCGCGCGCAACTTCGGCTCGATCTCCGTGCATCGCGTGCCGGCCGACGAGCTCGCGCAGGCGATCAACCAGGCCTACGCGCGCCAGGACGGCAGTGCGGCGCAGATCGTCGGCGAGGTCGAAGGCGAAGTCGACCTGTCGCGGCTGATGCAGGACATCCCCGAAGTCGAGGATCTGCTCGAATCGGAAGACGACGCGCCGATCATCCGGATGATCAACGCGCTGCTCACGCAAGCGGCGCGCGAACAGGCGTCGGACATTCACATCGAGCCGTTCGAGAATGCATCGGTCGTGCGGTTCCGCGTCGACGGCACGCTGCGCGACGTCGTGCGTCCGAAGAAGGCGCTGCACGGCGCGCTGATCTCGCGGATCAAGATCATGGCGCAGCTCGACATCGCCGAGAAACGCCTGCCGCAGGACGGCCGCATCACGCTGCGCGTCGGCGGCCGGCCGGTCGACGTGCGCGTGTCGACGCTGCCGACCGGGCACGGCGAGCGTGCGGTGCTGCGTCTGCTGGAAAAGGATGCGCAGCGCCTGAATCTCGAAGCGCTCGGGATGGGCCGCGACACGCTCGTCCAGTTCGACAAGCTGATCGCCCGCCCGCACGGGATCGTGCTGGTCACGGGGCCGACCGGTTCGGGCAAGACGACGACGCTGTATGCGTCGATGTCGCGGCTCGAAACGGCGACGACCAACATCATGACCGTCGAGGACCCGATCGAATACGACCTGTCCGGCATCGGCCAGACGCAGGTGAACGAGCGGATCGGGATGACCTTTGCCCGTGCGCTGCGTTCGATCCTGCGCCAGGACCCGGACGTGATCATGATCGGCGAAATCCGCGATCTCGAAACCGCGCAGATCGCGGTGCAGGCATCGCTGACGGGCCACCTCGTGCTCGCGACGCTGCACACCAACGACGCGGCATCGGCCGTCACGCGTCTGACCGACATGGGCGTCGAGCCGTACCTGCTCGCGTCGTCGCTGCTCGGCGTGCTCGCGCAGCGGCTGGTGCGCCAGCTGTGCCCGGTCTGCAAGGAAGAGCGGCACGAGGAAGGCCGCACCGTGTGGCATCCGGTCGGCTGCGACAAGTGCGGGCATTCGGGCTACACGGGCCGCCGCGGCGTGTACGAACTGCTGGTGGTCGACGATTCGATCCGCACGCTGATCCACCGCAACGCGGCCGATGCGGAGATTCTCGCCGCGGGCCGTGCGGAAGGGATGCGCACGCTGCGCGACGACGCCGAGCGCTGGCTCGCGGCCGGTGCGACGTCGCTCGAGGAAGTGCTGCGCGTGACGGGAGGCGCATAGCGCGATGTCGGCATTCCGTTTCGAAGCAATCGATTCGGCGGGACGCGCGCAGAAGGGCGTGATCGATGCCGACAGCGCGCGTGCCGCGCGCGGCCAGCTGCGCACGCAGGGGCTCACGCCGCTCGTCGTCGAGCCGGCCGCCAGCGCGAGCCGCGGCGCGCGCTCGCAGCGCCTCGCGTTCGGCCGCAAGCTGTCGCAGCGCGAGCAGGCGATCCTCACGCGCCAGCTCGCGAGCCTGCTGATCGCGGGGCTGCCGCTCGACGAGGCGCTCGGCGTGCTGACCGAGCAGGCCGAGCGCGACTACATCCGCGAACTGATGGCCGCGATCCGCGCGGAAGTGCTCGGCGGCCATTCGCTCGCGAATGCGCTGGGCCAGCATCCGCGCGACTTCCCGGAAATCTACCGCGCGCTCGTCGCGGCGGGCGAGCACACCGGCAAGCTCGGCATCGTGCTGTCGCGCCTCGCCGACTACATCGAGCAGAGCAACGCGCTGAAGCAGAAGATCCTGCTCGCGTTCACGTATCCCGGGATCGTCACGCTGATCGCGTTCGGCATCGTCACGTTCCTGCTGAGCTACGTCGTGCCGCAGGTCGTCAACGTGTTCGCGAGCACCAAGCAGCAGTTGCCGATCCTCACGGTCGTGATGATGGCGCTGTCGGATTTCGTGCGGCACTGGTGGTGGGCGATCCTGATCGCGGTCGCGCTCGTGGTGTGGTTCGTGAAGGCGACGTTGTCACGCGACGGGCCCAGGCTCGCGTTCGACCGCTGGGTGCTGACCGCGCCGCTCGCGGGCAAGCTCGTGCGCGGCTACAACACGGTGCGCTTCGCGAGCACGCTCGGGATCCTGACCGCGGCCGGCGTGCCGATCCTGCGCGCGCTGCAGGCGGCCGGCGAGACGCTGTCGAACCGCGCGATGCGCGCGAACATCGACGATGCGATCGTGCGCGTGCGCGAAGGCTCCGCGCTGTCGCGCGCGCTGAACAACGTGAAGACGTTTCCGCCGGTGCTCGTGCACCTGATCCGTTCCGGCGAAGCGACGGGCGACGTGACGACGATGCTCGACCGTGCGGCGGAAGGCGAGGCGCGCGAGCTCGAACGGCGCACGATGTTCCTGACGAGCCTGCTCGAGCCGCTGCTGATCCTGGCGATGGGCGGCATCGTGCTCGTGATCGTGCTGGCCGTGATGCTGCCGATCATCGAGCTGAACAACATGGTGCAGTGACGGCCTGACCGCCGGTCAGGCCAGCGCCGTTCAACGCATGTAGATCGCGGGGGACGGCGTGTTGGCAGGGAGCTGGATTTCGGCGCGGGCGCCGTTGCGGTCGACGATGATCGAGCGGCTGCGGACTTCGGCGAGCTTCGCGCCGGGCGTGACCTCCGCGCCGAGCGACACGGCACGCGGCGGTTCGCCGCCGATGCCGACGATCGCGGCGCTGCCGTGATCGAGCGCGAGAATGCCGAACAGATGGATGTCCTGCACGGGATTCTTGTCGAGTTGTCCGCCGAAGAGCGCGGCGGCGTCCTCGGTGCGGATCGGCAACCGCGCGGCGGCGGCGGGCAGCGGCGCTTCGCGGGCCGACAGCGTGACGACCCAGAAGGTGGCCGTCGCGCACAAACCCGCGAAGAGGGCTAGGGAGAGGATCCGGATCGAGAGCGCGTTCATGCGCGCTATTGTACGGATGTATGTGAAATTTGCGTTGGGTGAAAGCCCTCGGCAATGCGCGCCTTACAATGCGTGCTCCGCGCCCGGGGAAACGGAAGCTGGCCGTCAGGCAAACGTCCGGAATACGCCGGGTGCGTCACTCAATCGACGATATTTTTTGGAAAGAGGTAGTCAGTCATGCAAACGTGGATCACTCGCCGTAATGCGGCCGTGCGCCGTCAGCGCGGTTTCACGCTGATCGAGATCATGGTGGTGGTCGCGATCCTCGGGATCCTGGCGGCACTGATCGTGCCGAAGATCATGAGCCGTCCCGACGAGGCGCGCCGCATCGCCGCGAAGCAGGACATCGGCACGATCATGCAGGCGCTCAAGCTGTACCGTCTCGACAACGGCCGCTATCCGTCCCAGGAGCAGGGCCTGAATTCGCTGATCCAGAAGCCGACCACCGATCCGATCCCGAACAACTGGAAGGACGGCGGCTACCTCGAGCGCCTGCCGAACGATCCGTGGGGCAACGGGTACAAGTACCTGAATCCGGGCGTGCACGGCGAGATCGACGTGTTCAGCTACGGTGCCGACGGCAAGGAAGGCGGCGAAAGCAACGACACCGACATCGGTTCGTGGCAGTAAGCCTGCGCTGATCGGCCCGACGCTCTCCCCGTTCTTCACTTCATGCCCGCCCTTCGCACGCCCTTGCGCTCCGCTCGCGCTCGCCGCGATGCCCGCGCCGGCCGCGTGCGTCGCAGCGCGGCCGTGACCGCGGCACCCGCGCGTGTCCGCGGCTTCACGCTGCTCGAGATGCTGGTCGTGCTGGTGATCGCGGGCCTGCTGGTGTCGCTCGCGTCGCTGTCGCTGACGCGCAATCCGCGCACCGACCTGCGCGAGGAAGCGCAGCGCATCGCCCTGCTGTTCGAGTCGGCCGGCGACGAAGCGCAGGTGCGCGCGCGGCCGATCGCGTGGCAGCCGACCGCGCACGGCTTCCGTTTCGACGTGAGCTCGCCCGACGGCTGGCGCACGCTGCGCGACGACCTGCTGCGCCCGCGCGACTGGGACGGTGGCGTCACGGGCGCCGATATCGACTACCCGGGATCCGACACGCGCGCGAGCCGCGTCGTGTTCGGCACCGAAAGCATCGACACGCCGGTGCGCGTGACGCTGCATTCGGCGGCCGGCAGCGCGACGATCGTCGGCACCGGCAACGGCCGCTACGAGGTGCAATGACGATGCGTCGTCGCCTGCCCTTCCCGGCTTCTTCCTCGCGTCCCCCCAGGGGACTTCCTTCGGGGCGCGGCTTCACGATGATCGAGGTGCTGGTCGCGCTCGCGATCATCGCGGTCGCGCTCGCCGCGTCGATCCGCGCGGTCGGCACGATGGCGACCAACGCATCCGATCTCCATCGCCGGCTGCTCGCAGGCTGGAGTGCCGACAACGCGCTCGCGCAGCTGCGCCTCACGCATGCATGGCCGGAGGTCGGCGAGCAGAGCTTCGACTGTTCGCAAGGCAACGTGCAGCTGGTCTGCACGCAGCGCGTGAGCACGACGCCGAACCCGGTGTTCCGGCGCGTGCAGATGTCGGTGAGCATGCCTGAGCATGCCGGCGTGCTCGCGCAAATGGTGACGGTGGTCGCGAATGAAACCAGCCGTCCGCTCTGACGCGCCGATGCGGCGCCGGCCCCTGCGCGCCGTCGGCGCGCGCCGCGTGCGAGGCTTCACGCTGATCGAACTGATGATCGCGATCGCGATCCTCGCGGTGGTCGCGATCCTGTCGTGGCGCGGGCTCGACCAGATCATGCGCGGCCGCGACAAGGTCGCGTCCGCGATGGAAGACGAGCGCGTGTTCGCGCAGATGTTCGACCAGATGCGCATCGACGCGCGGCTCGCCGCGACCGACGACGAAGCCGGCCAGCCGGCGATCGGCGTCGCCGGCAACACGCTGCAGATCGTCCGCGAACTCGACGTGCCGGGTGCCGCGCCGCGGCTGCAGGTGGTCCGCTACCGGATCGCCGGCGGGCGCGTCGTGCGCTATGCGTCGCCGCCGCTCGACGACGCGAACCGCCTGCGCGACGTGCTGAAGGACAGCAGCGTCGACGGCTGGAGCTGGGTCGCGCTGATGGGCGGCGTCGGTGCGATCGACGCGAAGCTGTACGTGCCGCGCGTCGGCTGGACCACCAACCTGCAGACGGCCAACGACGCGCTGTCGCAGAACAACGATGCGCTGAAGGTGCCGCAGATCGGCAACGCGCCGCCGTCGCGCGCGGTGACGGGGCTGCAGGTGAGCATCGGCGCGACGTCGCTGCGCGTGCCCGTCACGCGCATCTTCCTCGTCGGGGAATGACGATGCGCGCGCGCCCTCACCGCTTCCGGCTCGCCGTCCGTGACACCGCACGCGCCCATACACGCGCACGCCGCGAGCGCGGCGCGGCGATCATCACCGCGCTGCTCGTCGTCGCGCTGTCGGCGATCCTCGTGTCGGGGATGCTGTGGCGCCAGCAGGTGCAGATTCGCCGCATCGAGAACCAGCGCGTGATCGCGCAGGCGCAGTGGGTCGCGCGCGGCGCGCTCGACTGGACGCGCATGATCCTGCGCTCCGAAGGCGACACGGCGCCCGGCATCACCTATCTCGGCGGGATCTGGGCCGTGCCGATCGCGAAGACCAAGCTGTCGGATTTCCTCGGCCGGATCGGTGCGCCGAACGACAACGGCGGCGAAGACACCTACCTCTCCGGATCGATCGAGGACGCGCAGGCGAAGTACAACCTGCGCAACCTCGTGTCGTCGCCGGCGCCCGGCGTGCTGCAGCTCAACGTGACGCAGCTCCAGGCGTTCCAGCGGCTGTTGACGACGCTCGGCTACGACGGCGCGTTCGCGAAGCGGATCGCGCTGCAGATGCGCGCGGGCCTGATGCACTCCGCGACGCGTTTCCAGACGCCGACGCTGCCCGGCGCCGGTACGGCCGCGACCGCGCCGGTGCCCGGCGGCGACATGGCCGGCAACTTCACCGACGAACCGGGGATGTCCGACAGCGACCGCGGGCCCGCGCCGCTCGTGATGACCGGCGTCGACAGCCTGCTCGACGTCGACGGCGTGACGCCCGAGATGGTCGCGCGGCTGCGCCCGTTCGTCACCGTGCTGCCGACCACGACGCCAGTGAACATGAACACCGCGCCGGCCGAGGTGATCGCGGCGCTGGTGCCGGGGATGAGCGTGTCGTCCGCGCAGGCGCTGGTGTCGCGTCGCGAGACCGTGTTTTTCCGCAACGTCGGCGACGTGCAGCTCGCGCTGCGCGGCGCCGGCGCGCCGAACGTGACGATCGACTCGAGCCTCGTCGACGTCAATTCGAGTTACTTCATCGTGCATGGCCGGATTCAGCACGATCGCGCGGAGGTCGATCGCACCTCGCTCGTGTATCGTGATCCGACCACGCACTCGACGCGGGTCGTGCGCATCCGCGACCAGCTATAACGACGCCATTCGGGAGAGGAGCTCTTGAGCACGCTGATTGTTTCTTTGCCGCCGCGCGAGCCGGCCGTGCCGTTGCAGGAATGGCAGTGGCCCGAGCTGCCGTTCACGCTCGTGGACAAGGCCGGCCAGGTGCAGCGCGCGGGCCGCGCCGCGCTCGCGCTGCTGCCGCGCGCGAACGCGACGGTGCTGATCGTCGCCGCGCGCGACGTGCTGCTGCTGGCCGCGACCGTGCCGCCGCTCAAGGGGCCGAAGCTGCGCCAGGCGTTGCCGAACATCGTCGAGGATCAGCTGATCCAGGATCCGCTGGGCTGCCATATCGCGCTCGATCCGGTCGCGCTGCCCGACGGCCGCCGGGTGCTGGCCGTCGTCGATCGCGCGTGGTTCCGCACGATCTGCGACGCGTTTACCGCAGCCGGCCACCGGCACCTGAGCGCGGTGCCCGCGACGCGCTGCCTGCCCGCGCCGCGCGCGCCGGCGGCGGAAGCTGCGCCGGATGCGCCGGATGCGCCTGCCGACGGTGAGGCCACGCAAGCTGAAGCGATCACGGATGCGGCTGAGCCGCACGCGCGCCCGACCGCAGTGGCCGCGGTGCTCGGCCTCGCGGCGACGGTCGAGCCGGTGCTGGTGGAAGCCGGCGCGCAGCTGGCGGCGGCCGGTGCGCCGCGGCTCGAACTCGCGGTCGCGCGCGGCGCGCTCGGCGAAGGTTTCGCGGCACCCGCGTCGCGCGCAGCCGGCACGCTGACCGCGCTCGCGGGCGGCGGCGACGTCGAGCTGTACGAACTCGGCGAACCGGGCGCGGAGCCGCGCCTCGCGTCGGTCGGACGCGCCGACGGCCCGCTGCTGCCGGGCGCGCAACCGCTGTCGTTCGACGCGTTCGCACGGCGTGCGCTGACCGAGCGCTTCGATCTGTGCCAGTTCGAATTCGAATCGCAGCCGTGGCGCTTCGACCGCGCGACGGTGAAGCGCCTGCGCGTGCCGATCGCACTCGTCGCGGCCACGCTCGCCGTCGCGGTGATCGGGATGAACCTGCACTGGTGGAAGCTGTCGCGCGAGCGTGACGCGCTGTCCGCGCAGATCACCGAGACGCTGCTGTCCGCATTCCCGAAGACGACCACGGTACTCGATCCGCCCGCGCAGATGCAGCGTCAGCTCGACCAGCTGCGCCTCGCGGCGGGCGAGCTGTCGCCGAACGATTTCCTCGCGTTGTCGAGCGGGCTGTCGCGTTCGATGGGCGCGCTGCCGCTGAACGGCATCGCGTCGCTCGATTATCACGACCGGCGGCTCGACGTCGGCTTCAAGCCGGAGGTCAAGGTCGATCCCGATTTCCCGCAGCGTCTCGCGCGCAACGGGCTGTCCGGCGAAGTCGACAGCAGCACCGGCAAATGGACGATCCGGAGCCGCTCATGAAGACCGAACAACTGAACCAGACGCTGGCCCAGTTCTGGGGCGAGCGCACGCCGCGCGAACGGACGCTGCTCGGCTGGGGCGGCGCCGTGCTGGCCGTGGCGATCGCGTATTCGGTGCTGTGGTCGCCCGCGCAGGAAGGCCGCGCGCGAATCCGCCACGCGCTGCCGACGATGCGCCAGGAGCTCGCGCAGATGACCGCGCAGGCCAACGAGGCGAAGTCTCTGACGGCCGCCGCGCAAGGCGTCGCGCCGACCGGCCTCGCGCTGAAGGACGCGCTCGCCGCGTCGCTGTCCGATCACGGGCTGCAGGGCGCGCAGGCGCAGGTCGTCGGCAACGGCGTGCAGATCCAGATGAAGAACGTGCCGTTCCCGGTGTGGACGCAGTGGCTCGACGACGCGCGCCGGCAGTTCAAGGTGCAGGTCGGCGAAGCGCACGTGACCGCGCTGAAGGAAGACGGCCAGGTCGACCTGACGGCCGTGATGCAACCCTCGACGCAGAAATGACGCAGTGGATGAAACCAGCGACGGTCGGCCGATGAGGCCAGGGATCAGGCGGCTCGTCGCCGCATTGCCGTGGGTGGTGGCGGGCGGGTTCGCGACGGCGCTGACGCTCGTCGCGCTCGCGCCGGCCGCGTGGATCGCGCCGCAGTTCGCGCGCGCGACCGGCGGGCACGTGAATCTCGTCGATCCGGACGGATCGCTGTGGCACGGTTCGGGCACGCTGATGCTCGCCGCGGGCGCGGATCAGAGCGCGGCGACGCTGCTGCCGGGCCGGGTCGAATGGACCACGGGCTTCTGGCCGCTCCTGGTCGGGCGCGTGCGGATGCGCATGCGGCAGACCGAGGCGATGCCCGACGCCGTCACGCTCGACGCGACGTGGCGCGGCGCGGTGCTGTCGGCGGGCGCGATGGCCGTGCCCGCGTCGCTGCTCGCCGGGCTCGGCACGCCGTTCAACACACTCGACCTGCAGGGTGACGTGCGGCTCGGCTGGACCGACTGGCGGATGATCGGCAACAACGCGTTCGGCCAGTTGACGGTGACGATCGATTCGATGAGCTCGCGCGTGTCGCGCGTGAAGCCGCTCGGGTCGTACCGTGCGGTGCTGCAGGCGAAGGGCGCGGGCGCCGATCTCGACCTGTCGACGACGCAGGGCCCGCTGTTCCTCGACGGGCACGGCAGCTTCGGGCCCGGCCAGGGTTCGTTTCGCGGTACCGCGCATGCGGCGCCCGAGCAGCAGGCGAACCTCGCGGGGCTGCTGAACCTGCTCGGCCATCCGATCGGCGACAACCAGGTGTCGCTGATTTTCGGCGACGCGACGCGCTGACGCGCTCACGCGCGCGGCGCGCTCTCCCTTTCCGTCTTACTTCTGCGCGAGCGGCACGGCGGCCGACGGTGCGGTCGCGGCCGGTGCCGCCGCACCGGATGCCGGCGCCGGCGCCGCCATCTCACCCGTCTCGCGCGCCATGTCCGACGCATCCCAGCCGCCGCCGAGCGCCTTCACGAGCCCGACCGACGACACCATCCGCTGCCCGGAGATCGTCGCGAGCTTCTGCTGCGCGGTGAACGCGGTGGTCTGCGCGGTCAGCACGTTCAGGTAGGCGACCGTGCCGGCCTTGTACTGGTTCGTGACGATCGCGAGCGCGTGCTCGGCGCTGTCGACGGCCTGCCGCTGCACGTCGACTTCCTGCGCGAGGATGCGCTGCGACGCGAGGTTGTCCTCGACGTCCTGGAACGCGGTGAGCACCGCGAGGCGGTACGCGGCGACGTCCTGGTCGTAGGTCGCGCGCGCGGCATCCGTTTGCGCGGCGCGCAGGCCGGCGTCGAACAGCGTTGCCGCGAGCTGCGGGCCGACCGTCCAGAACCGCGCGGGCAGCGTGAACAGTTGCGACCACACCGAGCTCTGGAAGCCGCCGGTGGCCGACAGCGTGAGTGTCGGGAAGAACGCGGCGATCGCGACGCCGATCTGCTCGTTCGCGGCCGCCGCGCGGCGCTCGGCCGCCGCGATGTCGGGCCGGCGCTCGAGCAGCGCGGACGGCACGTCGACCGGCGTGATCGGCGGTTCCGCCGTGAGCGGGTTCGGCGGCAGCGAGAACGTCGATGCGGGTTCGCCGATCAGCGTCGCGATCGCATGCTCGTACTGCGCGCGCGCGACGCCGTTGTCGATCGACGCGGCCTGTGCGCTCTGCAGCTGCGTCTGCGCCTGGATCACGTCCGCGCGCGCGGCGACGCCCTGCGCGTACTGGTTCTGCGTGAGCTTCAACGATTCGCCGTACGACTTCACGGTGTCGTCGAGCAGCTTCTGCAGCGCGTCGGACGTGCGCAGCTGGAAGTAGGTCTGCGCGAGCAGCGCCTGCTGCGACAGCCGCGCGTTCGCGAGATCGGCCGCGGCGGCGGCCTCGCCGGCGCGCTGCGCGCTGACGCTGCGGCTCACCTTGCCCCACAGGTCGGGTTCCCAGCTCGCGTCGAGGCCGACGCTGTAGCTGTCGCTGATCGACGAGCTGCTGCTGAAACCGGACGAGCTCGACGACGTGCGCCCCGCGCGGGAACGCGTGCCCGACGCGGTCAGCCCGACGGTCGGGAAATACGCGGCGCGCGCCTCGGTGACGAGCGCGCGGGCCTGCCGGTAAGCGGCGGCCGATTGCGCGACGGTCTGGTTCGATGCGTTGAGCTTGCCGATCAGCGCGTCGAGCTGTTGATCGCCGTAGACGGTCCACCACGGGCCGCGGTCGGCCCGGTCGGCGGGCTGCGCGACCTTCCAGCCGGCCGGCGCTTCCTTGAAGGCGGCGGGGATCGACGTGTCGGGCCGGTGATAGTCGGGCCCGACGGCGCAGCCGGCGAGCAGCACGGCCGTCGCAACGGCGACGGCGGCGCTCAGCGGGCGAAGGGCGCGCGGGAGGGGGGCGTACGGCATCGTGATTTTCCTGTCTGGGTGCTGAGGCCGGCGAGCGGCGTCGCGCGATGCGGTCGTCGTGCCGCTGGCGGACAAATGGTAACTGACGGCGGGAAAGCTGCGCAGCCCTAAGGGTACGGTGCGCGGCGGCACGAATGTGTTACCGGCGCGGCCAGCCGGTTTACCGGTCATTACGGATCGCTTGCGTGCGAGACCGGCAACGAATGCACGCGGACGACGGCGGGCCGCGGGGGCGCGGCCGGCGTTCAGTCGGGACGATGGGGGCGGGGCGGTGTCAGTGGCAGCGCACGGGCACCGGGACGGCATCGGCGGCGGACCGCCATGTCGACGGCTCCGTTACCGCCGGCTGGCTCGTGCGGCGGGCGGCGCCCTTCGCGTGGCGCTGCCGGCGATGATCGAACCATGCGAACCCGAGCGCCGCGAGCGATCCGCCCGGTACCACCAGCATCGTCACGTACAGCGCGATCTTCCAGCCGCGGTGCGGCCCGGAGAACACATGATGAGCGGTATCGGTCAGGTTGCGGCGCAGCGCGCCGGCGGCATTTTTAAGGAACAGCATCGCGAACATCCTCGGGGTGCCCGGCAGCGCGGGCTTGGCGGTCAGAACATCGTCTCCGGCAGTGCAGCATGCACGTCGTAACTGGTTGACCGAAATAATATTGACTAAGCAATCATTTTTCAAGATACTGGGCGCGTTTTGACCTGAAACGCACTGTTGCTGCGCGCGCAATCGCATGAACGGCGGCCTCTACGATCCCGACACCATCGCACTGGAAACGAGCCTCGGTTACTACCTGACCAAGGCCCGGCAGGCGCTCGTCGAGCGCATGGATCGCGCACTCGAGCCGTACGACCTCACCGCGCAGCAGATCGGCGTGATCCTGCTGTTGTCGCGCGGTTATGCGCGCACGCCGTTCGAGCTGTCGCGCAAGATGTCGTACGACAGCGGTTCGATGACCCGGATGCTCGACCGCCTCGAGCGCAAGGGCCTGATCGCGCGTTCACGCAGCGAACAGGACCGCCGGGTGATCGAGCTGACGCTGACCGAACGCGGCGCCGAAGCGGCGCGCGCCCTGCCGTCGCTGATCGCGACCGCGCTGAACGCGCAACTCGCCGGCTTCTCGGCCGACGAACTCGCGACGCTCACCGGCCTGCTGCAGCGGTTCATCGCCAACGGGCCCGGCGACGCCGGCTGCCCGAAGCCCGACGAACCGGATTGCTGAGCGCGGGAGGCCCGATGTCTAGGTTAAGCATTCGCTTATTTCTCTGTCTGGGCAGAAGATGACAAGGCACGCGCTTCGTCTCTCCCCCTATCCGTTCCACCCGGCCGGGACGCGCGGTATCGCGCGCCCGTGCGTTGTGCCGGCGCGTTGCGCGCGCCGCGTCTAGGAGATTCCGATGTCCGCCACCACGGCATCCGCCGCGCCGCCTGCCGCCCAACCCGCGCCGCTCACCGGCGGGGCGCTCGCGCTCCTCACCATCGGGCTCGCGCTCGGCACCTTCATGGAAGTGCTCGACACGTCGATCGCGAACGTCGCGGTGCCGACCATCTCGGGCAGCCTCGGCGTCGCGACGAGCGAAGGCACGTGGGTGATCTCGTCGTATTCGGTCGCGTCCGCGATCGCGGTGCCGCTGACCGGCTGGCTCGCGCGGCGGGTCGGCGAGGTGCGCCTGTTCACGCTGTCGGTGCTCGCGTTCACGATCGCGTCGGCGCTGTGCGGCTTCGCGTCGAACTTCGAGACGCTGATCGCGTTCCGGCTGCTGCAGGGCCTCGTGTCGGGGCCGATGGTGCCGCTGTCGCAGACGATCCTGATGCGCAGCTACCCGCCCGCGAAGCGCGGGCTCGCGCTCGGGCTCTGGGCGATGACGGTGATCGTCGCGCCGATCTTCGGCCCGTTGCTGGGCGGCTGGATCAGCGACAACTACACATGGCCGTGGATCTTCTACATCAACCTGCCGATCGGCATCTTCTCGGCGGTCTGCGCGTACTTCCTGCTGCGCGGCCGCGAGACCAGGACGACGAAGCAGCGGATCGACGCGGTCGGCCTCGCGCTGCTCGTGATCGGCGTGTCGTGCCTGCAGATGATGCTCGACCTCGGCAAGGATCGCGACTGGTTCAATTCGGGCTTCATCGTCGCGCTCGCGCTGATCGCGGTGGTGTCGCTCGCGTTCATGCTCGTGTGGGAGGCGACCGAGAAGGAACCGGTGGTCGACCTGTCGCTGTTCAAGGACCGCAACTTCGCGCTCGGCGCGCTGATCATCTCGTTCGGCTTCATGGCGTTCTTCGGCTCGGTCGTGATCTTCCCGCTGTGGCTGCAGACGGTGATGGGCTACACGGCCGGCAAGGCCGGCCTCGCGACCGCGCCGGTCGGGCTGCTCGCGCTGGTGCTGTCGCCGCTGATCGGGCGCAACATGCACCGGCTCGACCTGCGGATGGTCGCGAGCTTCGCGTTCATCGTGTTCGCCGGCGTGTCGGTCTGGAATTCGACGTTCACGCTCGACGTGCCGTTCAACCACGTGATCCTGCCGCGGCTCGTGCAGGGGATCGGCGTCGCGTGCTTCTTCGTGCCGATGACGACGATCACGCTGTCGAGCATCTCCGACGAGCGGCTCGCGAGCGCGTCGGGGCTGTCGAACTTCCTGCGCACGCTGTCCGGCGCGATCGGCACCGCGGCCAGCTCGACGTTCTGGGAGAACGATGCGATCTACCACCACGCGCGGCTGTCGGAATCGGTGAGCGTCTACGCGCAGAACACGACCGACTACCAGGGCGCGCTCGCGCAGCTCGGGATCGTCGGGCAGACGGCCAACGCGCAGCTCAACCAGCTCGTCACGCAGCAGGGCTTCATGATGGCGACCAACGACTTCTTCCACCTGTCGGCGGGCGTGTTCATCGCGCTCGCGGCGCTCGTGTGGATCACGAAGCCGAAGAAGGGCGCGGGGCCGGCGATGGGGCACTGAACGCGCGCCCGCCCGCTGCCCGGTCCGCTCGCCGGTCCATTCTGCCGCCCGCGTCGCGGGCCTCACTCCCTCGCCCGCAATCCGCCGAAGGCCAGATCGTCGCCCGACGCGATCGGCAGCGTCGCCCGCGCGACCTCGAGCCATGCACGCGCCGCGTGCGACAGATAACCCTTCTTCAGCCAGCCGAGCGCGATCGCCCAGGTGATCTCCGGCTCGACGATCGGCCGGCACGTGAACTGCCGCGCATCGAGCCGCCGGCAGTACGGCTCCGGCAACAGCGCGATGCCGACGCCCGCGTGCACGAGCGCGGCCATGAAATCCCAGTGGCCGCTGCGGCTCACGATCGACGGCGTGAAGCCGACCTGCCGGCACGCGTCGAGCACCGCATCGTGCAGCGCGAGGCTCTCCGCGTAGAACACGAACGACTCGCGCGCCAGATCGGCGAGCGGCACGGCCGCGTGATCCTCCCAGCGCGACTCGCGCGGCGCGACCAGCCACAGCGGCGCGCGCACCATCGGCAGTCGTTCGAACGTGGCGGGATCGACCGGCTCCAGCAGCCCGCCCAGCTCGAGTTCGCCCGACATCAGCGCGGCCTCGATCATCCGCGCGCCCTGCTCGAACAGCTTCAGCTCGATGTTCGGATAACGCTGCTTGTACGCGGCGATGATCGGCGTGAACAGCGACCCGCCGAGCGGCGGAATGCCGATCGTCAGCTCGCCGCGCCCGAGCGTGCCCAGATCCTTCAGCTCCGACTGCAGCTGCGCCTGCGCGGCGAGCACGTCCTGGCCGCGCTGGAACACGATCCGCCCCGCGTCGGTCAGCACCATCTGCCGGCCGTCGCGCAGCAAGAGCGGCGAGCCGATCTCGTCCTCGAGCGCCTTCACCATCTTGCTGATGGTCGGTTGCGTGACGAACAACCGGTCGGCCGCCGCCGTGAAGCTCTGCTGGCGGACCACCTCGACGAAGTACCGCAGCGCGCGCAATTCCATCGATCACTCCCCAAGTTGGTGCGACGAACCAAGATGAATTCCGAATTGGAATGACAAGGATAGAGACAAGTCATTTTATTTATGGTTAGGGGAAACCCTATACTTGCACCATTGACAGAAATACCTGTATGGAGCCCGCCATGACCAAGCCGACCGCCACCGCCGCCGCCCGCCCCGCCGCTTCGGGCAACGTTGCGCGTACGAGCCGGATCGTGCTGCAGTCCGCCGCGCTCGGCGTGCTGTGGATGGCGGTCGACTGGGCGGTGCGCGCGGTCGGGCTGCCGGTGCCGTCCGGCGTGATCGGCCTCGCCGTGCTGCTCGCGCTGCTGTTCTCGGGCCGTGTCGCGCCCGCGTGGGTGAAGGACGGTGCGAACTGGCTGTTGTCCGACATGCTGCTGTTCTTCGTGCCGGCCGCGGTCGCGGCCGTCCAGTACGGCGGGCTGTTCCGCGAGGACGGCTGGCGCATCGCGCTGGTCATGCTCGCCGGCACCGCGTTCGTGATGGTCGCAGTGGCGGTGGCGGTCGATCTCGCCGCGAAGCTCGAGCGCCGGCTCGCCGCCCAGCGCGTGTTCGCCGAACGCCGCCGCGCACGCCTCGCCACCGCCCACTGAGCCGGAGCCTGTGATGCCCGCGCTGCTGTCGAACCTGTCCGCCGACCAGGTGAATACCGCGATCTCCGTCGGCTGCTTCGTGCTGACGGTCGTCCTGTATTTCGCGTCGAAGCGGCTCTACGCATACAAGAAGACGCTGCTGTTCTCGCCGCTCGTGTTCGTGCCGGGCGTGCTGGTGCTGCTCGTCCTGCTGACCGGCATCCCGTATTCGGTCTACTTCCGCGACACGCGCTGGCTGATGTGGCTGCTCGGCCCGGCGACGATCGCGTTCGCGGTGCCGATCTACGAGTATCGCGACCTGATCCGCCGCCACTGGCTGTCGCTGTCGGTCGGCGTCGCGGTCGGGATCGGCGCGGGCGTGTGCGGGTCGCTGCTGCTCGCGAAGCTGCTGCACCTGTCGCCCGAGCTGCAGCGCTCGCTGATGACGCGCTCGGTCTCGACCCCGTTCGCGCTCGCCGTGTCCGACAAGATCCATGCGCCGAAGGACCTCACCGCCCTCTTCGTGATCGCAACCGGCATCTGCGGGATGCTGCTCGGCGAGATCGTGCTCGCGCTGGTGCCGATGCGCACGCGGCTCGCGCGCGGCGCATTGTTCGGCGCGGCCGCCCACGGCGTGGGCACCGCGAAGGCGCGCGAGATCGGCAACGAGGAAGGCGTCGTGTCGAGCCTCACGATGATGATCGCGGGCGTCGCGATGGTGCTGATCGCGCCGCTGCTGTCGCTGCTGCCGATCTGACGATGCGCGGGCGGGCCCCCTGCCCGCCCTCTCCGTCTTCCCGCCCCGGCGATCGCCGGCCGCCGGCCACACCTCGCCCCGCCGCCCGGTTGTTTTCCCCCCGCCGTTCCAGTCGTCGCGCAACGCGCAACCTGCCCTGCATCGAGCCGACACCCGGCCGACAATCGGCTGAGATAGCCGCAATTCCCCCCTCTTTTCCGCCCATCGGGCTCGGCCCGGATGCCGAACAATGCATGCTACGAGACATCACGCACGCATTCACATGGCCTCCACGACCGCAAACCCGACCGCCGACAAGCCGGCTTCGTCCGGCAAGTTCAAGCGCATCGCGCTCATCGCCGTCATCGCGCTGGGCGCGGCCGCCGCCGCCGCGGGCGGCATGTACGTGTTCCTGAGCAAGGCAGGCGTCGGCCATGCGAGCGCGCCCGCCGAACCGGCACCGCTCGCCGCGCCGGTGTTCTTCCCGCTCGACCCGCTGACCGTCAACCTGCAGTCGGACGACGGCGGGCAGCACTATCTGCGCGTCGGCCTGTCGCTGAAGCTCACCGACCCGAAGGCGCAGGAACAGTTGACCGCGCGCATGCCGGAGATCCGCAGCCGGATCCTGCTCGCGCTGTCGAACAAGCATCCCGAGGATCTCGCGACGCCGGACGGCAAGCGTTCGCTCGCGAAGGAACTGCGGGACCTGATCGAGCAGCCGACGCAGCCGGGCAACCAGCGCGCGAAGGTCGACGACGTGCTGTTCACCGAATTCGTCGTCCAGTAACGCGGCCGGAAAAGGAGCGCGCATGGGCCACCAGGAGTTCATGTCCCAGGAGGAGGTCGACGCCCTCCTCAAGGGCGTCACGGGCGAAACCGACGCAGTCGACGAGCAGCGCGACACGTCGGGCGTCCGCCCCTACAACATCGCGACGCAGGAGCGGATCGTCCGCGGCCGGATGCCCGGCCTCGAGATCATCAACGACCGCTTCGCGCGCCTGCTGCGGATCGGCATCTTCAACTTCATGCGGCGCACGGCGGAAATCTCCGTGAGCCAGGTGAAGGTGCAGAAGTACAGCGAGTTCACCCGCAACCTGCCGATCCCGACGAACCTGAACCTGGTGCACGTGAAGCCGCTGCGCGGCACGTCGCTGTTCGTGTTCGACCCGAACCTCGTGTTCTTCGTCGTCGACAACCTGTTCGGCGGCGACGGACGCTTCCACACGCGCGTCGAGGGCCGCGACTTCACGGCCACCGAGCAGCGGATCATCGGCAAGCTGCTGAACCTCGTGTTCGAGCACTACACGACCGCGTGGAAGAGCGTGCGGCCGCTGCAGTTCGAATTCGTGCGCTCGGAGATGCACACGCAGTTCGCGAACGTCGCGACGCCGAACGAGATCGTGATCGTCACGCAGTTCTCGATCGAGTTCGGGCCGACGGGCGGCACGCTGCACATCTGCATGCCGTACTCGATGGTCGAGCCGATCCGCGACGTGCTCGCGTCGCCGATCCAGGGCGAGGCGCTCGAAGTCGACCGCCGCTGGGTGCGCGTGCTGTCGCAGCAGGTGCAGTCGGCCGAGGTCGAGCTGAGCGCGGATCTCGCCGAGGTCCCGTCGACGTTCGAGAAGATCCTGAACCTGCGCGCGGGCGACGTGCTGCCGCTGGAGATCGCGGAAACGATCACCGCGAAGGTCGACGGCGTGCCGGTGATGGAATGCGGCTACGGCATTTTCAATGGTCAATATGCGTTGCGCGTGCAGAAGATGATCAGCGCGGGCGACACGATGAAGGAAGGTGGATATGAGTGAGCTGAACCCGACGCACGAACTCGACCCGCAAGCGCTCGCCGACGCGGCGCTGGCGGAATCGGCCGCGGCCGCGCAGGCGGCACCCGCCGAGGCGGAGGAAGATCCGGGCATGGACGACTGGGCCGCCGCGCTCGCCGAGCAGAACCAGCAGCCGGTGCAGGCCGGCGCGACCGGCGCCGGCGTGTTCCAGCCGCTGTCGAAGGCCGCGGCCAGCTCGACGCACAACGACATCGAGATGATTCTCGACATCCCGGTCAAGATGACCGTGGAACTCGGCCGCACCAAGATCGCGATCCGCAACCTGCTGCAGCTCGCGCAGGGTTCGGTCGTCGAGCTCGACGGCCTCGCCGGCGAGCCGATGGACGTGCTCGTGAACGGCTGCCTGATCGCGCAGGGCGAGGTCGTGGTCGTCAACGACAAGTTCGGCATCCGGCTGACCGACATCATCACGCCGGCCGAACGTATCCGGAAGCTGAATCGGTGAACGTCGTGAAGTCCGGCCGCCGCGTGCGCCTTTTCCCGAGCGTGGCGGCGGCGATCGCTGCCGCGGCGCTTGCGTGCGCACCGGCCGGCGCCGCCGACATGAACGCGGTGAACAACGCCGGCTCGATCGCGTCGAGCGTGATGGTCGGTTCGGCCGCGCCGTCGCTCGGCGTCGGCGCGGTGCTGCAGACGCTCGTCGGGCTCGCGGTCGTGATCGGTCTCGTGTTCGGCTGCGCGTGGCTCGCGCGCCGCTTCGGCTTCCAGCCCGCGCGACGCGGCGGCCCGCTGAAGGTCGTGTCGAGCGTCGGGCTCGGCGCGAAGGAAAGCGCGACGATCGTCGAGATCGGCGACACCTGGCTCGTGCTCGGCGTCGCGCCGGGCAACGTACGGTTGCTGCATACGCTGCCGGCCGGCTCGGCGGCGGCACCGGCGCCGGCCTTGCCCGACGTTCCCGCCGGCACGGCTTCCACCGAACGCGGCCAGCCCGGCACGTTCGGCGCGCGGTTTCGCGACGCGCTCGCGGGCGAAGCCGCGAAGCGCTTCGGACGCGGCAAGGACCGCTGACATGGCGTCGCGCCCTCTTTCCGTTCCTGCATTCCGATGAAACACGAATTCCTGCGTCGCGCGGCGCGCTTCGCGCCCGTGCTGATCCTCGGCCTCGCCCCCGCGCTCGCGTGCGCGCAGGCGGCCGGCCTGCCCGCGTTCAACACGAGCCCGGGCCCGAACGGCGGCACCACCTATTCGCTGAGCGTGCAGACGATGCTGCTGCTCACGATGCTGTCGTTCCTGCCGGCGATGCTGCTGATGATGACGAGCTTCACACGCATCATCATCGTGCTGTCGCTGCTGCGCCAGGCGCTCGGCACCGCGACGACGCCGCCGAACCAGGTGCTGGTCGGCCTCGCGATGTTCCTCACCTTCTTCGTGATGTCGCCGGTGCTCGACCGCGCGTACAGCGACGGCTACAAGCCGTTCTCCGACGGCTCGATGCCGATGGAGCAGGCCGTGCAGCGCGGCGTCGCGCCGTTCAAGACCTTCATGCTGAAGCAGACCCGCGAGACCGATCTCGCGCTGTTCGCGAAGATCTCGAAGGCCGCGCCGATGCAGGGCCCGGAAGACGTGCCGCTGTCGCTGCTGGTGCCCGCGTTCGTCACCAGCGAGCTGAAGACCGGCTTCCAGATCGGCTTCACGATCTTCATCCCGTTCCTGATCATCGACATGGTCGTCGCGAGCGTGCTGATGTCGATGGGGATGATGATGGTGTCGCCGTCCACCGTGTCGCTGCCGTTCAAGCTGATGCTGTTCGTGCTGGTCGACGGCTGGCAGCTCCTGATCGGCTCGCTCGCGCAGAGCTTCACGTAAGCGGAGGAATCGCGCGATGACGCCCGAACAAGTCATGACGCTGGCGCACCAGGCGATGATGGTCGGCCTGCTGCTGGCGGCCCCGCTGCTGCTGGTCGCGCTCGCGGTCGGCCTCGTCGTGAGCCTGTTCCAGGCCGCGACGCAGATCAACGAATCGACGCTGTCGTTCATCCCGAAGCTGCTCGCGGTGGCCGCGACGCTCGTCATCGCCGGCCCGTGGATGCTGACGACGATGCTCGACTACCTGCGGCAGACGCTGCTGCACGTCGCGACGCTCGGCGCCGGCTGAGCGGCGCGCCCGGCTCCGTTCCACCGCGATGTTCTCGGTTACCTACGCGCAGCTCAACGGCTGGCTGACCGCCTTCCTGTGGCCGTTCGTGCGGATGCTCGCGCTCGTCGCGACGGCGCCCTTGGTCGGCCACGCGGCCGTGCCGGTGCGCGTGAAGATCGGCATCGCCGCGTTCATGGCGCTGGTCGTCGCGCCGACGCTCGGCGCGATGCCGGGCGTCACGGTGTTCTCCGCACAGGGCATCTGGATCGTCGTCACGCAGTTCCTGATCGGCGCCGCGATGGGCTTCACGATGCAGATCGTGTTCGCGGCCGTCGAGGCGGCCGGCGACTTCATCGGCCTGTCGATGGGGCTCGGCTTCGCGACCTTCTTCGACCCGCATTCGAACGGCGCGACGCCGGCGATGGGCCGCTTCCTGAACGCGATCGCGATGCTCGCGTTCCTCGCGGTGGACGGCCACCTGCAGGTGTTCGCGGCGCTGGCCGCGTCGTTCCAGTCGTTGCCGGTGTCGGCCGACCTGCTGCACGCGCCCGGCTGGCGCACGCTCGCCGCGTTCGGCGCGACCGTGTTCGAGATGGGGCTGCTGCTCGCGCTGCCGGTGGTCGCGGCGCTGCTGATCGCGAACCTCGCGCTCGGGATCCTGAACCGCGCGGCACCGCAGATCGGCATCTTCCAGATCGGCTTTCCGGTCACGATGCTGGTCGGGCTGTTGCTCGTGCAACTGATGATCCCGAACCTGGTGCCGTTCGTGTCGCACCTGTTCGACATGGGGCTGGATGCGATGGGGCGGGTGCTGCTCGGGTGGCGCCAGGCCGCTTGAGCCCCGGATTGCTGGAAAACCCCTAAAGGAATCGCCGAACCGCGAAAGGTAGCGGAAGGTTTCGCCTCCCTATACTCGTTATCACGATGCAGCAAGCATCGCGCCATACGAATACAACGAAGGAGACGACCCCGATGCGACCCATCCTGCGCACCCTCGCCGTTGCAGCCAGCCTGAGCTGCGCGCTCGCCGCTCACCCCGCTTTCGCCGACGACGGCGGAAAGATCACGATCATGGTCGGCGGGATCGCGAAGCTGATCTACCTGCCCGCGCGGCTCACGCAGGAGCTCGGCTACTTCAAGGCCGAAGGGCTCGACGTCGAGCTGCTGTCGCAGCCGGCCGGCGTCGACGCCGAGAACGAACTGCTGGCGGGCGCCGTGCAGGGCGTCGTCGGCTTCTACGACCATACGATCGACCTGCAGAGCAAGGGCAAGGACGTGAAGGCGATCGCCGTGTTCGGCCAGGTGCCGGGCGAGGTCGAGATGGTGTCGACCAAGGCCGCGCCCACCTTCAAGTCGATGGCCGACGCGAAAGGCAAGACGCTCGGCGTGACGGGCCTCGGCTCGTCGACGAGCTTCCTCACGCAATACCTGGCGCTGCAGCACGGCGTGCCGTCGACGCAGTACACGATGCTGCCGGTCGGCGCCGACGCGAGCTTCATCGCCGCGATCAAGCAGGGCCGCATCGACGCCGGGATGACGACCGAGCCGACGGTGTCCGCGCTCGAGAAGATGGGCGACGCGAAGGTGATGGTCGACCTGCGCACGCTGGAAGGCACGCGCGCCGCGCTCGGCGGCACCTATCCGGCCGCGAGCCTGTACGTGCAGTCGGCGTGGGCCGATTCGCACAAGGCCGAAGCCACCAGGCTCGCGCACGCGTTCGCGAAGACGATGCAGTTCATCCACACGCACAGCGCCGAGGAGATCGCCGCGAAGATGCCGGCCGACTACCAGAAGGACAAGGGCCTGTACGTGTCCGCGCTGAAGGCGTCGCTGCCGATGTACACCGCCGACGCGAAGATGCCGGCCGACGGCCCGGCGACCGTGCTGAAGGTGCTGTCGGCGTTCAACCCGTCGGTGAAGGGCAAGCACATCGACCTGGCGCGCACCTACACCAACGATTTCGTGAACGCGAAGTAATCGATCTCGGTACAGGCGCCGGCGGCGGCGATCCCGCCGCCGCGCGTTCCCCGTTCCGGCCCGGCTGACCGGCCCGGCGTCGTCACGATGCGACGCCCTCCTCACCCGCAGGACGAATGCGATGAACCAGGCAGTTTCCCCGAGCACACCGGCGATCGAGTTTCGCAATGTGTCGTGCCGCTTCATTTCGCCGGAAGGCAAGGCCACCGTCGCACTGCGCGACTTCAGCATGAGCGTCGCGCGCGGCGAGTTCATCGCGATCGTCGGGCCGACCGGCTGCGGCAAGTCGACCACGCTGAACATGATCACCGGGCTGCTCAAGCCGGTGTCGGGCGAGGTGCGCGTGATGGGCCGCCCGGTCGACGGGATCGACCCGCGCATCGGCTTCGTGTTCCAGGCCGACGCCGTGTTCCCGTGGCGCAACGTGATCGACAACGTCGCGGCAGGCCCCTTGTTTCGCGGCCGCTCGAAGGACGTCGCGTATGCGCAGGCCGAGGAATGGATCCGCAAGGTCGGCCTCGACAAGTTCACGAAGCACTACCCGCATCAACTCTCGGGCGGGATGCGCAAGCGCGTCGCGCTCGCGCAAACCTTCATCAACCAGCCGGAAATCCTGCTGATGGACGAGCCGTTCTCCGCGCTCGACATGCAGACGCGCACGCTGATGCAGGATGAGCTGCTGCAGCTCTGGTCCGCCAACAAGGGCTCGGTCGTGTTCGTCACGCACGATCTCGAGGAAGCGATCGCGCTGGCCGACCGCGTGTTCGTGCTGACCGCGCGCCCCGCGACGCTCAAGCGCGTGTACGAGATCGACCTGCCGCGCCCGCGCGTCACGTCGGAGATCCGCTACGACCCGCGCTTCATCGAGATTTCCAAGGACATCTGGCACGACCTGCGCGAAGAAGTGCAGATCGGCTGACGCATACGCCGCACGGCAAGCAATGGCAAGACACAGCAAGGACAGGAGCATGACCGACATGACGCTTCCCACTACCGCCCTCCCGGCGACGACGCTCGAGGACGACGAGCGCGCCGCGCAACGCCGGCTGCGCCGCCGGCGCAACCTGATCGTCACGCTGCGGATCGCCGTGCTCGTCATCGTGCTCGGCGGCTGGGAGCTCGCCGCCCGCCTGAAGTGGATCGATCCGTTCTTCTTCTCGATGCCGTCGCTGATCTTCGCGCAGATCCAGGACTGGTTCGTGAACGGCACGTCGCAGGGCCCGCTGCTCACGCAGGTGTGGGTCACGCTGGAGGAAACCGGGATCGGCTTCCTGATCGGCTCGGTCGCCGGCGTGATCTGCGGGATCGTGCTCGGCCGCAACAAGCTGATGGCCGACGTGTTCGGCCTGTACATCCAGATCGCGAACTCGATCCCGCGCGTCGTGCTCGGCTCGATCTTCGTGATCGCGCTGGGCCTCGGGATGGCGTCCAAGATCGCGCTGGCCGTCGTGATGGTGTTCTTCGTCGTGTTCGGCAACGCGTTCCAGGGCGTGCGCGAAGCCGACCGCTACCTGATCGCGAACGCGCAGATCCTCGGCGCGTCGCGCCGGCAGATCACCACGGCCGTCGTGATCCCGTCCGCGCTGAGCTGGATTCTCGCGAGCCTGCACGTGAGCTTCGGCTTCGCGCTGGTCGGTGCGGTCGTCGGCGAATTCCTGGGTTCCAAGCAGGGCATCGGCCTGCTAATCTCCACCGCCCAGGGTGCGTTCAACGCGAGCGGCGTGTTCGCGGCGATGATCGTGCTGGCCGTGGTCGCGCTGGCCGCCGACTACCTGCTGACCTGGGTCGAGAAGCGCTTGCTCAAGTGGCGTCCCGCCGCGTTCTGAGCAGCGCACGCATCGCATGACACACCCGAACCGCGCCGGTTGCCCCGGCGCGGTTCGGCATTGAGGAGAAGGCATGGCGCACAGCCTGCGCGGGCGGCTCTTGTGGTGGCTGCTGCTGCCGCTCGCGGCTTTCGTGCTGATCGCGGGCGCGATGTCGTACGACACCGCGCGGCGCACGGCCGGGCTCGTGCAGGACAGCGCGCTCGTCGCATCCGCGCGCACGATCGGCGAGGACGTCGAATGGCGCAACGGGCTGCCGGTCGCCGACGTGCCGCCGGCCGCGCTGGAAATCTTCGAATCGCCGTCGCGCGATTCGGTGTTCTACAAGGTGGTCGACGGCCACGACCGGCTGCTCGCGGGCAACCCGGCGCTCGCGGTGCCCGAGCGGCACGGCGTCGAGCCGACCCTGTACGACACGTCGCTTGACGGCGTGCGGCTGCGCGCGACCGCCTACGATCGCCAGCTGTACGACGAGGGGCAGATCGAGACGGTCACGGTGGTCGTCGCGAAAACGACGCGCTCGTACGACGCGATGGTCGCGACGATCTGGCGGCCGCAGCTCGTGCGCCTGTCGCTGATGCTGGTGCTCGCGATCGTGCTCGTCTACCTCGGCCTCACGCTCGAGCTGCGCCCGCTGATGAAGCTGAAGGACGATGTCGCCGACCGCGGGCCGATGGAACTGGAACCGATCCGCCCGGAACGGCTGCAGCACGAGCTGCGGCCGATCGTCGACGCGATCAACCAGTGCATCGCGCGGCTGAACACGCACACGGCCACGCAGCGCCGCTTCATCGCCGATGCCGCGCACCAGTTGCGCACGCCGATCGCGGTGCTCGACACGCAGATCCAGTACGCGCAGCAGCGCGACCATGACGATCGCGAGCTGGCGTCGGTGCTCGACAGCATGCAGCGCAGCAGCCGCAAGATGGCCGACGTGACCGACAAGCTGCTGCTGCTCGCGCATGCGGAAGCGACGCCGTCGACGCTGCTCACGCATCGCGTCGATCTCGCCGTCGTCGTATCGAGCGTGCTGGAGGAAACGATCGTGCTCGCGCAGCAGCGCGCCATCGACCTCGGCGCGGATCTCGGCGAACGGCTCGACGTCGCGGGCAGCGACAGCCTGCTGACCGCGCTGGTGATGAACCTCGTCGACAACGCGGTACGCTATACGCAGCCGGGCGGCTGCGTGACGGTCGCCGCGCGGCGCGACGGCGACGCGGTCATGCTGGAGGTGGTCGACAACGGCCCCGGCATTCCGGCCGAAGCGCGGCCGCACGTGTTCAAGCGCTTCTACCGCGTGTCGTCCGACACCGAAGGCTCGGGCCTGGGCCTCGCGATCGTCCGCGAGATCGCGCAGGCGCACGGCGGCAGCGCGTCGCTCGCGCCGGGGCCCGGCAATCGCGGTATCGTCGTGACCGTGCGGCTGCCCGCGTACGATTGAAGAGTGCCCCCAAATCCGTCGCTGCGCGCCAGGCCCCCCGAGGGGGCCAAGGAAACTTGGAGCGGCCCGGCGTTTCCTTGAAGAGATGAAGTCGCCATGAAACTCCTGCTGGTCGAAGACAACGCCGAACTCGCGCACTGGATCGTGAACCTGCTGCGCGGCGAGGATTTCGCGGTCGACTGCGTCGGCGACGGCGAACGCGCCGACACGGTGCTGAAGACCGAGCGCTACGACGCGGTGCTGCTCGACATGCGGCTGCCGGGCATCAGCGGCAAGGAAGTGCTCGCGCGATTGCGGCGCCGCAACGACAACGTGCCGGTGCTGATGCTGACCGCGCACGGCTCGGTCGACGACAAGGTCGACTGCTTCGGCGCGGGCGCCGACGACTACGTGGTCAAGCCGTTCGAATCGCGCGAACTGGTCGCGCGGATCCGCGCGCTGATCCGCCGGCAGGCCGGCGTCGGCACGACGCAGCTCGTGTGCGGCGATCTCGTCTATGCGTTCGGCACGCGCGAATTCCGCTGCGGCGACACGGTGCTCGCGCTGCGCCGCCGCGAGCATGCGATTCTCGAGACGCTGATGCTGCAGCAGAACAAGACGGTGTCGAAGGCACGGCTGATGGACAGCGTGTTCGCGCTCGACGACGAGCCGAGCGCGGATGCGATCGACATCTACATCCACCGGCTGCGCAAGCATCTCGCGGGCAGCACGGCCGAGATCATCACGCTGCGCGGGCTCGGCTACATCCTGCGCGCGAAGACCGCGCAGGACTGACGGCCCCACCCCGGGCATCCCCCGGGCATCGATTCGTAGCACGTAATGTGTCGGCAGCCGGCAGGCGGCCGGCCGGGCTCGCGTTCGCCCGCCTGCCCGATTCTCGATTATTGCGATTTCGGTGTTTTCACCGATTCGATTCTTTCCTTCGGGAAAGCCGCGTGAAGGATTGCACCCTCTACGATGCTATGCGTCGGCCCTCTCGCTGTGGCCGGCAACATCCGGCATACATTACGTACTGCCAACGAATAGATTTCAATGCGGCAGCTCGGAGGAGACGATCTTGAAACGAAAAACCCTTGCCCTTTCCATCGCGGCGGCAGGCCTGTGCGCCGGCACCCAGGCGCATGCGCAGTCGAGCGTGCAGCTCTACGGCCTGATGGACCTGAGCTTTCCGACCTACCGGACCCACGCCGACGCCAACGGCAACCATGTGATCGGCATGGGCAACGAAGGCGAGCCGTGGTTCAGCGGCAGCCGCTGGGGCCTGAAAGGCGCCGAGGACATCGGCGGCGGCACGAAGATCATCTTCCGCCTCGAAAGCGAGTTCGTGGTCGCGAACGGCCAGATGGAAGACGAAGGCCAGATCTTCGATCGTGACGCATGGGTCGGCGTCGAGGACGAGCGCTTCGGCAAGCTGACGGCCGGCTTCCAGAACACGATCGCGCGCGACTCCGCGGCGATCTACGGCGACGCGTACGGCTCCGCGAAGCTGACGACCGAGGAAGGCGGCTGGACCAACTCGAACAACTTCAAGCAGATGATCTTCTACGCGGCCGGCCCGACCGGCACGCGCTACAACAACGGCCTCGCGTGGAAGAAGCTGTTCAGCAACGGCATCTTCGCGAGCGCCGGCTACCAGTTCAGCAACTCGACCTCGTTCGCGACCGGCTCCGCGTACCAGGTCGCGCTCGGCTACAACGGCGGGCCGTTCGCCGTGTCGGGCTTCTACAACCACGTGAACCACAACGGCTTCACGAACCAGACGTTCTCGGTCGGCGGCAACTACGCGTTCAGCATCGTGCGCCTGAACGCCGGCTACTTCCGCTACAACGGCGACCAGGGCTCGCTCGGCCAGCGTCACGACGATTCGTGGACGGTGTCGATGAAGATCGCGCCGAAGGGCCCGCTCGACTACGAGCTCGGTTATCAGCAGATGCGCATCAAGAACGCCGCGTACAACGCCGACGGCTTCACGCCGAACGCGAACCTCGGCGCGTTCAGCCTGACCAACGGCGTCGGCAACGGCTTCAAGGAGACGATCTACGGATCGGTGTTCTACCACCTGAGCAAGCGCACCGAGCTGTATCTGGCCGGCGACTACATGAGGCTGCATGGCGGCTACAAGGTATCGTCGACGTTCGGCGCGAAGAACCAGCTCGAACTGACGTCGGGCATCCGTACGCGCTTCTGACCTCGGACGGGGCCCGTCGGGCCCCGCCCTACCCTCCATCCGGGATTTCTCCATGCGGGCACGCCGGCGCATTGCGCTGACCGTGCCCTTTTTTTCGTCGTTTTGGCTCGTGCGGAGCCCCGCCGGAAACGCCGGCCGGCCGGCGCCGCGACAACCGGCCCGAAGCCGCTTGCGGCCCGTGGGGCGGGCGATCGCGGCCGATGCACGCACGATCGCCTCACATCGGTGCTTGACCTGCGCCGACCGACTCGCTAGCGTTTCGGGTTTGCCCGGGTGGCCATTGCCGCCGGTGCCGTGAGTGCGCCCGACGTCCTGGCGCACGCGGCCGGGCTCCGATGGAAAAAACGATGCAGAAACTCGATGCGGCGAGCCCGCAGGCGATGTCGACGGATTTCACCGCCGACAACGTCGCGCGCCTGAAGGCGCTGTTCCCCGAACTCGTGACCGAAGGCCCGGACGGCGCGTCGGTCGACGTCGACGTGCTGAAGGCGCTGGTCGGCGAGCGCACCGTCGGCGACGCCGACGAGCGCTACGGCTTCCACTGGCACGGCAAGCGCAGCGCGCGCCAGGCCGCGCTCACGCCGTCGACGGGCACGCTGCGTCCGTGCCCCGACGACAGCGTCGCGTGGGACGATACGCGCCATCTCGTGATCGAGGGCGACAACCTCGACGTGATGAAGCTGCTGCACAAGAGCTACGCGGGCAAGGTGAAGCTCGTCTACATCGACCCGCCGTACAACACCGGCAACGATTTCGTCTATCCGGACGACTTCAGCGACAGCATCCGCCACTACCTGGCGATGACGGGCCAGACCGACGGCGGCGTGAAGCGCAGCACCAACACCGAGGCCAACGGCCGGTTCCACACCGACTGGCTGAACATGATGTATCCGCGCCTGAAGCTCGCGCACGCGCTGCTGTCCGACGAAGGGCTGATCGCCGTGCACATCGACGAGCACGAAGTGCATGCGCTCGTGCTGATGCTGCGCGAGATCTTCGGCGAGGAGAACGAACTCGGCGTCGCCGTGTGGGACAAGCGCAATCCGAAGGGCGATGCGCGCGGCGTCGCGTACCAGCACGAATCGCTGGTGCTGTTCGCGCGCAATGCCGAGACGCTGCTCGAGCAGGCGCCGCTGAGGCGCCCGAAGCGCAACGCGCAGCGCATGCTGGATGCCGCGCACGACGCGGTGTACCGCAGCGGCAACGCGAAGGATGCGCAGAAGGCCTACCGCGCGTGGATGAAGGCGCAGACCAACCTGTCGGGCGGCGAAGTGATGTACGACCGGCTGTCGGCCGACGGGCGCGTGTACCGCCTCGTGTCGATGGCGTGGCCGAACAAGAAGAAGGCGCCGGACGAGTACTTCACGCCGCTGATCCACCCGGTCACCGGCAAGCCGTGCGCGATGCCGGCACGCGGCTGGCGCAACCCGCCCGCGACGATGCAGGCGCTGATCGAGCGCGGCCAGATCGAATTCGGCGCGGATGAAACCACGCAGCCGCAGCGGATCTACTACCTCGACGAGAACATGTACGAGAACGTGCCGTCGGTGCTGCCGTTCGCCGGTTCCGACGACGCGTTGCTGAAGACGCTCGGCATCCCGTTCGACCAGCCGAAGCCGGTCGATTTCGCGGCGGCCGTGATCGGCTGGTGCACGCGCGGCGACGACATCGTGCTCGACTGCTTCGCGGGCTCCGGCTCGACCGGCCACGCGGTGATGCAGGTGAACGCGACCGACGGCGGCGCGCGCCGCTACATCCTCGTGCAGCTGCCCGAGGCACTCGACCGCCGCGACAAGACGCAGCTCGCGGCCGCCGATTTCTGCGCGAAGCTGAAGAAGCCGCTGACGCTCGCGGAAGTCACGAAGGAACGCCTGCGCCGCACCGCGCAGCAGGTCGCGCGCGACTATCCGGAAAGCTATGGCGACCTCGGTTTCCGCGTGTACCGGCTCGACACGACCAACGTGATCGAGTGGGATCCGCGCCGCGACGACTTCGACCACGCGCTGTTCGCGTCCGTCGAGCACGTGAAGACCGGCCGCGGCGAGGACGACCTGCTCGCCGAGCTGACGCTGAAGCTCGGCCTCGATCTGTGCACGCCGGTCGAGCATCACCAGGTTGCGGCCAAGACCGTGCACCTGATCGGCCGCTCGATCGTCGCGTGCTTCGATGCGCGCATTGCCCGCGACGACGCGGGCCCGCTCGCCGACGGCATCGTCGAGCTGCTCGATGCGACCGGCGCGACGCGCGACGTCACGTGCCTGTTCCGCGACAGCGGCTTCGTCGACGACGTCGCGAAGCTCAATCTCGCCGCGCTGCTCGAACAGCACGGCGTGAAGCGCGTGCGGAGCCTGTGATGCGGCTGCATTTCGAAGCGGATCTCGACTACCAGCGCGAGGCGATCGACGCCGTCTGCGACCTGTTTCGCGGCCAGGAATCGTATCGCGGCGACTTCAGCGTGCTCGCGAACGCCGCGCCCGGCACGACCGCCGCGGCACAAGGCTCGCTCGGCTTCGCGGTGTCGGAGCAAGGCGTCGGCAACCGGCTGTCGCTGACCGACGACGCGCTCGCGCGCAATCTCGCCGACGTGCAGCTGCGCGGCGGGCTGCCGCCGTCCGGCCTGCCCGGCTCGCGCGACTTCACCGTCGAGATGGAGACCGGTACCGGCAAGACCTACGTGTACCTGCGCACGATCTTCGAGCTGAACCGCCGTTACGGCTTCACGAAGTTCGTGATCGTCGTGCCGTCGATCGCGATCAAGGAAGGCGTGCACAAGACGCTTGCGATCACCGAGGACCATTTCCGCGCGCTGTACGCGGGCGTGCCGTACGACTACTTCCTGTACGACTCCGCGAAGCTCGGCCAGGTGCGCCACTTCGCGGCGAGCGCCGCGATCCAGATCATGGTGATGACGGTCGCCGCGATCAACAAGAAAGAGATCAACAACCTCTACAAGGACAGCGAGAAGACCGGCGGCGAGAAGCCGATCGACCTGATCCGCGCGACGCGGCCGATCGTGATCGTCGACGAGCCGCAGAGCGTCGACGGCGGGCTCGAGGGGCGCGGGCGCGAAGCGCTCGCCGCGATGGCGCCGCTCTGCACGCTGCGCTATTCGGCGACGCACGTCGACCGGCACCACATGGTGTACCGGCTCGACGCGGTCGACGCGTACGAGCGCAAGCTCGTCAAGCAGATCGAGATCGCATCGGCGATCGTCGAGGATGCGCACAACAAGCCGTACGTGCGGCTCGTCGGCGTGTCGAACCGGCGCGGCGCGATCAGCGCGCGCATCGAGCTCGACGTCGCGACCGCGGCCGGCGTGAAGCGCCAGATCGTGTCGGCGACCGACGGCGACGATCTCGAACGCCTGACCAAGCGCGCACTGTATGCGGGGCTGCGGATCGGCGAAGTGCATGCGGTGAAGGGCGCCGAGTACGTCGAGCTGCGCCATCCGGAAGGCGAGGCATTCCTGTCGCTTGGTGAAGCATTCGGCGACATCGACACGCTCGCCGTGCAGCGCGAGATGATCCGCCGCACGATCCGCGAGCATCTCGACAAGGAATTGCGCCTGGCCGAGCGCGGCGTGAAGGTGCTGTCGCTGTTCTTCGTCGATTCGGTCGAACGCTATCGCCGCTACGACGAGAACGGGATGCCCGTGAAGGGCGACTACGCGCTGATCTTCGAAGAGGAATATGCACGCGCGGCACGTGTGCCGGCCTACCGTGCGCTGTTCGACGGTGTCGACGTCGCGCTCGAAGTCGAGCGCGCGCACAACGGCTACTTCTCGATCGACCGCAAGGGCGGCTGGACCGACACGAGCGAGAGCAGCGCCGCGGCCCGCGAGAACGCGGAACGTGCGTACGGCCTCATCATGCGCGAGAAGGAAGCGCTGCTGTCGTTCGACACGCCGCTGAAGTTCATCTTCTCGCACTCGGCGCTGAAGGAAGGCTGGGACAACCCGAACGTATTCCAGATCTGCACGCTGCGCGACATCCAGACCGAACGCGAGCGACGCCAGACGCTCGGCCGCGGGCTGCGCCTCGCCGTCGACCAGGACGGCGAACGCGTGCGCGATCCGGGCGTGAACACGCTCACCGTGATCGCGACCGAGCGCTACGAGTCGTTCGCGGAGAACCTGCAGAAGGAAATCGAGGCCGACACCGGCATCCGCTTCGGGATCGTCGAGGAGCACCAGTTCGCGGCGCTGCCGGTGCAGGAAGGCGACGGGCCGGCGCACGCGCTCGGCATCGAGCTGTCGCGCGTGCTGTGGACGCATCTGCACGAGCAGGGCTACGTCGACGCACAGGGCAAGGTGCTCGACCGGCTGAAGGATGCGCTGCGCCAGAGCGCGCTCGTGCTGCCCGACGCGTTCGAATCGCTGCGCGCGCCGATCGTCGCGACCCTGCGCAAGCTGTCGGGCCGCTTCGCGGTGCGCAATGCGGACGAGCGCCGCGCGATCGACTTGCGGCGCGACGCATCGGGCAAGGCCGTCGTGTTCGGCGACGACTTCCGCGCGCTGTGGGACCGTATCCGCCATCGCACCGTGTACAGCGTCGAGTTCGACAACGCGAAGCTCGTGCGCGACTGCACGGCCGCGCTGCGCGACGCACCGGACATCGCGCGCGCACGGCTGCAGTGGCGCAAGGCCGAGATCGACATCGGCAAGGCCGGCATCGAGGCGATCGAGGTGGCCGGCGCCGGCACGGTGCTGCTCGACGAAGGCGAGCTGCCGCTGCCCGATCTGCTCACCGAACTGCAGGACCGCACGCAACTCACGCGCCGCTCGCTCGCGACGATCCTGGCCGACAGCGGCCGGCTCGACGACTTCCGCGTGAATCCGCAGCAGTTCATCGCGCTGGCCGCCGATGCGATCAACCGTTGCAAGCGGCTCGCGCTGGTCGCGGGTATCGCGTACCGGAAGCTCGGCGAACGGCACGTGCATGCGCTCGAATCGTTCGAGAGCGAGGCGCTGACCGGGTATCTGCGCAACCTGCGGCCGAATGCGCGGAAGTCGATCCACGAGGCCGTCGTGTGCGAGACCGACGCGGAGCGCGCGTTCGCCGATGCGCTGGAAGCGCACGACGGCGTGAAGCTGTACGCGAAGCTGCCCGCGTGGTTCCGCGTGCCGACGCCGCTCGGCAGCTATCACCCCGACTGGGCGGTGCTCGCGGAGCAGGACGGCGGCGAGCGGTTGTACTTCGTCGTCGATACGCCGAATGCCGATGGCGACGTGACGAGCGAGCACCAGCGCGCGAAGCTCGTGTGCGGCGAAGCGCATTTCCGTGCGCTGGTGGACGGTGGAGACGCGGCGCGATTCGTGCGCGTCAGGCAGGCCGATGCGTTGTTCGAGCCGGTTGCATCCGTCGCGCCGCTGGCAGGCGCGGGACGCTGAAACGAAGGGTGGCGACGAGCCGCCCTTTTTTTTATGGCGCGGGCCGTGACGCCGCTGCGTCGGTGGGTTCCACGGGGACGAATCCGCCTGTCATTTCCATGAAAGCGATTCGTATCCTCGCGCGTTCGCGCGCGTGGTTACGGCTGGTTGCAAATCAGGGTCGATGCGATGCCGGCGCGCGACAGACCCTTGCCCGGCCGGCATGCAAAAAGGGCGCCGAAGCGCCCTTTCCCCGGATGCGTCCGCCGCACTTACAGCGTGTGGCCGAACGCTTTCCGATGCGCGTGATGCGTGGACGTCGATGCATGCGCGGTATGGCCGTGCGTATGTCCATGACCATGGCCCGGCTGCGCACCCGCACGATCGGCGATCGTGTCGGAACGATCGGCCGCGCGCGACAGGCCCTTGTCGCGGTCGCCCGCGTGCATGCCGTTCGAGTTGCCCAGCGCTTCGCCGCTCATGTGGCCGCCGGACATGCCGCCCGCGTTGCCGCCGGAGCCGCCTGCGCCATGACCGCCGCCGTTGCCGCCGCCGCCACCATTGCCGCCGGCCGCCGCATTCGCGGAAACGGCACCGAGTGCGAGCAGCGCGGCTGCCAGCACGGACAGAATTCGTTGGGTTTTCATTGTTTGCTCCCTGGAGCGCGTTCGAGTGATTGCATTCTAGGAACACGCGGGGCTGATGCGGTCCGGCGTTGTAAATGATCGTAACGGTGCGCGTGACGCGCATTCGTCGGATCAATGCGTGGCGCGCTGGCGGCGCGCGCGGAACGCGCGGCCGGCCGTCGTCGGACAAGGAAGATGAAAGGCGGAAACGGCGCCGTGGCGCCGCTCCGTGTGACGATCGCGCTTACTGCGCCGGCTGCACGCCCTGCGCGGCGGCCTTGCGCTGCGCGGCCAGCTCCTGCTCGTGCTTCTTCGCCATGTGGTGGCCGACGATACAGCCGCCGACCGCGCCGACCACGGCGTGATGTCCCGCGTAGTGGCCGGCGACGCCGCCCACCACCGCACCCTTCATGCAGCCCGCCGCGTGCGCGCTGCCGATCGTTGCGAGCGCAACGACGGCGGCCGCCGCGCACGACCTGATGTGTCGAATGGGCATCATGCGATCACTCTCCTCTTGTCGTCGTGATCCGTGTTCTCGTGCGCCGGGCGCCGGGCTCAGTTCCAGCGGCCGCGCCAGCCGTCGCCATCACGCCAGCCGCCGCGCTCGCGCCACTCGTGTTCGCGCCATTCGCGCGCACGC
The DNA here is from genome assembly GCF_905339595.1 of Burkholderia sp. BCC1977. Lineage (NCBI taxonomy): Bacteria > Pseudomonadati > Pseudomonadota > Betaproteobacteria > Burkholderiales > Burkholderiaceae > Burkholderia > Burkholderia sp. BCC1977. Next base: position 110,641 of record NZ_CAJPGQ010000020.1, read on the forward strand.
CAGCCGTCGTCGCGATAGCCCACCGGCGCGTACATCACCGGCGGCGGCGGCGCGACGTAGACCGGCGCCGGCGCCGCATAGACGCCCGGCACACCGATGCCGACCGACAGGTCGACGTGGGCCGATGCGACGCCCGAAGCTGCCAGCGCCGCTACACCGAGAACTGCACCGAGAATAAGTTTCTTGCTCATTTCGCGACTCCCTGCACGTGTCGTGCGTCATGTGACTACGGTTCGGAGTCTAGGCACCAGGGGCGGACACAGGTGAAACCGGTATGCGAGACCGGTAACGGACGTTTACGGCGGGGCGCCAAGCCTTGCGGGACAAGGGTGACGAGCGATTCGACACGCCGTTGCAACGGCGCATCGAATCGGTAAGGGCGGGAATTTTTGCCGAAGTGCGGGCCGGCGACGCAGGCAGTGCGCGATCCGCACGCACGCCGTGCGAGCGGTGCTCGACGACGTTACGCGCGGATATCGTCGACGCTGCGCAGCCAGTGCACGCTGAACAGGTTGTCCGCGTCGGTCCACACGGTGTCGGGCTCGAAGCCCGCACGCCGCGCGATCGCATGGAAGCCGTCGATCGTGAACTTGTGCGAGTTCTCCGTGTGGATGCGCTCGCCGGCCTCGAAGCGGAACGTGTGGCTGCGCACGTGCACCGTCTGCGCGATGTCGCTGACGAGATGCATCTCGATGCGTTGCCGCTCGCGATCGTAGAACGCGCAATGCGAGAACGCGTCGAGATCGAAGTCCGCGCCGAGCTCCGCGTTCGCGCGGGCGAGCAGGTTCAGGTTGAACTGCGCGGTCACGCCCTGCGCGTCGTTGTACGCGTGATGCAGCGCGCGCTCGTCCTTCACGAGATCCGTGCCGACCAGCAGGCCGCCGCCGCGCAACAGCCGCGCGGCGTCGCGCAGGAACGCATCGGCTTCCTCCGGCGAGAAGTTGCCGATCGTCGAGCCGGGAAAGAAGCCGATGCGCCGGCGCGACGTCCCGGTCAGCTCGGTCAGTTGCTCGGCCTTCGTGTAGTCGGCCGCGATCGGCGCGACGTCGAGCCACGGATACGCGGCCCCCAGCCGCGCGGCCGCGCCGTGCAGGTAGTCGGCCGAGATGTCGATCGGCACGTAGCGCGCCGGCGCGTTCGCGTAGTTGTCCGCGCACGCATCGAGCAGCACGCGGATCTTCTCGAGCGAGCCCGCGCCGAATTCGACGATGTCCGCATGCGGACCGACGCGCCGCACGATCTCGGCCGCGCGATCGCGCAGGATCCCGAGCTCGGTGCGCGTCGGGTAGTACTCGGGCAGTTCGCAGATACGGTCGAACAGCGCGGAGCCGGCCGCATCGTAGAAGTATTTCGGCGGAATGCTGCGCGGCGTGCGCGACAGTCCGTCGATCAGGTCGCGCTCGAACGCGCTCGGCCGCGCATCGCGGGCGGGTTGCAGGCCACCGCTCGTGGCCGTCAGGTCAGACGTCTCGCGCAAGTCGCACTCCCGTGAATTGCCAGCGCGCGGCCGGCGGAAAGAAATTGCGGTACGTCGGCCGTTCGTGCCCCGGCGGCGTCGCGATGCTGCTGCCGCGCAGGACCTGCTGGCCGACCATGAACTTGCCGTTGTATTCGGCGGCGACGCCCGCGAGCGGCCGAAAGCCCGGATACGGCTCGTAGGACGAACGCGTCCACTGCCAGACGTGCCCGAGCATCTGCGTGATGCCATCCGCGCCGAACGCGGCCTCCCATTCGAATTCGGTCGGCAGGCGTGCGCCGGCCCATTCCGCATACGCGGCCGCTTCGTAGAAGCTCAGGTGACACACGGGTGCATCGGGCGCAAGCGACGCCACGCCGTGCAGGCCGAACGTGCGCCAGGTGTGTGCGGCTGTCGGATCACCGTCGTCGCCGGGAATCCAGTACGCGGGCCCTTGCCAGCCTTCCCGCTGCACCGTCGCCCAGCCGTCGGACAGCCAGTATTCGGGGCGTGCGTAGCCGCCGTCCGCGATGAAGGCTGCGAATTCGGCGTTCGTCACGAGACGGTTCGCGATCTCGCACGGACGCACGAGCGCCGTATGGCGCGGCCGTTCGTTGTCGAACGAGAACGCGTCGCCGTCGTGGCCGATCTCGACGAGCCCGCCCGGCTGATGCAGCCAGCGCAGCGGGCCGGCATCGCCCGCGGCCAGGGCGGCGTGCCCGGCGTGCCCATCGGCGCCGTTGCGCGGCCGGAACGCGGGCTTCAGCGGGTTGCACGAGAACGCATGCAGCATGTCCGTGACGATCAGCTCCTGGTGCTGCTGTTCGTGATGCAGGCCGAGCTCGATCTCGGGCGCGATCGTGGCGAGCAACGCCGGATCGGCGCCGTCGAGCGCGCGCAGCATCGCGTCGTCGACGTACTGCCGGTACGCACGCACCTCATCGAGCGACGGACGCGTGAGCAGCCCGCGCTGCGGCCGCGGATGGCGCGGGCCGAGCGCTTCGTAATAGGAATTGAAGAGGAACTGGAACGCATCGTCGAACGGCGCGTAGCCGCGCACGCGGCGCATCAGTACGACGGTTTCGAAGAACCAGGTCGTATGCGCGAGATGCCATTTCACCGGACTCGCGTCGGGCATCGACTGCACGGCCTGGTCTTCGGCGGACAGCGTCGCGGTCAGTGCGACGCTATGGGTGCGCACGTCCTGGTAACGGCGCTGAAGCTGGGATGCAAGGAGGCTCATCGGTTTACCGTCCACGTCGCGATTCGCTGCGTTGCGTTGCCGGAAAAAGGAAAGCCTTGCGCTCGGATGCGCGCGGCTGACGTGCGACCTTCATTGCTGCGTCGTCGGGCAGCCGGCGCGCGCGCCGGGCCGCTGGTGCGGCGTCACGTCATCTGCCCGTGCAGAACAGTATGGGCCAGAAATGTGAACGTCGCGAATCGGATTTCGGGTGAAACGAACGCGAAAGAAAAATGAAAGCATCGATCATGCGCGGGGCGGCGGCGTGACGAACCGTCGATGACGGTCATGACAGGGCTCGGCGGGTGAACGCAATGCGCATGCCTGCGGGTTCGCCATGCCGACGCCTCATGACACCCACGCCGGAGTCATGAAAGGTCGGATGGCGTGAGTTCGCCGTGGGAGCGAGGCCATGGGATCGACATCGGCCCTGGTCCGCGCGTCGGTGTCGCGGACCTCGACACCCCCGTTCGACTGCTCCGCCCTCCGCGCGCTTCCCGGCGTTTGAAAAATTTTCGCGTCGATGTCACACCCGCGGGGGGCTCGCTCGTCATATCGGCGGAACCCACACGAAAGGAGAAGGAACCATGACTGCGAAACTCAATCCGTTTGCCGCCGCGCCCGCGCTGATGAAGAACTGGATGGCCGTCTCGGTCGCCGCGGCCGGGAGCCTCGAGCCGACGCTGATCGAGCTGGTCAAGATCCGCGCATCGCAGATCAACGCGTGCGCGAACTGCCTTAACATGCACACCGTCGAGGCGCGCGAGCAAGGCGAGACCGAGCAGCGCATCAACCTGCTGGCCGCGTGGCGCGAAGCGCCCTGCTACACCGACCGCGAACGCGCGGCGCTCGGCTGGACCGATGCACTCACGCGGCTGTCGGAGGGCCATGGCGCGCACGAAGCCGCGTATGCGGCACTGAACGACCACTTCAGCCAGGAGGAACAGGTGAAACTCACGGTGATGATCAACGTGATCAACGGCTGGAACCGGCTGGCCGTCGGCTTCGGGCTGTGGATCGATCCGGCTGAAGCGAAGGCCGCTGCCGCGAAGATGGTGGCCTGATGACCCACCTCGATCCGGCCGCGGGCAGCGCCGAAGACCGGGCCGACGCAGCGGCGAGCTTCGACCCGCTGCGTCGCCTGCTGATCCGCGTTGCGTACCGGATGCTCGGTTCCGTCGCGGACGCCGAGGACATGGTGCAGGAGGCGTTCATCCGCTGGATGGACGTCGATCGCACCGAGGTGCGCGTGCCCGAGGCGTTCCTGCGCCGCATGGTGATGCGCATGTGCCTCGATCAGCTGAAGTCCGCGCGGCATCAGCGCGAGACCTATATCGGCCCATGGCTGCCCGAGCCGGTCGTCGAGGAAGATGAACAGGAGGACGTCACGCTGCCGCTGATGCTCGCGCTCGAACGGCTGTCGCCGCTCGAACGCGCGGCCTTCCTGCTGCACGACGTGTTCGGCCTCGCGTTCGACGAGATCGCGACGACGATCCAGCGCGACCCGGCTGCATGCCGGCAGCTCGCCGCGCGGGCGCGCACGCATGTGCGCGAGGCGCGGCCGCGGTTTCATGTCGAGAAGCAGCGCGGGATCGAGCTGGCCCAGGCGTTCTTTGCCGCATCGCGCAGCGGCGACATGCGCGCGCTCGGCGCGATGCTCGCCGAGGACGTGAGCCTGCATTCGGACGGCGGCGGCAAGCGCACGGCCGCGGGCAAGCCGGTGTTCGGCTTCGAGCGCGTGATGAAGGTGCACGCGTACCTCGCCGAACTGTTCGCCACGCACGCGTCGAAACTCGTGCGGGCCGGGTTCATCAACGGGCTGCCGGGGTTCGTCACGCTGGAGGCCGACGGCGAGCTGCAGACCACGGCGCTCGAGATCGACGACGGGAAGATCGTCGCGATCTATGTCGTGCGGAATCCTGAGAAGTTGAAGCATCTGCATTGAGCGCGGCGGGTGGGCGCTTGGCGCCCGCTTCCCCTGCTCCGCGCCCTGCCGTGTCGATGGCCGATGCTCGCCGTGCGTGGATCGCATGATGCATCGCGCACATGCATGCGCAATGTCGGCCGCAAAAAGAAAAACGCCACGCGATGTTGCCGCGTGGCGTTTGTATGTTTGGCGAGCCGGATTGCCTGTAGGCAATTCGCGCTGCCGGACCCCTTCATTTTGTTCGTTGGTAGGCTCGATTGGATTCGAACCAACGACCCCCACCATGTCAAGGTGGTGCTCTAACCAACTGAGCTACGAGCCTAAGAAGCCGCGAATTATAGAGAGGGTTTTGGAGGCGCGCAAGCCCCTTCGTGAAAATTTTTTGAATCGAGTATGACGCCCGAGGGACGCCCGGCGCTCGAGGCAAACCGCAATCGCATCCGGGTTCATCCTCACTGCGACGTCTCACCGGGCCGCAGCACGTTCCGTCATAATGGATTCGTCGCGAATCCAGGGCCGGGGGTTGCGAACGACAATCAAGAGCAGGAACCGGCCCGATCCGGTCACGGGGAACAGGCGCGCGTGGTGCACGACCCGCCCGCCGCATTGCACGGACCCGTAGCGCCTCGTGACGACGGCAGACCGCAACGCACGCGTAACGATATCGGGGTGGGTATGGTCGCGCTCAATCTGGTGATTCCCTGCTTCAACGAAGAAGCCGTATTGCCGGAAACCGTACGCCGGCTCACGATCCTGCTTGACCGGCTGACGCGTGACGGCATCATTGACGGCGCGAGTGGCGTGACGTTCGTCGACGACGGTTCGCACGACCGGACCTGGTCCCTCATCGAAGGTTTCCATGCCGCCGATCCGCGTATCCATGGCCTCAAGCTGTCGCGCAACCACGGGCACCAGAATGCGTTGCTCGCTGGCCTGATGAGGGTGAACGGCGACGTGCTGATCAGCCTCGACGCCGATCTCCAGGACGATCTCGACGCGATCCCGCGCATGCTGGGCGAATATCACGCGGGCGCCGAAATCGTATTCGGCGTGCGGCAGCGCCGTGACAGCGATGGTTTCTTCAAGCGCGTCAGCGCGCGCGGTTACTACCGGCTGCTGCGCCGCTTCGGCGTCGACATCTTGCCGGATCACGCGGACTTCCGCCTGATGAGCCGCCGGGCCATCGAGGAATTGCGCGGCTTCCGCGAGGTCAACCTGTTCCTGCGCGGCATCGTGCCGCTGCTGGGCTTCCGTACCGCGATCGTCCGGTACAACCGGCAACCGCGCTTCGCCGGCGAAAGCAAATATCCGTTGGCGAGGATGATCTTGCTCGCATCGGACGGCGTCGCGTCGTTCTCGACGAAGCCGCTGCAATGGAGCGCGTACGTTGGCGCCCTGCTCGCGCTGGCCTCGACCGTGTGCGGCGTCTGGGCGCTGTCGATCCGGCTGTTCACCGACCGCTCGGTGCCCGGTTGGGCGTCCACCGTGATCCCGATGTACTTTCTCGGCGGCCTGCAGTTGCTGTTCCTCGGCGTGATCGGCGGCTATGTCGCGAAGATCTATGCGGAGACCAAGCAACGACCGCGCTTCATCGTCGAGAAGACGCTATGACGGGCAATCGGTCCTGTGCCGCAACGATCCGGCGCGAGGCCGGCGGCGGCGGCATCTCACGCGGCGGACTCGCGCAATGGATGACAGCACGGTAAGCGGCCGCCTGCCGCGCGCGTGGCCCTATCGCGCCGTGGATCGTACGTTGCGCGCGCTGTTCGTTGCGACGGTCGCGGCGGCCGGCCTGCTGTTCTGGCTCGCGCCGCATCCGCCAATGGTCGATCTTCCGCAGCATGCGGCACAGGTCGCGACGCTGCACGACATGCTGCTTGGCCAGTCACCCTGGGCACCGCTGTTGCGCATCAACCTGTTTACACCCTACCTGCTCGGCTATGGCACGGCGGCCGCACTGTCGTTCGCGATGCCGGTCACTGCCGCGTTCAAGGTCATGCTGACCCTGTCGTTCTACGGTTTCGTCGCCGCGTACATCGCGCTGCGCCGGCGTCTCGGTACGGACCCGCGTCTCGACTGGCTGTGCGTGCCGGCGTTCTTCGGCTTCGCGTATGAATTCGGTCTCTATTCGTACCTGGTCGCCGCACCGGTCGCGATGCTCTTCCTGGCGCTTGCGCTCGACTATGCCGAGCAGCCGACCGCTCGCCGCGGCACTGTACTCGCGCTCGTCAATCTTGCGCTGTTTTTCTCGCACGGGCTGATCTTCGTGTTCGCGAACGCGATCGGCGGGTTGTTCCTGCTCGTGCGCCGGCCCCGCACGTTGCCGCGCGCCCTGCTCGCCGCGTGGCCGTATGCGGTGCTCGCGCTTGTCACGGTGCTGTACGCGCTATTGCATCGTGACGTCGATCTCGCGCCGATGTATCCATTCACCGTGATCTGGAGCATCAATCCGCTGGTCCGAATGATTGCCGCCGTGTTCTATCCGTGGGGTATTACCGCCGACAACGGTTCGCTGCCGGCCTTCGTGCTGATGGTCGCCGCGCCGTTCCTGATGGCGTCGAAGGCCAACCGGCACGTCACCGCCTATGTGCCGGCGACGGTCATGGCCGTCGTCTGGTTCGGCGTGCCGCTGTTCGCGATCAATACGTTCTTCCTGTTTCCGCGCTTCGCGCTGTTCCTGTTTCCGTTCTATGCATTGATGTTCCGGGCGCCCATGCCGGCCGAACACGGTCGAGCAGCGATGCCATGGCTCGCGCTCATGACGCAGTTGATCCTTGCCGGAATCTGCGCCGGCTTCGTCGCGCAGCAAGGCGTGCGTGTGCTGCGCTTCGCCGACGAGAGCGCTGATTTCGACCTGGTCGCCAACGCGATCGAACCGGCGCAGCGCGGCCTCGCGATCATCGTCGACCGGGCGAGCGTGGCCGCGGATAACCCGTTCGTCTACGAGAACTTTGCGGTCTGGTATCAGGCCGAGCATCGCGGTTTCGTCGATTTCAATGCCGCGCGGTTCCCGCCGCAGATCGTCCGTTTTCGGCTCGACCGGCTGCCCGGCGTCGGGCCGTCCGACGTCTCGCCGTTGCCGCTGTACCGGCACTTCAACTGGCAGCGGCACCAGGGGCGCCTGTACCGGTATTTCTTCGTCCGTGCCGAGACACCGCTGCCGGACACGTTTTTCGCCAATCCGGACTGTCGCGTCGTGCGCGTGAAGTCGGCAGGCGAATGGTCGGTGTATGAGAAGCAGGCTTGTCGGGGCGATTGATTGCACGGCCGTCGCATGAGGCGCGTTGCGTTGCGTCGCGCCGCGCCATGCACCGATCGCGCCATCGGGAGATTGCGATGTCACCTGGATTCATCGCGGACGACGCGCCGCGGCCGTATGACGAGACGTTCTACCGGTACCAGCGCGAAGGATCGGTACGGTCCGCGCGCGGCGTACTGCCAGGCGTCAATGCAGTGCTGAGGCCTGCGAGCATCCTCGACGTCGGTTGCGGCGCCGGAGCGTGGCTCAGCGTGCATCGCGAGCTCGGCGTGCAGGACGTGACCGGCATCGACGGCGACTATGTCGATCGCTCGGTGTTGCTGTTCGATCACGCCCACTTCGTGCCGGCCGATATTTCGAAGCGCTTCGATCTCGAGCGGTCGTTCGACCTCGTCCAGTGCCTCGAAGTCGGCGAGCACGTGCCGAAGGCATCCAGCGAGATGCTCGTCGACAATCTCGTCCGGCATGGCAAGCATGTGCTGTTTTCCGCTGCCGTGCCCGGCCAGGGCGGCGAAAACCACATCAACGAACAGGGCTACGGGTTCTGGCGTGACCTGTTCGCGCATCACGGGTACCAGCTGTTCGATTTCGTACGGCCGTTGATCGCCGCGGACACGCGCATCGAGCCTTGGTACCGCTACAACCTGCTCTTCTTCGTTGCCGCCGACGAAGCGGAACGGCTGCCGGACGCCATCCGACAACACCGCGTCGACGGCCGTTCGGGCATACCGGACGTGTCGCCGCCCGGCTACAAGGCGCGCAAGCTCATGCTGCGCTGGCTGCCGGTGCGCATGAAGACCGGCATCGCCATGCTGAAAAGCCGCATGGTCGCCAACCGATTGAAGCGCAACGAGGAAGACCGGTGAGACTGTCCGTATACGTTGTCATTCTGGCCGGCGTGTTCCTGGCTGCAACCGGCCAGGTCGCGTTCAAGGTCGGGGCCGATGGTCGCCACGCATTGACCGAATTCATCAATGCGTGGGTCGCGCTCGGGTTGCTCTGCTACGGCGCGGGCACGGTGCTCTGGATCTTCGCTTTGAGCAAGGCCGGGCTCACCGTCGTGTATCCGTTTACCGCGCTCACGTTCGTGCTCGTCTTTCTGGCCGGAATCGTGTTCTTCGGCGAGCGTGTGTCGTATGCGCAATGGGGAGGCGTCGCGATGATCCTCGGTGGGCTGTACCTGACTGCGGTAGCTCGATAGCGGGCCGGCTTGCGACGAAACTTATCCACAGCGCGCTATGGATAACCGTCCGGCAAGTCTCTGGATTCACAGTGGAACGATTGAGGATATGTCGGCGCGGCCGCGAATCGACGAAAAGTTGTTCTGTGATGCACAGCGCTTTTCCTGTTCATCGCCTGTGGTTATGCATTCCAATTCACGTTGAAAATTCAGGACGTTACGGGAGTTATCCACTGTGAAGCCGCGGGCTTGTTAACTATCACTACGTATATATACGAACTCTGTTAACACCTTTGGATAAGCACAGTCCGGAGACTGTGATCCGGGCGGGATATGCACCGCGTGCGGCGGATGGATAACCGGATCGGCAGGCTGTGAGGCCCGTGGGCGAGCAGTGAACGGATTGGTCTGTAGAATCGCCGGGGTTCAGAATGCCGAGGTCGATGGATCGGCGCGCTACAGATGGCTGATGCCTCATCGACCCGGCTCGACGCACTCCATATCGACGCCGTCGTACACCGGGTGCAGCAACACCCTCCGGTATTTCCGGAGAACCTGCCCGAGGTTCCGGAAGCCGTCGGCCCGGTGATCAAGTCCGGAGACAAAGTGCCTTGCGACGGCATTTGGGAACCCGTTGCCGTCGAGCAATCGAAGTTGCTGGGTGTCGTGCCGGTCGGCAATCGCAGTCTGCGCAACAACGGCTGCTTCAATTATTTCATTCGGGACATCCGCGCGCCGAACCTCAGGGATGACGAGACGGGAACGGCCGTCAAGACGCACTGGCGACTGTTGTGGGAAGACAAGCGATACCTTGACGGCGTCATCCCCGACGAATCGCAGTACTTCCTCGAGCCGCCGTCAGCACCGCAGCCGGTTCAGGAAACCGCAGAGCAGGTCCGCACTGGCGATCGCTGTCCGGTTTCCGGTGAATGGCAAACGGACGAATACGGCGGTAAGACGCTGCACGTCGAAGCCGGGGCTGCGATGCCGGACATGCTCGTCAGGGACAATCTCGGCGAGTTCAAGGTGCACTGGGTGACGTGGCGTCTGGTGAAGCGCGCGTAGCGAGAATGTATGCGGACGATTCGCCCAGCCTGGGCGAATTTCGGTGCGCGTGTGTGCGTCCCTGATCCCCGACAGGTGCTCGAGCCAGGCGGTACGCACGAAGGAGATGGCGTCTAGCGCGTCGACGGCGACGAGCCGATGCATGTGGACAACCCGAACGCAGCCCAATCAAAACCCTGTGCATTGACTCGGTGAGCGTGGCGTGGATATCACCACCCAAAGTCACTCGAAGTGCTGTGCACCTCAAGGGTGAGGGGTTCGACGAGCGGTGGCATGCTGAGTCGTTGCAGCCGATGTGGATATCCTGCGCTGAAACAACGCCAAACCCTGTGACACCGAAACCGAAAAGGGTACGCCCATTCACCAACGCATCGCGACGAGATTCGCGGTGTGAATAACCATCCCGAAAGCAAATCCAAACGCTGTGGACCTGAACGGTGAGCGTGAGCGCGTTCGGACTGGTCGAGCCGCACCGGCCGAGCCGCAGGCAGCGCATGACGGCCACCCCCGGACCGCTCATCGCCCCGCTCAAATCTGCTGATCAAGCGCCCGCACGACCGCGTGTTCACCCAGACTATCCACGGGCCCGACCACCGCATAGTTAAGCCCGTTCACCGACCCATACCGCGCCATCAACGACCCATCCACGCGTTGCCCGGCCGGCAGCAGCCGATGTTCCGATTCCGCCGGCCGGAGATAGAAGCTCAGCGTCCGCCCGGCGTCGTCCTCATAGAGCACCATCACGGCCGTGGCCCCACTGTCCGTCGTAAACAACCGCCCGCCAACCGGCCTGAACCCCGCCGCACTCAAATCCGGCAGCCGCGCCGACGCCCCCACGCGCCGGGTGAGCCACGTCTGCAAATCCTTCGCACTCGTCGGCCGGAAATCCACCTTCGCCGCCTGATCGACCACCATCATCCGATAAGCCTCGACCGCATCGCTCATCGGCGCGATGGGCGGTGCTGCGTTCCACCCGCGCGCCTGCCACCCGCCGAACGTCCCGAGCCCGATACAGAACACGAACGAAGCCGCCATCGCGAACCGCATCCGCGAGCGCTCCGCACGCCGTGCGCGAATCGCCGCCGGATCCAGCGCAGGATTCTCGCCCGGCATCCGCACGCCTTCGAGCGCGGCCCGCAGCCGCTGCGCATCCTGCTGCCATTGCTTCACCTGTTCCGCGCTCTCCGGATGCAGCGCGAGATATCGCTCGACCGCGGCGCGCGCATCGTCGTCGAGCTGGCCGTCGACATAGGCCTGGAGATCGTGTTCGTCGGGACGGAGCGTGTTCATTTCATCAAGCGGAGAGAAGGAGCGGGAAGCTCGCCGTCGCTGAGCTGGCGCAGCGCCTGGCGCGCGCGGGAGAGCCGCGACATCACGGTGCCGATCGGCACGTCGAGCAGGTCGGCGACTTCCTGATACGTGAAGCCCTCGACCGCGACGAGCAGCAGCAGGCTGCGCTGCTCGTCGGGCAGATGGCCGAACGCTTCGAGCGTCGCGCGCGCGGTGACTTCGCGTTCGGCGGACGGCCAGTGCGGCTCGTCGTCGCTGCGGATGCGGCCGAGCAGCCACGCGTAGCGCTTCGCGCTGCGCTTGCCGTCGAGAAACTGCCGGTAAAGGATGGTGAAGAGCCAGCTGCGCAGCGACGCATCGTCGCGGCGGCTCGCCCAGCGCGACAGCGCGCGCTCGAGCGTTGACTGGACGAGATCGTCGGCCGCGTGGACATCACGCGCCAGCCAGAGCGCGAAGCGTCGCAGCCTGGGGATGAGTTCGCGCAATGCGTCGTCGTCGGGGGCGTTTGGGGGCATGGCCGGGGCGCGAGCCGATAAGCGTGGAGATGCCGCGTAGGACGCCGGTCGGCGCCGCTTATTCCATCAGCATAGGAAAAATTTCTTCATGGAATAAAGCGGCGCGGGTGGCGTCCTACGCCTGTTCGACAATGATCTGACGATCGGGAGTGCATCCATGAAGCAATCTTCCTCTTCTTCGCCGCCGCGTGAGCCCGGGCGCGGGTGGTGGCGCTGGGCCGTGATCGGCGGCGCGGTGGCCGGCGTGGCCGTGGCGTTCGGGTATGTCGGTGGCTGGCTCGCGCCGGCGCGTCTGACCCCGCACCGGCTCGTCGACGCGCTGCAGACGGCCGGCGGCGAGCACCCGGGTTTCCGGCGCAATCACGCGAAGGGCGTGTGCGTGACCGGCTACTTCGAAGGCAACGGCGCCGCGAGCGCGTATTCGGTCGCGCCGTTCTTCAAGGCAGTGCGCACGCCGGTGGTCGGTCGCTTCGCGCTGCCGGGCGGGAATCCGTATGCGCCCGACAGCAGCGTGCCGATCCGCAGCCTCGCGCTGAAGCTGACCGCGCCGGACGGCCAGCAATGGCGGACCGGGATGAACGCGATGCCGGTGTTTCCGGTGGCGACGCCGAAGGCGTTCTACGCGCAGTTGCTCGCGACCCGGCCGGATCCGGCGACGGGCAAGCCCGATCCGGCGAAGGTGAAGGCGTTTTTCGGCGCGCATCCGGAGACGGCCGCGTTCCGCGCGTGGGTGAAAGGTGCGAAGCCGAGCGCGAGCTATGTCACCGAAAGCTATTACGGGCTGAACGCGTTCTACTTCGTCGACTCGGCGGGCAAGCGCCAGGCAGTGCGATGGCGGGTCGTGCCGGAGCAGACGGCCGGCGCCGGGGACGTCGCGACGGCCGCGGATCCGAACGTGTTGCAGCAGGACCTGACGCGGCGCATCGCGGACGGTGTGCAGAAGTGGAAGCTGCTGGTCACGCTGGCCGAACCCGGCGACCCGGTGGACGACGCGACGAAGACCTGGCCCGCGCAGCGGACGACGATCGACGCGGGCACGCTCGTGCTCGATCGCGTGGAGCCGCAGGACAGCGGGCCGTGCCGGGACGTGAATTACGACCCGACGGTGCTGCCGCAGGGGATTCAGGTGTCGGGTGATCCGTTGCTGGCGACACGGTCGGCGGCTTATGCGGATTCGTATCTGCGCAGGACGAGTGAAGAGGCCGGCGTGGCCGGCGCGGCGCGATTGAGTGCGGAGGGACGGTGATGAAGGCTGCTACGACGTTTGGCTTGCCGGCGAGGCTGCTGCATTGGGTGATGGCGGCGATGATCGTCGCGATGCTGTTCATCGGGGTGGGGATGGTGGCGTCGGTTTCCGGTCGGCACGATTTCCTGGTGGCGTTGCACAAGCCGCTGGGAATTGCCGTGCTGGTGCTGGTCTGCGTGCGGATCGTGGTGCGATTCGTGTCGAAGCCGCCGGCGTTGCCCGCGGATCTGCCTGGGTGGCAGAAGGTTGCCGCGCATGGATCGCATCTGGTGCTGTATGCGCTGATGCTGGCGATGCCGCTGATCGGGTGGGCGATGCTGTCGGCTGGCGGGTATCCGGTGACCTTGGGCGGCGGCGTGCAATTGCCGGCGCTGGTTTCGGCTGATCCGGTGGCGTTTGCCTGGCTCCGGGTCGCGCATCGGGTGTTGGCTTACCTGTTCTTTGCGACGTTCCTCGCGCACTTTGCAGCTGCGCTGTATCACGGGTTGATCCGGCGGGATGGCGTGGTGAGGGCAATGGTGGGGAGGTGAGCGACGGAGCTTCGCGCTCGATGCGGCGGGGCTGTCCACGGGCTACCGTGACGGTTTCTGCCGCGTCGCCTCCATCACTACCGGGGGCAACTCAACGGGCCTCTGGCGCCGCTTGTCAAAATAATTTCACAAAGGGGTTGCGGAGACAGGAGCAGGTGCTTAGAATCACGCCTCTTTCGCGCTAACGGAAACGCGGCGCGGGGGAAGAAGGGAAGCGGTGCGGTGAGGGCGGGTTGTAGCAGCCCCGGCGCACACGAAGTTGAACCCCAGCCGTCGCAACGAAGCAGTTAAAAAGTTGTTGACGAACTGAAAAAGACGGTTCATAATCTCGCTTCTCTGCTGCTGAAAACGCAGCGCTGCTGAGAAACTTCAGGTC
>NZ_CAJPGQ010000021.1:0-123636 GCF_905339595.1 Burkholderia sp. BCC1977
GCAACTCTGAAGCCCGCGCGGCGTTTCCTACCGTGTTCTACCCATGCGCTTCGGCGGGCATTACTACTATAAGCCGGGCGCGTGCGGGACCAGAATGTCCGAAGGAGCATCGCCGCATTCCGGATGTGACGTAGGAGGAACTGCCATGAGACGCGTCTACTTTCTGTTGCCGACCGCGCAATGCGCGCAGTCGATCATCGGTGAACTGCTGTCGCTGCGCATCGAGTGGCGACATATCCATTGCCTCGCGAATCACGATGTCATGCGCGACGGCTTGCCGGAAGCCACGCTGGTGCAACGCAGCGACCTGCTGCCGTCGCTCGCGCGCGGCACCGCGGTCGGCTTCGGGACCGGGATGCTGCTGGGGCTGCTCGTCCTGGCGTTCCCGCCCGCGGGTTTGCAGATCGGCGGCGGCGTCGTCGTGGCGATCACGCTGTTCGGCGCGGCCTTCGGTGCATGGGTGGCGACGATGATCGGCGTCGACGTGCCGAGCACGCGCCTGAAGCGTTTCGAGGACGGCATCGAGCATGGCGAACTGCTGATGATGATCGACGTGCCGACCGACCGCGTTCACGAGATCGAAGACGCGATCAAGCGTCACCATACGGATGCCCATCTCCAGGGAGAAGATCCGACCATCCCGGCATTTCCGTGAGCCGCCGGCGGGCCGAAAGCCGCCGGATACGCGTTGCCGGACGTCATCGCTTCATGACGCCGGGCGACGCAGCGTGCGCGCGATGCCGGCGGCGTCGGCGCGTGCAGGCCGCCGCGTGTCGTCGTGTGTCGTCTCAACCCGAGGCGCGAAGCCGCTTGTAGCGCGCGAGCACACGCGGCACGTATTCGCGCGTCTGCGGCAGCGACGGGATGCGATAGCCGGCCCGGATCACCGCGTTCTCTCCCGCATTGTAGGCAGCAAGCGTGAGCTCGACGTTCTCCTTGAACAGGTCGAGCAGGAAGCGCAGATACCGTGCGCCGGTCAGCACGTTGTCACGCGGATCGAACATGTCGCCGCCCGAGAAGCGCCGCGCCGTTTCCGGCATCAACTGCATGAGCCCGAGCGCGCCTTTGCCCGATACCGCCTTCGGGTTGTATCCCGATTCGACGTCGATGACCGCGCGAAGGAGTTCGGGCGGAACATTGAACGCGTGACTCGCCTCGGCAATCACGTCGGCGAACGACGACGGCGCGACAGCCGGTCTCGGCGCGGCATGCTTCGTCGCGGGTTGGGCCGGCCCGGCGGCCGCGACGATCACTTTCAGATTGGCGGTGCCGGGCTCGTTGGTCAGGACGATGACGCCATTGCTCGCCACCGTGCCGAATATCTGCGCGTGGGCGGCGCACGACCATGCCGAGCCGATTCCCACGCATGCGGCAACGATGACTTTTGCAAATCCGGATGAAGGGTGGCGGTGCATCTTTCTGGCCTCCTGCATTTGCATTGTCGTGGCCGGGCCGTCGCATCGACAATGGGGCACCCTCCTACACTTCGACGCCTGAAACGGCGCCCGCCGGCAACGCTGCAAGTCTGTTACACAAGTATTCGGCAGTAACGGTCGGTAATCGGTCGAAGTTGACGATCCTTACGCCGGGCAGTTGTTTTCTGCTCAAGGCGATCGTTGCGGTAGAAGAAGTGTTTTCGCGCGTTGCAAAAGCGATCGGAATCTCCGCCATCCGTAGTCGCACGGATGCCGCGCACGACCTCCAGACGATTCAACCCTGAAACACATCTCGCTGCCGCGCGACGTTTCCGCAGCGGGATGCGTGGCGCGGGTGCCGAGCGCGGTGCGGTGGCGCGATTCTTGCCTTGACGACGAGCGTGGCCAATCACTCGCGGGATAGCGGCCACGAGACCGGACAAGGGGAAGCATTGGCGAATGCGTCCGGCGCCGTGCAACGACACGTCGATGTCCAGCACGGTACAAGCGCGGGATTACCTGGGGGAAAGTCGTGAATGCCAAATATCGTGTGATCGTTGCAGAGGATCACGATCTGCTGAGAAACGGGCTCCGGTCGATGCTTTGTGCACAGGGCGATTACGAGGTCGTCGGCGAAGCGCGGGACGGCAAGGAGGCGTGCCATCAGGCAATGACGCTCGCGCCGGATCTGATCCTGATGGATCTGTCGATGCGCGGGATGAACGGCATCGATGCGAGCGCAACGATCAAGCGCAGGACGCCAACCATCCGGATCGTCGTGCTGACGGTGCACCAAAGCGAAGAATACGTGCGCGAGGCACTGCGCGCGGGCGTCGACGGCTACGTGCTCAAGGACGTTTCGTTTGACGAATTGCTGCTCGCGATGCGCATGGTCATGCAGGGAAAGAAGCACCTGAGTGCCGACGTGTACGGCTACATGGTCGACTCGTTCGTGAGCGGCCGCGAAATGCCCGCGCCGAAGAAGGCCTGGGACATCCTGACCGCGCGCGAACGCAGCGTGCTGAAGCTGATCGCGGAAGGTCGCACCAACCGGCAGGTCGGTCAGTACCTGAACCTGAGCCCGAAGACGATCGAGAAGTATCGGGCGAGCATGATGCACAAGCTCCATCTCGCGAATCTGACGGAACTGGTGCTCGTCGCGATGAACATGGGTCTGTTGACCACGCTCGCGGCGAAATGCGCGGAGCCGAACGCGGACGACGTGCCGACGCACCCGATCGTCGACGGCGGGCTGGCGGCGGACGTCGTCGCGCGGCTCGACGACTATCCGGCGGGCAGCGCGAAGCGCTGAACGGCGGCTGCACGTCAAAGCGGCCAGGTTGCCGAGACGCACGTACCTGTCGTGGCGGACGAGCGGATCGCAAACGTGCCGCCGTGCGACTCGATGCGGTGCTGCATGCCGATCAGCCCGAGCCCTGCCGCGCGCGCGTCGTCCGTCGCAAGCGGGTGACGCTCGTAGCCGACGCCGTTGTCGTCGATCGTCAGCAGCAGACCGCCCGCATCGTGTCGCAGGCCGAGCACGATCCCGGTGGCCTGCGCATGCTTGACGATGTTGTGGAGCGCCTCCTGAGCGACCCGGAACATGTCCGCCTTCAGATGATCGGGTATGTCGTCGTCGTCGACGTCGCAATTGAACTCGACCGACAGCTGGTGCGCGTCGCGCTCGATGCGCCGGCACAGCGAGGCGAGTGCGGCGGGCAGTCCGAGCTTGTCGAGCATCGGCGGCCTCAGTTCGCCGCAGATCTGGCGGACTTCGCCGATCGTCTCGCGAATCCGCAACACGGCCTCGTCGAGCAGATTCGTCGCGTCGGCGATATCGCCGCGGCGAATGCGCATGAGCGCGTCCTCATTCATCAGCTTGATGAGCGTCAGCGCCTGGCCGAGCCCGTCGTGCAGTTCCGCGGCAAGCCGATGTCGTTCCTTCTGCTGACCGATCAGCAGATACGTGTCGCGGGCATGCATGCCTGCATCGTTTGCCGCCGTGCCGCGCCGTTCGGGTTCGGGAGCCGGCGGTTCTTCGAACAACGTCAGCGACAGACGTGTGCCGGGAAGTGCCTGCTGATGTACGACGAATTGCACGGGATGGCCGCTGCGCCCGCTGAGCAGCGCGGCAAACGAATGTTGCTGAAGGGCGATGCTCTTCGACAGTTCGTCCGCCAGCTCGGCGTGAACTTCGTCGGGCGCCAGGTCGAACAGGTGCCGGCGGACGAGTTCGGCGGTGGTGTACCCGAACAGCGCCGCGGCGCTGCGATTGGCCGATACGAAGGTTCCGTCGTCGGCGAGAATGGCAAGCGCCGCGCCACGTGCATCGGTGACGATACCGGTGCGGCGATCGTCCGGACGCACCGCGCTGCGCAGCTTGCGCATCGCATCGATCAGATCGAGCAGCCTGATCCGCGGTCCTTCGGGCTGGCGTTCAATCATGGTAGCTCCCGACGCACGATTTTCAGGAAAACGTAAGGTTTGGATCATTCTAGGACGTGACCTTGCCCGGCTGCAACATGGGGATTGCGCGTGTCCGGCATAGGGAGATACCTGCCACATGCAGCGGGGCATTCCCGCCAAGCGGGCATGTCCTACCGGCCTTTGGGGGGCGTCATCCCATGACGCTCGCGATCAAATTCATGACACTGCATTGACAGGGCACGGAATCGTCCGCTGCCTGGGCTCGTGTCACGGAGGCCGGTATGAACAGGATCGCCAGATCGACGATGGGCGCATTCGTGGTCGCGGGCGTCGCATTTGTCGCGACGCCTGCATGGTGTGCGCCCGATGGCAGCATGCTCGAGAACGCCGGCGGTGCAGCCGCCGAAAACGCCGCCGCGAACCCGAGCGTCACGGAGAACGCCGCGCCGGATGGCACCGGGAGCGTGATGGGAAACGACATGCAACACGGTGTCGGCAATCCCGTCAAGAACGCTGCCGACGACGCTGACGGGCATGCCGCCGATAGCGCCGCGATGCACGCCGCCGAGCCCGCGATGCAGCCCGCCGTGGAGCAGGCGATGGAGCCTGCCGCCGAGCCCGCGATGCAGCCCGCCGCGGAGCAGGCGGCGGAGCCCGCTGCCGAGCCCGCGACGGAGCCCGCCGCGCAGCCCGCCACGGGAAGCCCCGCAGCGCCCGTGCCGGCCGCACCTGCCGGCAAGCCGGCGGACAAGGCCGAATCACAGATGACCGAGGGCGCGACCGGCGCCGCCGGCATGCACATGCACATGCACCACGCCGTCATGCCGGGCACCGTGCACACGATGGTCCGGTACGTGGTGCCGCCGGTCCAGCTCGTGCGCGACGACGGTCAGGCCGTCTCGCTGGCCAAGGAACTCGACGACGGCCGGCCGGTGATCCTGACGTTCATCTATACCAGTTGCACGACCATCTGCCCGATGATCAGCCAGACGCTCGAGCAGCTGCAGGGCGAACTCGGCGCCGACCGCGACAAGGTGCACATCATGTCGATCTCGATCGATCCGGAGGCGGACACGCCCGAGCGGCTCAGGACCTATGCGGCACGCTTCGGCGCCGGCCCCGAATGGCAGCACTACACCGGCACGGTCGATGCGAGCGTCGCGGCGCAGCACGCCTTCAACGTGTTTCGCGGCGACAAGATGAACCACACGCCGGTGACGTTCGTGCGGGCCGCGCCGGGCCAGCCGTGGTTGCGTATCGACGGCTTCGCGACGCCGACCGAGCTGCTCGCCGCCTATCGCGACGTCGTTGCGTCCAACTAGGTGCCACGTCTCTGAAAGGAGCGTCGAAATTGGACACCAAGCACCGTGTGCTGATCGTCGAGGACCAGCATCTGTTGCGAGTCGGCCTGAGTCACCTGGTTTCCGAGTTGGCCGACTACTGCATCGTCGGCGCTGCGAGCGGCGGGTTCGAGGCCTGCCGTCTCGCCGAGAAGACGCGGCCCGACCTGATCCTGATGGATCTGTCCATGCCGGGCGGCAGCGGCTTCGACGCGATCGCGACGATCAAGCGCGACGTGCCGCAGACGCGGATCATCGTCCTCACGGTTCATCGCAGCGAAGACAACGTCAGGGAAGCGTTTGCCGCCGGCGCGGACGGGTACGTGGTCAAGGATTCGCCGTTCGCCGACCTGGTGCGCGAGATGCGCTTCGTGATGCAGGGCAAGTGCGTGGTCAGCCTCGATGCGTATCGGGCCCGCGCCAACCTGCACGGGCTCCACGGGTTGCACGACGCGAACGCGCACAAGGCGCGCTTGTGGAGCGCGCTGACGAATCGCGAGCGCACGGTGTTGCGGCTGGTCGTCGAGGGGCACACGAGCCGGCAGGTCGGCGAGTGCCTGCAGGTCAGTCCGAAAACGGTGGACAAGCACCGTGCCAATCTCATGCGCAAGCTCGGCGTCGCGAATCTGACCGGCCTCGTTCACTTCGCGATCGACGTCGGCGTGCTCACGCTGAACGACGACGACTGTGTGTGAACACCCTCCATTGGGGCATGGCCCAACAGGGGGGGATTTACCCATGGGGATGGACGGCACTCCCTACTTCTTCCCCCTACCGACGTGAACAAGAATGCAATCAACGGCATCGGCAGTGCCGACGCCGCGGGTCGATACAGGGAGGGCGCCGTGAGCCACGAATCGTTCTCGATCCCGGCCGGTGGGCCGGGCCAGCGGCAGCGTGACGAACGGCATGTGTGCCGGGCGTGCGCGAGTCGCGGCTTCACGCTGCTCGAACTGCTGGTCGTGATGGTCATCATCGGGTTGCTGGCAGGGCTCGTGGCACCACGGTATTTCGATCAGGTCGGCAAGTCCAACGTGAAGATCGCGCGTGCGCAGATCGTGTCGCTCGGCCAGGCGCTGGATCAATACCGGCTCGACGTCGGTGTCTATCCGACCACCGAGGAGGGGCTGGATGCGCTCGTGAACAAGCCGCAAAGCGCATCGCGGTGGAGTGGTCCCTATCTGCAGAAAGCCGTTCCGGTGGATCCGTGGGATCGGCCCTATCAGTATCGTTCACCGGGCGAGCACGGCGACTACGACCTGTTTTCGCTCGGCAAGGACGGACGCGGCAGCGGTACGGGCGAGAACGTGACGATCTCGTCGTGGTAGGGGCGCGCGGCCGCGCGCCGCCGCGCGTTTGGTGAGCAGTCCGCAAGGAGAGTCGACGTGAAATTCGTGCTGCGTGTATTCGATACGAGTGGCTCGGTGCAGACGCTTCGCATCGACAGCGATTCGCCGGCGAGCGCGGCATCGCTCGCGCGCGCACGGGGCCTTCGCGTCGTATCGGTCAGCTCGGACGCCGGGCGGCAGCGGCGCGGCGCGAAACGACTCGGGATGCCGGGCGCGCGGTTCGACGTCGACATGTTCGCGCGCGAGCTGGCGGCGCTGCTCGATGCGGGTGTCGGCCTCGTCGATGCCTTGCGCACGCTCGGCGGCAGCGCGCGGCGCGAAGCGTCCGCACAGGTGTGTCACGACCTGCTGCGGCACCTCGAGGAAGGGCAGTCGCTGTCTGCGGCGCTCGAACTCGCGAGCCCGATCTTTCCGCCGGTGCTGGTGGCGTGCGTGAAGGCGAGCGAGCAGACCGGCGGCCTGGCCGACAGCCTGACGCGCTATTCGCTCAACAGCGCGACGCTGCGCGAGTTGCGCGCGCGGGTCGTGTCGGCGGCGATCTACCCGACGGTGCTGCTGTTCGTCGGCGCGGCCGTCGTGCTGTTCCTGCTCGGCTTCGTGGTGCCGCGCTTCGCGACGCTGCTCGAACACAGCGGGCGCGAACTGCCGCTGATGTCGCGGCTGCTGATGGCGTGGGGCGGCATGGTGCATGCGCACGGCGCCGAGCTGGCCGGGTGCCTCGCGGTGCTGGCGGTGGCCACCGGTGTCGCGCTGCGGCGTCCGGCGCTGCGGATCTGGCTCGCCGATCGTCTGCTGGCGCTGCCCGGCATCGGGCAACACTTCCGCGTGTTTCGCCAGTCGCAGTTCTATCGCACGACCGCGATGCTGGTCGACGGCGGAATTCCCGCCATCCGCGCGTTCGACCTCGCGCGCGGCCTGGTCGGCCGCGCGGACCAGGCCGCGCTCGCGGGCGCGCTGCAGCAGGTCCGCAACGGCGCGAAGATGTCCGATGCGTTCCAGCAGGCCGGGCTTGCGAACGCGATCGGCTACCGCCTGTTGACGGTGGCCGAGAAGACCGGCGGGCTCGGGTCCGTCCTCGACCGGATCGCCGCGT
This sequence comes from Burkholderia sp. BCC1977, assembly GCF_905339595.1. Lineage (NCBI taxonomy): Bacteria > Pseudomonadati > Pseudomonadota > Betaproteobacteria > Burkholderiales > Burkholderiaceae > Burkholderia > Burkholderia sp. BCC1977. Next base: position 7,625 of record NZ_CAJPGQ010000021.1, read on the forward strand.
TTCAGGAAGCACAGGTGTCGCGCACGATCGACCTGATTTCGCGATTGATCGAGCCCGCGATGATGATCGTGATCGGTGTCGTGATCGGCGGAATCGTCGTGTTGATGTACATGCCGATCTTCGAGATCGCGTCGAGCATTCAGTAGACCGTCCTGGAGACGCGCGTGGACACCGTCACCTCCTCCCCCGACCTCCATCCCGACCCGGATGCCGACCTGCGTGACCTCCTGCGTACGCTCGGCGAGCGGCACGGTTCCGGCATTCGCGCACTCGAGGCGTTGACGGCGCAGACGGCGCTGGGCGCGGACGAGATGCGCGAGCGGCTCGCCGCGCAGTTCCGGATGAAGCCGATCGGCATACGCGAGCTGAATCGCCTGGAGCCGGATTTCGAGCTGGTGCCGTTCGTCGAGGCGTCGTCGCGCCTCTGCGTGTGCCTGCGCGATCCCGAGCGCGGCACGGTGCTGTTCGCGATCGCCGATCCGCTCGATGCCCGCACGCGCGGCTGGGTCGAGCACCGGATGCGTGCGCACCCGGCGCTGCCGTACGGCTGGGCGCTCGCGAGCGCGGGCGACCTGGGCGCCTATCTCGCCGTGCGCGAGAAGGACATCCGCGCGATGGATTCGCTCGCGTTCGACGATCCGATCCAGAGTGCGCCCGATCCGGCGTCGCTCGCATTGACGCTGCAGGGCATCAGCAGCGACGACAGCCCGGTGGTGCGCCTGCTCAATTCGACGATCTACGACGCGCTCAAGATGCTGGCGAGCGACATCCACCTCGAATGCCGGGCGAACGGATTGATGATCAAGTGCCGGGTCGACGGCGTGCTGACGGTGGTGGGGCGCGTGGAGGGCCGCGACGTCGCGGATCAGGTGCTGTCGCGCGTGAAGGTGATTTCCGAGCTCGATATCGCGGAGCGCCGCATTCCGCAGGACGGGCGCTTCAAGGCGATGTACGCCGGACGCGAGATCGACTTTCGCGTATCGATCATGCCGAACCAGTTCGGCGAGGACGCGGTGTTGCGGATTCTCGACCGCTACCAGCTGTCCCAGGCGTCGGGCGGCCTGACGCTCGAGGCGCTGGGGTTCCAGCCCGCCGACACGCGCTTCATGCGGTCGGTCGCATCGATGCCGTACGGCATGCTGCTCGTCACGGGCCCGACCGGCAGCGGCAAGACCACGACGCTTTACGCAATCCTCACTGAAATCAACAACGGGCTCGAGAAGATCGTGACGATCGAGGATCCGGTCGAATACCAGCTGGGCGAGATCCTGCAGATTCCGGTCAACGAGGCGAAGGGCCTGACGTTCGCGCGCGGATTGCGGTCGATCCTGCGGCACGACCCGGACAAGATCATGGTCGGCGAAATCCGCGATCCCGAAACCGCGCAGATCGCCGTGCAGGCCGCGCTGACCGGCCATCAGGTGTTCACCACCGTGCACGCGAACAACGTGTTCGACGTGATCGGCCGCTTCACGAACATGGAGGTCGATCCGTACAGCTTCGTGTCGGCGCTCAACGGCGTGATCGCGCAGCGGCTGTTGCGCCAGTGCTGTCCGGACTGCCTGGACGAGGACACGGTCGACGCGGATGCGCTCGCCCGCTCGGGCATCGACCCGAATACGGCCGGCAGCTACCTGTTTCGCCGCGGTACCGGGTGTGCGATGTGCCGCGGCAGCGGCTATCGCGGACGGCGTGCGATCGCGGAGGCGCTGCGCATGAACGACGAACTGCGGCAACTGCTATCGGAGCGCGCGCCGCTCGGGCACATCAAGGCGGCGGCGCTGCGCTACGGCATGACGACGTTGCGGGCGTCGGCGATCGAGCTGGTGAGGCGCGGCGAAACGACGCTCGAGGAGATCAATCGTGTCACCATGGTCGAATAATCGGCTGGCGATCGGCGTCGGAACGCGCGAGATCGTCGTCGGCATCCGCCCGCCCGCACTGTGGCGGCCGGGCCGGCGTGGATTCGTCGCCGATCCGCTCAGCGTCGTCATTCCCGACGAATGCTTCGGCATCGAGACGGGCGTGCTCGATGCGCTGCGTGCCGCGCTTGCCGCGACGCCCGGGATCGACGGCGGCGCGAAGCGGCCGCAAGCGCGCGGCGCGAGCATCGTGCTCGACGATTTCTGGTGTTGTCACGCGATCTTGCGCGGCGACTTCCGCGCGCTGCACGCACGCGAACTCGAGGAAATCGCACTCGCGCATTTCTCGGACACGTATGGGGTCGCCACCGAGTCGCTGGTCACGCGCTTCCACGTGCGGCATGGCGGTCGCGCGCTTTTTGCAAGCGCGTTGCCGCGCACGCTGTACGACGGGATTCACGAGACGGGCGCATCCGGCGATGTCCGCATCCGCTGCCTTCGCGCGGGGCTTCCGGAGACGCTGAATCGCGTCGCGGCGAAGATCGACGGCGATGCGATGCTGCTCGTCGTCGGCGAGGCGTTGATGCAGGCGGTCATGATCGAGCGTGGCGAGTGGGCCGCGTACGATGCGCAGCGCCTCTTTCCGGGCGAGTCCGGCGATGCGTCGCGGCTCGCCGAGCTCGCCGAGCAACTGTTCGAGCGCTCGGCGACGCGCGCGGGCCTGAAGCGCGATGACTGCAACGTCTATCTGTCCGGCGTCGACACCGACACAGCGCCGTTCGAGGCACGCTTTGCCGCGGCCGTCCTGCCGGAGCGCGCGGCGCTCGACGGCTCGCCGGCGCGCCGGTTGCTGGAGTACGCGTCATGATCCGCACGCTCGACATCGATTTTTGCCGGCGCCGCGCCCGCATCGGCACGAGCGGGGCGGTCCTGCTCGGCATCGCCGTGCTGGTGTGGGGCGTGTGCGCCGTCCGGCTCTGGCATGCGTATGCGGAAAACGATCGCGTCAGGGAGCGTCTGGCGGTCGTCCAGCATCGCATGCTCGCGCAGCAACACGTCGCGAAGCCGCCGCCGACCGCGGCTGCCCGGCTGGCGGAAAAGCAGAGCCAGGCCGTGCTGCGCGAATTGACCGTGCCATGGCAGACGCTGTTCTCGATCGTCGAGGACTATCCGGGCCATGACGTCGCACTGATCGGCATCGACCAGAACCCCGCACAGGGCCAGATTCGCATCACGGCCGAAGCGAAGGACCCGGACGCGATGATCGCGTACCTGAAGTACTTGCAGACGAGCGTCGTGCTGCGCGAGGCGACGCTCAACGGTCATCTCGTCGAGGACAACGTGGCGGGCAAGCCGGTGCGTTTCCAGATCACGGCCGTCTGGAGGACATCATGAAAGCCGATGGTTTGGCGGACCGCCTGCTCACGCTTCGCTTCGCGTGGCGACGCGCATTCGGTCTGCCGGGGCTCGCCGGGATACTGATGCTCGGCGCCGCCGGCATCACGTACGCGGCGCTCGCCGGCGTGGAGTCCGACACGCGCGCGATGCAGGCGCCGGCCGGCGCGGTGCGGGCCGCACGCGGCCATCGTCCGGCCGACGCACACGGCGCGGCGGTGGACGCGACGACGCTCGACACGTTGCCGACGCTCTTTCCGCGTTTTTCGCAAAGCGCGGACGACATCGCGTCGATCTTCGAGCAGGCCCGCGACAGCCATCTGACACTCGGGTCCGCCGAATATCAGGTGACGACCGAGTCGGGTGCGCGCTTCGCGCGCTATCAGGTGTTGTTGCCCGTGAAGGATCAGTACGGCGCGATCCGGCATTTTCTCGCATCGGTGCTGAATAACGTGCCGAACGCGGCGCTGCAGGAAATCCACGTCGAGCGTCCGGCGGTGGGCAGCAGCATTCTCGATGCGCGGGTGCGTTTCGAACTCGTCTATCGGAGCGCCCAGCCATGATCTCCGCCGCCTTGAAGCCCGCTTCGCGCCATCGACTCGCACTCGCGCTGGGTTGCCTCGTCGTCGCCGGCGCCGGATATCGCGTGATGGTGGCGGCGATGCAGCAGCCGGCACCGGCTGCTGCAAGCGTCGTCGCCCATCGCGACGGCGCGCGTGTGGCGCCCGCGCCGGCGCGCGCGCGTGTCGCACCGGCCTCGCATGCCGCGGCGCCCGTGCCCGCGTCGCATGAAGCGGCGGCGACCCCACGGGAAAAGCTCGCCGCATTGCGTGCGCCCGTGTCCGTCGAAGCCGCACACGATCCGTTCACGGCGTCGTCGTGGCTGCCGCCGCCTCCCGTCGTGCCGCCACCGCCCGAAACGCGTCCGGCGCCGCCGACCGCGCCGCCGGTGCCGTTCGTCTATCTCGGCCAGCAGGATGCCAAGTCGGCGAAGCCGCACGTGTTTCTCGGCAACGGAGATCAGTTGCTGATCGTTTCGCCGGGCGATGTGATCGATAGCCAGTATCGGGTCGAGTCGGTGTCCGAGTCGAACGTGGTGCTCACCTATCTGCCGCTGAACCAGATCCAGACGGTGCTCATTCCAGTGGAAGGAAAGTAAATGGAAACCATACTTACACGGGATGCGCGCCGCAATGGGGATGGCGGCCGGTCGACACGCCTTTGCTCCGTCACCCCGGCCGATGCGCGACCGGCACCGGCGACCCGGTGCGCGACGAAACGCGCGCTGGCGATCGCCGTGGCGCTGCTCGCATGCGGCGGCTGCGCGCATGTGCCGAACCTTCACGACGATCCGACCAACGCGCAGGTGAAGATCGACGCATTGCACGAGCGCAACGACGCGGTCGACCAGTTGCTCGACAACGCCGACACGTTTCGCCAGCAGAATGCGTTCGACGACGCGGCGCGCTCCGTCTACATGGCGAAGCAGCTCGATCCGACCAGCGAGCGCGCGCGCCGGATCGGCACGATGATCGACCAGGACCGCAAGCATCTCGCGATCCTGCAGGAAGCGGACCGCATGATGAAGCGCGGGTCGTATGCGCAGGCGGCCGAACGCGTGCATCGCGTGCTGGTCGAGGATCCGGCCAATACGATGGCGATGCGGATGCAGGCGGAACTCGACGAAAAGCGCCGCCAGCAACACGCGGAGCGCGACGACAAGCTCGCGGCGTCGTCGATCATGCGCACGCCGGTGTCGCTGCAGTTCCGCGACGCGAACGTGCGGATGGTGTTCGAGGCCTTGTCGCGGACGTCCGGGCTGAACGTCATCTTCGATCGCGACGTGCGCGCCGACCTGAAGACGACGATCTTCGTGCAGAACGCGTCGCTGCAGGACACGGTCGACATGATCCTGTTGCAGAACCAGCTCGACAAGAAGCAGATGAACGCGAACACGCTGTTCATCTACCCGGCGACACCGGCCAAGGAGCTCGAATACCAGGAGCTCAAGGTGCGCACCTTCCAGTTGTCGAACGTCGACGCGAAGCAGATCCAGTCGCTGCTGAAGAGCCTGTTGAAGGTGAAGGAGGCCGTGATCGACGAGCGCGCGAACACGGTGACGATCCGCGGCACGCCGGACATGATCAAGGTCGCCGAGGAGATGATTGCGGCCCAGGACTTGCCGGAGCCGGAGGTGATGCTCGAGGTCGAGGTGCTGGAGGTATCGCATGACCGGATGTCGCAGCTGGGCATCAACTGGCCCAACTCGTTTACGGTCTCGACGCCGAACTCGGCCGATACCTGGGGCGTGCTGCATCATCTGCCGGTCAATGCGCTGAACGTCAGCGGCCTGTCGGCCACCGCGGACTTCAAGCTGACCGACACCGACGCGAATCTGCTCGCGAGCCCGCGCATTCGCGCGCGCAACAAGGAGAAGGCGCGCATCATGATCGGCGACAAGGTGCCGGTGATTTCGAGTTCGAGCACGCCGAGCACCAGCGGCCCGTCGTTTACGCAGATGATCCAGTACCTCGACGTGGGCATCAAGCTCGAGGTCGAGCCGCAGGTCTATCGCGACGGCGACGTCGGCATCAAGCTGAATCTTGAAGTCAGCAACATCACCAACACGATCTCGAGCGGCAACTCGCAGGGGCTGAGCTCGCTCGCGTATCAGATCGGCACGCGCAGCGCGTCGACCAGCCTGCGGCTTCGGGACGGCGAAACGCAGATCATGGGCGGCCTGATTTCGGACGAGGACCGCCGCAATGCGAACAAGGTCCCGGGTCTCGGCCAGTTGCCGGTGCTCGGCCGCCTGTTCTCGGATCACGGCGGCGATCACAAGAAGACCGAGATCGTGCTGCAGATCACGCCGCATGTCGTCCGGCCGCAGGTTGCGGCGGACGCGGACACGCAGGAAGTGTGGTCGGGCACCGACGTCAACGTGCACGCCGACCAGCTGCGGCTCGATCCGGTTGCTCTGAACGCGGAGGGGCCAGCGGCGCCCGCGGCCGCGGAGGCGCCCGCGGCGCCGGAGGCGAAGGCCGTTCCGGGCAGTGTGGGCGGCGGGACGTCGGGCGGTGCGGCGTCGCCGCCATTGGAGGCCGCGGCGAACCGCGCACAGCCGTCGCCGGCCAGCGGCGCGTTCGGACGGATGCCGGCCGCACCGCGCACGACGCCGCCGCCCGAACCGTACGGCGGGCGGTTCTCGAGGCCGCAGCCGGCATTGCCCGCGCCGGCCGCCGGGTCCGCGGCGGCGGAGCAGCCGGCTGGCGGCGCCGGGCAGGCGGCCGCGCCGGCGGGCAATGAAGTGGCGCCCGCGCCGGGCACCACCGTGACGCCGGTTGCGTCGCCGGCGCCGGCCGAGCAGGCTGCCGCGACGGCCAATGCGCCGGCCGCCGCGCCGGCGGCGCCAGCCCCGACGCTGCAGATGCCGGCGGGCGACATTCCGAGCGAAAACCCGCTTCGCCCGGTCGGGAAGTGAGCCGTGGCGGCCCGCAACGCAGCGACGCGCGCCGGCCGCATCGGCCGGCGCGGCTTCACGTTGATCGAGATGGTCATCACGCTCGCACTCGTGTCGATCCTCGCGCTGGCGATCATGCCGTTCTCCGAACTGATCGTGCAGCGTCAGAAGGAGCAGGAGTTGAGCGCCGCGTTGCGTGAGATTCGCATGGCGCTCGATGCGTACAAGGACGCGAGCGATGCGGGGCAGATCGAAAAGGAGGCGGAAGCGTCTGGCTATCCGCCGTCGCTGGCCGTGCTCGTGACGGGCGTGAAGAACGTCCGCGATCCGAAGGGCAGCATGGTGATGTTCCTGCGCCGGGTGCCACGCGATCCGTTCTTCACCGGCGATCCCGATACGCCGGCCGAGGACACCTGGGATGCGCGCGCGTACGGCACGCCGCCGGACCCGGCGGCCGACGCGGCGCCTGCCGGCATGGAGCCGGGCAAGGACGTGTTCGACGTGACCTCGAAATCCGCTCGCGTCGGCATCAACGGCATTCCGTACAAACAATGGTGACGGTTCATCATGAAACCCGCTCGCATGCGCAGGATCCGCGGCTTTACGCTGATCGAAATCGTGGTCGTGATGGCCATCATCGGACTGCTTCTGACGTTGGCCGTGCCGCGCTACATGCACAGCATCGAGCGCGGGAAGGAACAGGTGCGGCGCCAGAACCTCGCGGTGATGCGCAATGCGATCGACCAGTATTACGGTGACAACGGGCAATACCCCGAGACGCTCGACGAACTGGTCGCGAAGCACTATTTGCGTGCGGTTCCGGTCGATCCGGTGAACGGCGACGACAAATGGGCGACGATCGCATCGCCGGACGAGACCAAGCAGGGTGTCTACGACGTGGGGCCCGCGAGCAGTGCGCAAGGCGTGCCGCCGGTCGCGGGCGGAGCGGCGAAATGAGCCAAATGAGCCGGACCGGCCGGGCCGCGCGCGGGATCGCACGCACACGGGCGAGGCATTCCCGCCCGCGCGGCGGGCGGCAGCGCGGGCTCGTGCTGCTCGCGCTGCTGATCGCGCTGATGCTGATGTCGATCGCGCTGGCCGGCGCGCTGGATGTCTGGTCGCTGCAGCGGCGCCGCGAACAGGAGCGGCAACTGCTGTTCGTCGGCGATCAGTACCGCAGGGCCATTGTCGCGTACTACCGTGTCGGGCGCGCGTACCCGCAAACGGTCGACGACCTGCTGGACGATACGCGCTTTGCAACACCCATGCACCATCTGCGCCGCGCGTATCCGGATCCGGTCAGCGGAAAGAACGACTGGTCGTTTCTGTGGCGGGCCGACCGCTTCTACGGCGTATCCAGCAGCTCGGACGGCGCGACGATCAAACGCGCCGGATTCCCGCAGCGATACATGGACTTCGAGGGCGTCGAAACCTATCGGCAATGGAAGTTTCTTTACCTCGCACCGGGGCTGGCCGCGCCGGCTGACGAAGCGTCGCCGGCGGCGCCGGCGCGGCCGGCCAGTGCGCCGAGCCTGTCCGGGTTTCCGGGCGGCTCGCTGCCCGGAAAGGCGCCGGGCGGCCTGCATTGACGCGTGGCCGGCAACGCGCGACGCAAACCCCGCGCAAAAAAAGCGCGACGCCCGCAACGGGCATCGCGCGTAAAAACGGCGTGGAGCGCCGACGAATGAAACGTGAAGAAGAAAGGGACGCCCGGTCAGGGGCAGGGCGTCGCGCCGGCGGCGCTCGCCCCCGCGCGTCCGGTCAGGCCTTCGCGAGCTTGATGCTGGTCGGCTCGGCCGTCAGGTAGCCGACGCTGGCACCGAAGCGGTCCTTGTAGTTCGCGCGCACGAGCGGATCGAGCGTGGTCTTGACCTTGTCGTGCAGCGGCGACTCCCAGTCGCCCACGTGCTGGAAGTTGCTCATGATGTAGGTCCAGCCGTTGATCTCGTCGACCGCGTGCAGGCCGGTCGATTCAGCGCCGGCCGGGCACGACAGCACGCGTACCAGCGACTTCGTGTCGACGTTGTACGCCCACAGGAAGTTGTTCACGTGCATGCCCGAGTCTTCGCCGATGAAGAGCGTGCGCAACTTCTCGGAGAACTTCAGGTTGTCGGGGTTCGCGATCTTGTCCGGGTTCGCGAGGTTGCCGAGCGCATCGGCCGCGGCGAGGTCCTCGCCGACGAGCGCGGCCGGCGCGCCCATGTCGACCGGCACCCACTCGCTGTCGATCGCGCCGCCCGACGTGTCGCGCTGGCCGGCCTTCAGGTTCAGCGCGTAGACGGCGCCCGCGGCGATCTTCTTGTCCACCGCGACGTCGCGCGACACCGCATTGCCCTGGACCATCGACGTCTCGATCCGCGACATCGCCGTGTAGACGATCTTGTCCTTCGCGTTGACCGTCGTGCCTTCGAGCTTCGTGAACGCCATGCTGCCGCCGAGCAGCGCCGCGTAGCGGTGCGTCTCGAGGAACGCGGCCGCCTTTTCCATCCCGGGCTTCACGCGCATCCAGTTGAACTTGCCGCCGAAGTGGATCTTCGTGTAGCTCGCGTCGCTCGGGTCGGTCGTCGTCAGGTCCATGATGTCCGACGCCTTCAGCGTGTTCGCGAGCGTCTCGATCTCGCTGCTCGTCGCGTGGCCGATCCTGATCCACGTGAGCGTCGCGCTGCCCGCGCCGGCGGACGACGTCTGCGTCCACTTCGCGACGTACAGCGTGCCGGCCGACAGATCGGCCGCCTTGTCGGCGACGAACATGAACAGGCCGCCGTTGGTGGCGTCGTCACCCATCATCACGGTGCGCTGGTCCGGCATCACCTGGATCAGCTCGTGCGAGATGCGGCCGAGGCAGTAGTGCTTCTTCACCGTGCCGGTGCCGTCCGGGTTCACCGTGATCTCGGGCAGGTGGCCGTAGTGGTAGGGGTTCGCCTTCGTCTCGTCGCCGAACGTGTTCCTGCTGAATGCCTTGAACTGCGCGTCGGTCGCGGCCTTCGTCGCGTCCGGCTCGTATTCCTCGCTCGACAGGTGCGTGCCCCACGGCGACAGGCTCGCGCCGCAGGTGATCCACAGGCCGTGCGCCTTCGACGTGTCGACGTTGTGATACTTGACGACCTTCAGCGCGCCGTTGGACGGATCCTGGTCGAGCGTGATCACCGCGATCGGCGACGGCAGCTGGCCGTACTGCGACGCGCTCGCCTGGTCGCGCGTCGTGTATTCGAACTGCACGACCGCGAAGACCGTGTTGCCCTTCACGCCGGCGACGCTGGCGTTCTTCAGCGTCAGCAGCGAGCTGCCGTCCGGGCAGTCCGAATAGAACTGGCGCTCCTTGCCCGCCACCGAGCGGTCGATGATCGGCTGGTTGTTGATGTCGTAGTAGCCGCCCGCGAGCGTCGTGCCGCCCTTGCCGTCCGGCACCATGTCGCCCGTCACGAAGAACGGCCGGTACGCGAGCTTGAAGTTGCGCGACGAGCCGTCCGAGAACGACACCGACAGCGTCGAGCCGACCGTCGTCGTGGCCATCGCGGCCGCGTTGTCGAGCGTGGGCGCGGCCATCGCCGAGAACGCCGCCGACGTGTACGCGGCGGCGGCTGGCGTCGTCGCCGGATTGTCGTCGCCGCCGCAGCCCGTCAGCAGGGCCGGCAGCGCGAGGCCGGAGAGGGGCAGCATGGGCGCGCCGGCGAGGATCTTCAGGGCCTGACGACGGGAAGCATTGGGCAACGCGGGCATGTGGAGTCCAGTTTCAGGTATTGGAAGAATGGCGTTTCGCGAAGCAGGCGATCAGCAAGCAATGCGAAGGCAAGTTGAAAACTGGACCGAAGTGTAGGGATGCTCGATGAAAGTTTTTTGAATTGAAAACGTAATGATGTGTCGGGCGTCCGTCAGGCGGGCTGCCGGACGCCGGTCGCAAGCGTTTGCGCTCAGTCGCGCTCGGGCGTCGCCGAGATGCGGTGGATCGACAGGTCGGCACCGTCGAATTCGGCTTCGCGATCGAGGCGCAGGCCGACGGTCGCCTTCAGCGCGCCGTACACGAGCGTGCCGCCGGCGGTGGCGAGCGCGATGCCGCCGAGCGTGCCGATCAGCTGCGACACGAACGACACGCCGCCGAGGCCGCCGAGCGCGGGTTGCCCGAACACGCCGGCCGCGAGGCCGCCGAGCGCGCCGCACATCCCGTGCAGCGGCCACACGCCGAGCACGTCGTCGATGCGCCACTTGTTCTGCACGCAGGTGAACATCGCGACGAACAATGCGCCGGCCGCCGCGCCGGTGACGAGCGCACCGATCGGGTGCATCACGTCGGAACCCGCACAGACCGCGACGAGACCCGCGAGCGGGCCGTTGTACGTGAAGCCCGGATCGTTGCGGCCGGCCATCCACGCGGCGAGCGTGCCGCCGACCATCGCCATCAGCGAGTTCACGGCGACGAGGCCGCTGATCTTGTCGAGCGTCTGCGCGCTCATCACGTTGAAGCCGAACCAGCCGACCGCGAGCACCCACGCGCCGAGCGCGAGGAACGGAATGTTCGACGGCGGATGCGCGGCGATCCGGCCGTCCTTCGCATAGCGGCCGTGGCGTGCGCCGAGCAGCAGCACGGCCGGCAGCGCGACCCAGCCGCCGAACGCGTGCACGACGACCGAGCCCGCGAAATCGTGGAACGGCGCGCCGAACGCATGCGTGAGCCAGGCTTGCACGCCGAAGCGCTCGTTCCACGCGATCCCTTCGAAGAACGGATAGATGAAGCCGACGATGATCAGCGTCGCGACGAGTTGCGGATTGAATTTCGCGCGTTCGGCGATGCCGCCGGACACGATCGCCGGGATGGCCGCCGCGAACGTCAGCAGGAAGAAGAAGCGTACGAGCGCGTAGCCGCTGTGCTGCGACAGCGTGCCGATGTCGTCGAAGAACTCGACGCCGTACGCGATCGTGTAGCCGATGAAGAAGTACGCGAGCGTCGACACCGAGAAGTCGACCAGGATCTTCACGAGCGCGTTGACCTGGTTCTTCCTGCGGACCGTGCCGAGTTCGAGAAATGCGAAGCCCGCGTGCATCGCGAGCACCATGACGGCGCCGATCAACAGGAACAGTGTGTCGACGCCGGATTTCAGACCATCCATGCCGTGGCTTCCTTGCGCAAAAATCGGGCAAGGAACGCAAGTATCGAGCCAACTTGGTGAACGGCTGCGTGCAATTGGTGCGGAAGGCCGGGCGGCGCGGCATTCCGGTGACGCATGCACGGTGGCGGGGCAGGCCGCATGCGGTTCGGCGGCCGCGACGGGCGCACGGGCGTGGTGCGACGTGTGCGCAACTGGTGCGCGTGACGCGCGGCGCGGTGCGTCGTGGTGCGCCGCGATGCACCGGACTGGCGCGTCAGCGGCGCGCGAACAGCGCGCGTGGCCGCCGTAGCCGCGCCGCGCATACGGACCAGTAGGCGGCGACGGTCGAGAGCCCGAGCGCGGCGAACGCGAGCGCCGCGACGCCCGCGTGCGACTGGCCGTCGCCGTCGGGGCCGAGGATGCCTTGCGCGACGATCAGCGCGGCCGTCCAGAAGCCGATCACCGCTTGCACGAGCAGGCGTGCGCACGCCACGCGGCGCGGGCGCCCGGCAGCACGCAGGCGCGTCGCGGACGGGGAGCGAAGGCACAGGAACAGGGTGGCGGCGAGCACGGCGGCCAGCGCGATGAACCAGTCGATGAGGAAAGCCATGAAGAAGCGGGAAGCGGACCGAGCAGATTGAAGCCTGCCTACTTTAGTGCCGGCGCGCCCTCGATTGAATCAGACGAATCCGAAATTGAAAGGCATTTTTAATCGGGAGTCGTCATTGGCCTGGTTCCACAGGCGGTATCATCGACATCGGTCCAACCATTCAGGCCGCGCGGTGCACGGCCGGAGATTGCTGATGAAGATGAAGACTTGGCGGGCGCGACGCGTGCCCGGGTCCGTGCTGGCGGCCACGGCCGTCGGTGCGGTGCTGTTGCTCGCAGGCTGCGAGAAGTCCGGTACGCCGGTCACGCAACCCGATACGGCCGCGAGCGCGGCCGCCGATGCCGCGAACAACGCGGCCAAGGCGCTCGACCAGGTGGCGAGCTCCGTCAACCAGCAGATCAATGCCGCGAAGGCCGGCATCGCGAGCGCGGCATCGGCCGTGCCGCCGCTGTCCGCGAGCGGCCTCGCGTCCGCCGCGCAGGCGCAGATCGATGCGGCCGCTTCGGCGGTCGTCGCGCACGCGGCCTCCGAAGCCGGCGCGAAGATCGCGGAGGCTGGCAAGAAGCTCCAGCAGTGGAGCCAGCAGAACGCGTCGGGTGCGAAGCCGGCCAGCGGTGAGTAGCCGGCCCGCCGGCCCTTGCACAATCCGCAAAATGTAATTATAGTGGTTACACATTGTCGCCGGCTGCAGTTCGGGCCGGCGTCGTCGAGTGAGTGAGGAATGAATACCAGCAGCCGGTTCGCGTTTGCCGTTCACGTGCTCGCCTTGCTGTCGATGCAGGAGGGCGCGCCGTTGTCGTCCGACATCATCGCGGGCAGCGTGAACACGAATCCGGCGCTGATTCGCCGTCTGCTGTCGATGCTGGCGGCCGCGGGGCTGACCACGTCGCAGCTCGGCGCGGGCGGCGGGGCGCTGCTGGCGCGCGAGCCGGGCGAGATCACGCTGCTCGACGTGTATCGCGCGGTCGACGATGCGCAGCTGTTCGCGCTGCACCGCGAGGCGCCGAATCCCGCGTGTCTCGTCGGGCGGCACATCCAGGGTGTGCTGATCGACTATATCGGCGACGCGCAGCGCGCGATGGAAGCATCGCTTGCCACGCGCACGCTCGCCGATGTCACGGCCGACGTGCTCGAATCGGAGCAGCGCAGCCGGCCGGCGGGCAGTGCCGGCGGGTGAGCGCAGGCAACGGATGAGGCAGGGCAGGAGGCCGGGCGGCGCGCACACGCGGCGACCGGCACGACGGAGTGTTGCTCCGTTTTTTTTCGGTCCAATATGTAATCGTTATAGTTACCTTTTATTTCTGGAGAATCGACATGACGCAACGTTCGTTGAACATCGCACTGTTTGGCGCCACCGGGATGATCGGCTCGCGCATTGCGGCGGAAGCCGTGCGCCGCGGCCATCGCGTGACCGCGCTGTCGCGCCATCCGGGCGCGGCCGCCGACGGTATCACCGCGAAGGCGGCCGACCTGTTCGATGCGGCCAGCATCGCGGCCGCGCTGCCGGGGCATGACGTCGTCGCGAGTGCGTACAGCCCGAAACAGGACGATCCCGCGAAGATCGTCGCCGCGGCGAAGGCGCTGGTGGAAAGCACGCGCCAGGCGGGCCTGAAGCGGCTCGTGGTGGTGGGCGGCGCCGGTTCGCTCGAAGTCGCGCCGGGCAAGCAGCTGGTCGACACCGAAGGTTTCCCGGACGCGTACAAGGCGGTCGCGCTCGCGCACCGCGACGCGCTCGACTATCTGGAGACGGTCGGCGATCTCGACTGGACGTTCTTCGCGCCGGCCGCCCTGATCGCGCCGGGCGAGCGCACGGGCACGTTCCGCACGGGCGTCGGCAAGCTGATCGTGGACGCACAGGGCAACAGCAAGATCTCGGCGGAAGACTACGCGGTCGCGTTCGTCGATGCGCTCGAGCAAGACAGCTTCGTGCGCGAGATCGCGACCGTCGCGTATTGAGCGGCACCGCGGCGAGGCGGCGCGCCAGTGCCGTATTCGCCGTGAGCGGCCCGCGGCAGGCAGCGCAGTCGCAGTGACTTCAGGCGATTCCACCTCGACGGGTGGCGTCGCCTGTTTCGTCTGGTGTGCCGATGATCGATGGGCGGGTGTGCACGGGATCGTGCGCGTTGCGGCGCCTTTCCTGCCTGATTGGTATTTATCCCGGTCGACGCCGCGCAGCGGTTTCCATATTGTTCCCCGTCATGCAGGATGCATAGAAAAAATTTCTATCTACGAGGGAATGGGTAAATGGATGCCATCGATCGCAAGCTGCTGGAGCTGTTGCAGGCAGATGCCACATTGCCGATCGCGGAACTCGCGCAGCGCGTGAACCTGTCGCAGACGCCCTGCTGGAAGCGCGTCCAGCGGCTCAAGGAAACCGGCGCGATCCGCGCGCAGGTCGCGCTGTGCGATCCGCGCAAGCTCGGTGTCGGCACGACCGTGTTCGTCGCGATCCGCACGAACCAGCACACCGAGGAGTGGGCGCAGCGCTTCACGCAGGCCGTGCGCGACATGCCGGAAGTCGTCGAGGTGTACCGGATGAGCGGCGAGACCGACTATCTGCTGCGGGTCGTGGTGGCTGGCATCGACGATTACGATCGCGTGTACAAGCAACTGATCCGCGCGGTGCCGCTGTTCGACGTGAGCTCGTCGTTCGCGATGGAGCAGATCAAGTATTCGACCGCGCTGCCGGTGCGCGACCTGTCCGAGCCGGCGTAGCGCGCGGGACGGCGATGCATCGCGGCGGTGCGCGTGCGTGTTGCGTGTTGTGTGTACCCGCCGACGATGCGCGCCGTTGTCGTTATGGTCCGCTCAGCGACCGCGCGCGAGCGCGCGTGCGCGTTCGTCCGCCAGTGCGTCGCGGCGCACGAACTCCGCGACGAACGGGCTGGCCGGATGATGGTGCAGCGCGTACGGCGTGTCCCATTGCGCGAGCCGGCCATCCTTCATCACGCCGATCCGGTCGGCGATCGCGAACGCTTCCGCCTGATTGTGCGTGACGAGGATCGCGGTGTGACCCGTGCGCTTCAGGATATCGCGCAGCTCGAACGCGAGCCGCTCGCGCGTATCGACGTCGAGATTCGAGAACGGCTCGTCGAGCAGCAGCAGCTCCGGCGACGGCGCGAGCGCGCGGGCGAGGGCGACACGCTGCTGCTGGCCACCCGACAATTCGTGCGGATACGCGCTGCCCGAAGCGGCGAGGCCGACGAGTTCGAGCATGTCCGCGACGCGGGTGTGCCGTTCGGCCTTCGGCATCCGCCGCAGGCCGAACGCGACGTTGTCGGCCGCGCTCAGGTGCGGGAACAGCGCGTAGTCCTGGAACATCATGCCGATGCGCCGCCGCTCGGGCGGCACGTCGAGCGACGGCGCCGCGACGGGCGTGCCGTCCAGCACGATGCGCCCCATGCGCACGGGCTCGAAGCCCGCGATCGCGCGCAGCACGGTGGTCTTGCCGCAGCCCGAGGCGCCGAGCAGGCAGCCGATGTCGCCGCGCGGCAGCGCGAGGCTCAGGCCGTCGACCACCGTGCGGCGGCCGTGCGGCGTGTCGTAGGCGACGCAGAGGTCGTCGAGTTCGAGCAGGTTCACGGTGTCAGGCTCCGATCTTGTGACGGGTGCGCGCGAGCAGGATCACGGGCACGAGCCCGGCCAGCACGATCGCGAGCGCGGCGACCGCGCCTTCCTCATAGGTGCCGCGCGCGGCTTCCGCATACAGCCAGGTCGCGAGCGTGTCGAAATTCAGCGGGCGCAGCAGCAGCGTCGCCGGCAACTCCTTCATCGCGTCGACGAAGACGAGCAGGGCGCTCGTCGTGAGCGCGGGCCGCAGCAGCGGCAGGTGCACGCGGCGCAGCGTGCCGCCGGCCGTCTCGCCGAGCGAGCGTGCGGCCTGTTCGAGCGACGGCGGAATGCGCGCGAGGCCGGCTTCGATGCTGCCGGCCGAAATCGCGAGAAAGCGCACGGTGTACGCGATCACGAGCGCGGCGGCCGACCCCATCAGCAGCAGCCCGTCGCGGCCGAGCGCCGCACCCAGCAGCCGGTCGGCCGTCGCGAACGGGATCAACAGGCCGATCGCGAGCACGGTGCCCGGCACCGCGTAGCCGAGGCTCGCGATGCGCGCGCACACGCGGGCGGGGCCCGCGCGCGCGCTGTCGCGCTGCGCACGTGCCGCCCACGCGACGACCAGCCCGCATGCGAGCGTCGCGACGGTAGCGGCGGCGGCGATCGTCAGCGTGTTCGCGAGCCCGGTCAGCAACTGCGCGGAGACGCCGCCGACGAGATGCAGCCGCTTGCCGGTCTCGACCGCGAGGTAGGCGGCCGGCGCGCCGAAACCGAGCAGCACCGGCAGCCAGCCGAACGCGGCGGCGCTCCACGCGGCCGCGCCCGTCAGCTTGCGCGGTGCGACCGGACGCATGCGCCGGCCGTGCGCGTAGCGCTGGCGGCGGCGCCCGTAGCGTTCGAGCACGATCATGCCGACGACGATCGCGAGCATGGCGAGCGCGATCTGCGCGGCGCCGGCGAGATCGGAACGTGTGATCCACGTGGTGTAGACCGATACGGTCAGCGTCTGCACGCCGAGGAATTCCGACGCGCCGATGTCGTTCAGCGTTTCGAGCAGCGCGAGGCTCACGCCGACCGCGATCGCGGGCCGCGCGAGCGGCACGACGACGCGCCAGAACGTCGCGATGCGTCCGGCGCCGAGCGTGCGCGCGGCTTCGAGCAGGCTCGCGGACTGCGTGACGAACATCGCGCGCGTGCTCAGGTACACATACGGATACAGCACGAAGCCGAGCACGAAGATCGCGCCGGGAAGCGAGCGCAGGTCGGGCAGGCGGAACTGGCGCGGGCTGTCGAAGCCGAGCAGCCAGCGGATCGCCCCCTGCACGGGGCCGATCGGGTGGAGCAGGTCGAGATACGCGAATGCGACGATATAGGTGGGCACTGCGAGCGGCAGCAGCAGCGCCCAGGTCAGCATCCGGCGGCCGGGAAAATCGTACGCGGTGACGAGCCACGCACAGCCGGTGCCGACTACCGTGACGATCGCACCGACGCCCGCGAGCAGCAGCAGCGTATTGACGAGCGCCTGCGGCAGCACGAATTCGGCGAGGTGCTTCCAGTGCGCGAGATCGGCGCCGAACGCGGCCGCGACCAGCACCGCGAGCGGCGCCGCGACCGCCGCGGCGATCGCGACGGCCGCGCCCAGCCAGAGGCTGCCCGCGCGCGAACGAAGCGGCCGGCGGCGCGCGCGGACGAACGCTGCATCAGTTGTCAAAGCCGACCTTGTCGACGAGCTGGCTGGCCGCCTTGCGGTGCTTCGCGATCTCGGTCAGCGGCAGCGGGTCGACCTTCAGCGTGCCGAAGCTCGCGATCACCGGATCGAGCTTCACGTTCGCGCGCACCGGGTATTCGTAGTTCGCCTGCGCATACAGCGCCTGCGCGTCCGGCGACACGAGGTACTCGAGCAGCTTCACAGCGTTGGCCTTGTGCGGCGCGTGCTTCGCGACCGTCGCGCCGCTGACGTTCACGTGCGTGCCGCCGCTCTTCGCGTTCGCGAACGTCGGCCGCACGACCTTGATCGCGTCGCCCCACTTGCGTGCATCGGTGCCGGCTTCCGCGTTCTTCATGTGACCGACGTAGTACGCGTTGGCGAGACCGACGTCGCAGATGCCGCCGAGAATGTCGCGCGCGACGTCGCGGTCGCCGCCCGTCGCCTTGCGCGCGAGGTTCGCCTTCACGCCGCGCAGCCACTTTTCGGTCGCGGCTTCGCCGTCGTGCGCGATCATCGCCGCGACGAGTGCCGTGTTGTACGGATGCTGCCCCGAGCGGATGCAGACCTTGCCCTTCCATTTCGGATCGGCGAGATCTTCGTAGCGGAACGCGTCGACCTTCAGGTCCTTCTCCACATACAGCACGCGATCGCGCAGCGACAGCGCGTACCAGTCGCCCTGCGCGCCGCGCAGGTTCGCGGGAATCGCGTCGTCGAGCACCTTCGAGCGCACCGGCTGCGCGAGCCCGCCGTCGACGAGGTCGAGCAGGTTGCCGATGTCGACCGTCATCAGCACGTCGGCCGGCGATTGCGCGCCTTCCGCCTTCACGCGCTCGAGCAGGCCGTCCTTCACGAACACCGTGTTGACCTTGACGCCGCTCTGTTTCGTGAACGCGTCGATCAGCGGCTGGATCAGCTTCGGTTCGCGGGTGGTGTACAGGCTCACTTCCTCGGCAGCGTGGGCCAGCGGCGCGAACGCGGCGGCGGCAAGGGCGAGGGCGCCGGCGAGCGGCAGCAGGCGGGTGCGCGGATTCGACATGGAGACTCCGATGAGGCAGGCGGACGAGGAAGCGTTCCGGGGCGTGCCTGCCGCCCGAGCGACCCGAAACATTACAAAGCGAAAGATTCAGGATTCTAGATCGGAATGGGAATGATTATCAAATGAAAGCTGACGGAAAGCAGGAAGGAAGGCGGGAGGAGGGCGTGCAACGGGGCGCACAACGGGGCGCACAACGGGGGGCGTCGCAGCGCGGGCGCAAGCGCGTAGAATGCCCGCTTCAACGAATTCGACGGAGCCGCACCGACCATGAACGATCAGCGCAAGAAGAACCCTGTCCGCAACGTGAGCATCCTGATCGTCGTGGCCGTGCTGCTCGTGATCGGCACGATCCTGTACAACGCGATCTCGCAGAAGCATGCGTATGACGAGGCCCATCCGGCCGAAGCCGCGAGCGCCGCGTCGCACTGACGTTGACGCTGACGCGCGTCATCGCCGTGCGGCCCGGTCGGGCAGCCGGCGATGCGCGGAAACGGCGGGAAGGGTAGAGGCGGCGGCGGGCGACGCGTGAGGCGTCGCGTCGCGCCGGGAGAGACGCGGGCGCCGAAGCCGGCGCGCCGCATGGAAGGGTCAGTCGTGCGTCATCGTGACGCAGGCGCAAACTTCGGGCGGATTCGTGCGTAGAACACGGCCGCGAGCAGGGCGAGCCATGCCGCGCCGACGTAGAGTGCGACGCGCGTATCTTCGAACCAGCCGAGCATCACGATCACGAAGCCCATGAACGCGATCGTCAGCGCGGGCGCGACGGGCCACAGCGGCACCTTGAACTTCAGCGCCGCGACTTCCGCGCTCGACAGGCGACGGCGCATCGCGACCTGCGACAGCAGGATCATCAGCCACACCCACACGGTCGCGAACGTCGCGATCGCCGCGACCACCAGGAAGACGTCCTTCGGCATCAGGTAGTTGAGCAGCACGCCGATCAGCAGCGCGCCGGCCATCACGAGCACCGTGACCCACGGCACGCCGTGCCGCGACGTCGTCATCAGCACGCGCGGCGCCTGGCCCTGGCGCGCCATCCCGAACATCATCCGGCCCGCGCCGAAGATGTCGCTGTTGATCGCCGAGATCGCCGCGCTGATCACCACGAGGTTGAGGATCGTCGCGGCCGACTTCACGCCGAGCGCCGAGAAGATCTGCACGAACGGGCTGCCGTCGCCGCCGACGCCGGTCCACGGGCTGATCGACATCAGCACGACCATCGTCAGCACGTAGAACAGCAGGATGCGCGCGGGCACCGCGTTGATCGCGCGCGGAATCACGCGCTCCGGGTCCTTCGCCTCGCCGGCGCTCATCCCGATCACCTCGATGCCGCCGTACGCGAAGATCACGACCGACAACGACGCGATCAGCCCGCCGATCCCGTTCGGGAAGAAGCCGCCATGGTTCCACAGGTTCGCGAACGTCGGCACGTCGGCCGAATGGCCGAAATGCATGCCGGTCAGCAGGATCGCGACGCCGCCGCCGATCATCGCGACGATCGCGCCGACCTTGATGATCGACAGCCAGAACTCGAGCTCGCCGAACACCTTCACGTGGCACAGGTTCAGCCCGCAGATGACCGCGACGACGCCGAGCACCCAGATCCATTGCGGGACGTCCGGAAACCAGAAGCCCATGTAGATGCCGAACGCGGTGATGTCGGCGATCGCGACGATCACCATTTCGAGCGTGTAGGTCCAGCCGGTGACGAAGCCCGCGAACGGGCCGAGGTTTTCGGTCGCGTAGTGGCCGAACGAGCCGGCGACGGGCTCGCGCACGGCCATCTCGCCGAGCGCGCGCATCACCATGTAGACGGCCGCGCCGCCCAGGATATAGGCCAGGATCACCGCCGGGCCCGCGAGCTGGATCGCGGACGCCGAGCCGTAGAACAGGCCGGTGCCGATCGCCGAGCCCAGCGCGAGAAAGCGGATGTGCCGCGCGCTCAGGTGGCGCTGCAAGTTCTTCATCAAGTCTCCGATATCGTTATGCGACGAACCGGGCGAGCGGAGTCGGCCCGGTTGGGTCAAGTTGTATAGACAACTTAAATGTGAACGAATGATAACAAGCCGGGCCATGTGACCGGAATCGGGTATTCCCTGACTGGCGCAACCGGCGGAATCGGGCTGGGGCCATCGCGCGGCGTGGGCACGGGCCGTGTGGTGGGCGGGGCATGCTTCGGAAAGGTGCTGCGGGAGCGGGGCGCGCCGCCGGCCGGCCCGCGTGCATGCGCGGGCGGCCGGCGGCGGGACAACTTCAAGCCGTCATGCGGGCAGGCGGATGACGCTCGCGTCCTTGCGGATCAGCAGCGACGACGCGAGCATCTGCTTGCACTGGTGCGCGAGTACCTTCAGGTCGTGCGTGAGCTCGGCGCCGACCGCGTCGGATTTTTCCGCGGACACGACCATCGCATCGAGGTCGCGCGTGATCTGCTTCGTCGCGTCGAGCTGGTCGGCCGGCGGCGGCTCGCCGGCTTCCGCCCGCTCGAGATTCTCGAGCACGGCGGACAGGCCGCGGCGCAGCGCATCGTCGTGGCCGAGGTTCTCGTCGGCCGCGCACGCGCTGCGGATCAGCGGCGCGGCGGCGGTGATCTGCGCGCCGAGCACGTGCGTCTGCACGAGCAGGTCGTTCAGCTCCGGCACGAAGCGCTGGTGCGCCTTCGGCTCGATCATCATCCGCTGGAACGCCTGGCCGAGGTTCGCGAACGCGATGTGCACGTCCTTGCGCGCGAGGCGGTAGCGGTAGTCGTCGTCGAGGGCGGCGGCCGGCGTCTCGATCGCCGCGGCGACGACCGGCACGACCGCCGCGCCGTCCGCGGCCGGCACGGGCGGCGGCGACGCGCCGCGCCCGGCGCGCCAGACGGCTTCGAAATACTTGCGGGTCGACGTCAGCATGTCGGTGACGAGCTTGCCCATCAGCCGGTATTCCCAATACGGGAACAGGCGGCTCGCGGCGATCGCGATCATGCAGCCGACCACCGTGTCGATCGCCCGCTCGCCGATGATCCGCATGCTGCCCGGCGCGAGCAGGTGGAACATCAGCAGCACGTAGGACGACGTGAACACGACGCTCGCCGCGTAGTTGAACAGCAGCAGGCTGTAGCTCATCACCATCGACCCGAACATGATCGCGATCAGCAGGTGCGGCTCCTTGACCGTGTAGATCAGCGCAATGCTCGCCGCGCAGCCGATCAGCGTGCCGACGATACGCTGCGCGTTGCGCTGCTTGGTGAGCGAGTAGCCGGGCTTCAGGATGATGATGGTCGTCATCACGATCCAGTATGCGTTCGTGAGCGGCAGCAGCCGGCCGAGCCAGAAGCCGACCGCGACCGCGATCGTCACGCGCAGCGCGTGGCGGAAGCTCGGCGAGCGCATGTTCAGGTTCGAGAAGATCAGGAGCGGCGACATCCGGCGCCGCTGCAGGAAGCGCGTGAGCGCCTTGTCGATCTTCAGTTCGGTCTGCTGCGGGTCGGCATGGCCCGACAGGTTGCGGCGCATCCGGTCGATCAGGCGCGTCGCGCTCCAGATGCGCCGGAACGTCGCGAGCACGGCCGCGTAGGCTTCCGCGTTGGTGGCCGGGAAGTTCTTCTTGCGCATCAGCTCGATCTCGTACTCGATCGCGCGTAGTTCGGCCTTCACGCTGATGCGCGAATGCGGCGCGCGGTTCTCGAGCACCGCGAGGCCGATCTCCTCGAGATCGGCGGCCGCCTTGCGGATCAGGTCGCGATAGAAAATGATCAGGTCGGAGCCGCCGAACGTGTTGCGCACGAGCGGGTAGTCGGTGTGTGCGCCGACGAACAGTTCGTGCAGGTCGACGCTGTTGATGAACAGGTTGTACATCGTCGTGCGGCCGGGATCGAGCTTGCCGCGGCGCAGCTTCGGCAGGTTGCGCAACACGATGTCGCGTGCGGTTTCCTGCGTCTCGACCGCGGTGATCTGCTTCGCGACGAGATTGCGGTAGCACTCGTCGAGATCGGCGTCGAGATCGTAGAACTGCGCGCGCGCGAGCAGGTAGTCGGCGCACGCGAACAGGCTTTCGGCGAGCGCCTGCTGCTCGATCCGGCGCGCCTGCCATTGCGACACGAGCGTCGCCCAGTACGTGTACCAGAGGCCGCCCGCGAGAATCCAGCCGGCATTGATGAACGCCTGCAGCGGCGTGAAATTCTCCTCGAGCGTCATCACCATCATGAACAGCGTCGCGAAGCTGATCTGCGGCCAGCGGTTGCCGTAGACGACGATCAGCGACAGCACGAACGTGAGCGGCACGATCGTCAGCCAGAGCGCGAAGATGTTCGGTGTGGCGAGGCCGGTCGCGAGCGCGGCCAGGAAGCCGATCACGCTGCACGCGAGCATTTCGTTGTGCTTGTACTTCAGCGGGCCCGGCATGTCGACGACGCACGCGCCGAGCGCGCCGGTCGAGATCGTGAAGCCGAGTTCCCGGTTGTGAAACACGATCAGGCACAGCACGGCCGGCAGCGAGACGCCGACCGCGATCCGCAGGCCGCCGAAAAAGTACTGGCTGTAGAAAAACTTTCTGATTTCGACCGAATAGCGCATCGATGGGCTGAATGACAGACGAAGACGCCCGGGGCGGCGTATTGACTGGCGACGAGTCTATCGTATTTCGCGGTCCGCAAAACCTGGCCGGTCGGACGAGGTTCATCGCGACGGTCCTTTTGCTATCCTTGGTGCTCCCGTTCGCCCGACCCGTTCGGCGCGAGGCTTCGACACCCGCTTCATGCTCCATCTCTTCTATTCGAACCGTCACGAAACGCTGGCCGACGCGCTGCTCGACGACCTGGCCGCGTTCCCGGCCCGCAACGGCCCGTGGGCGCCGCATCAGGTCATCGTGCCGAGCGCGGCGCTGCGCCGCCGTCTTGAACTCGACATCGCCGCGCGCCACGGCGTGTGCGCGAACGTCGAGTTCACGTATCTCGCGCAATGGCTGTGGGCGCAGATCGGCCGCGTGCTGACGGTGCCCGCGCGCTCGCCGTTCGCACCCGATCGCCTCGTGTGGCGCTGCTACCGGCTGTTCGCGCAGGGCGCGAGCGGCGCGCCGTGGCTCGCGTCGCCGCGGCTGGCCGCGTATCTGTCCGCGTCCGACGACGCGATGCGCTACGAGCTCGCGCAGCGCGTCGCGGCCGTGCTCGATCATTACCTGACGTATCGACCCGAATGGCTGGCCGCGTGGCAGGCCGGCGAGTCGGTGCTCGCGGGCCACGCCGCGCCGCGCGGTGTCAGCGATGCCGCGCGCGACGACGAGCACTGGCAGGCCGCGTTGTGGCGCGCGCTGCTCGCGGAGCTGAGCGACAGCGGCACGCCGCCCGCGCATCGCTTCCTCGTGGAGGCGCGCAACCTCGATCCCGACACCGTCACGCGGGCCGACTGGCCGGAATCGGTCAGCGTGTTCGCGCTGCCGACGATGCCGCCGCTGCACGTCGCGCTGCTGCGCGAGCTGTCGCGCTGGATCGACGTGCGCGTCTATGCGCTCAACCCGTGCCGCGAATTCTGGTTCGACATCGTCACCGCCGCGCATGCGGAGGCGCTCGACGCGGCCGGCCGGCTCGACTACCAGGAAGTTGGCCATCCGCTGCTCGCCGAGTGGGGGCGGCAGACGCAGGCGCAGCTGCACATGCTGCACGAGCTGACCGAAAGCGCCGCGTCAGGCGATGCATCGCGTTTCGTCGGGAATCCCGCGCCGACCTGGCTCGCGCGCGTGCAGAACGCGATCCTCGACCTGCAGCCGGAGGCCGAACTCGGCGAAGCGCCGGCCGAGCGCGGGATCGAGGTGCACGTGTGTCACAGCCTCGCGCGCCAGCTCGAGGTGCTGCATGACCGCCTGCTCGCATGGTTCGATGCGGACGCGACGCTGCAGCCGTCCGATGTGCTGGTGGCGGTCGCCGATCTCGCGGCGGCCGGGCCGCTGATCGATGCCGTGTTCGGCACGGCGGGCGCCGGCGGCGCGCGCGTGCCTTACCGGATCACCGGCCTGCCGCCGTCGCAGGCGAACCCGGTCGCGCGCGTGCTGCTCGAATGGCTCGCATTGCCGGAGCGGCAGGTCGGGGCGCCGGAACTGGTCGAATGGCTGCGCGTCGACGCGGTGGCGTCCCGTTACGGCATCGATGCAGCCGCGCTCGAGACGGTGCAGACCTGGCTCGCGGCCGCCGGCGCGCGGCGCGGGCTGTCGCCGACGGCAAGCGACGACGCGGCGGTGCCTGCGCCGCGCCACACGTTTTCCGACGCGCTCGCGCGGCTCTTCCTCGGCTATGCGATGCCCGAAGGCGCGGCACCGGTCGGCGCGTGGCTGCCGATCGAGGCGGCCACCGGCAGCGAGGCCGAACTGCTCGGCCGGCTCGCGCGCTTCACGGACGATCTCGACGGCTTCTCGCGGCGGCTCGCCGACGCGCACACGCCGCGCGCATGGAGCGAGCTGTTCGCCGACACGCTCGCGCGGTTCTTCGACTCCGGCGCCGCGTATGCCGATGCGCTCGCGGGCGTGCGCGACGCGCTCGACGCGATGCTCGCCGCGATGACGGAAGGCGCGCCCGACGACGCGTTGCCCGCGGCCGTCGTGCGTGCGGGGCTGGCCGCCGCGCTCGACGATCCGGCGCGCGGCGGGGTGCCGTGGGGCGGCGTCACGTTCTCGTCGCTGACGAGCTTGCGCGGGCTGCCGTACCGCGTCGTGTGCCTGCTCGGGATGGACGACGGCGTGCTGCCGAGCCTCGCGCGCGCCGACGAATTCGACCTGATGGCGGTCCTGCCGAAGCTCGGCGACCGGCAGCGCCGCGACGACGAGCGCAACCTGTTCCTCGACCTGCTGCTCGCCGCGCGCGACCGGCTGCTGATCGCCTATACGGGGCGCAGCATTCGCGACAACGCGCCGTTGCCGCCCGCGGCGCTCGTCGACGAACTGCTCGACCATCTCGCGCTCGTCACGGCCGGCGCGGACGCCGCGCCGGACGCGGTCGACGCGGCGCGGCGCGCGTTCATCGTCGAGCATCCGCTGCAACCGTTCGCGGCCGAGTATTTCCGGCCCGGCAGCGAACTGGCTTCGTACGACGCCGAGCGCGCGACACTCGCGTCGCTGCTGGCGGCCGAAGCCGCGCGCGACGCGACACGGGAGCCGCCGTTCTTCGCGCAGCCGCTGCCGGCCGAGCCGGTCGAGCCCGTCGCGTTCAGCGAGTTCGAACGTTTCTGGCGGCATCCGGCCCGTGCGCTGCTGCGCGCGCGGCTCGGCATCGTGCTGTCCGACGCGCAGGCCGAACTGCTCGACACGGAGCCGTTCGCACTCGACTTCGCGGGCAGCGACGCGCTCGCCGAGCGCGTGCTGCCGCTCCTGATCGAATCGGATGAAGGGGGCGTGCACGATCATGCGCTGCGCATCGCGGACGCCAGCCCGGAACTGCCGGGCGGCGCGACGGGTGCCGTCTGGCGCGACCAGGCGCTCGGCTCGATGACGCAGCTTGCGTCGAACGTGCGGCGCGCGCTGGCCGACGGCATGGAGCGGCGGCCGTTCACGCTCGCGATCGCGCCCGCATGGCCCGACACCGATCAGGCGCTGTTCGGCGCCGATGACGCGATGCTGTCGGGCGACGCAGTGAGTGCGCCGCTCGAGCTGCACGGTACGCTGAACCGGCTGACGCCGGCGGGCCAGGTCATCTATCGTTATGCACGGCCGAGCGCACGCGACTACCTGTCCGCGTGGCTCGCGCACCTCGTCTACTGCGCGGTGGAGCCCGACGGTCCGCGCCGCACGCTGTGGTTCGGCAGCGGCGGCGCCTTCGAACTCACGCCGGTCGCGGCGCCGCTCGAGCACCTGGCGCCGCTCGCCGCGCTGTTTCGCGCGGGGCGGCGCATGCCGCTGCGGTTCTTCCCGCGCAGCGCATGGGCGCGCATGTCCGACGGCGAGGCGAAGGCCGCGAGCGTCTGGATCAACGAGCGCGTGGTGAGCGAAGCCGACGATCCGGCCATCGCGATCGCGTGGCGCGGCGCACACCCGTCGCTCGACGAGCCGTTCGGCACACTCGCGCGGCTCGTCTTCGAGCCGATGCTGGAACACCTGAAGGAGGTCGCATGAGCGCCGCATCCCAGCCGCAGGCGGCGCTCGAACTCGACGTGTTCGCGTGCCCGCTCGACGGCGTCAACCAGATCGAGGCGTCGGCCGGCACCGGCAAGACGTGGAACATTTGCGCGCTTTACGTCCGCCTGTTGCTGGAGAAGGATCTCGGCGCGGACGAAATCCTCGTCGTGACCTTCACGAAGGCGGCGACGGCCGAACTGCACGAGCGGATCCGCGGGCGGCTGGCGCAGCTCGCCCATGTGCTCGATACCGGTGACGACGGCGGCGATCCGTTCGTCGCGCGCCTGCTCGAGACGACGCTCGGCGAAGCCGGCGCGCTCGACCCCGAGACCGCCGCGAAGCGGATCCGGCGGGCGCTGCGCGCATTCGACCAGGCGGCGATCCACACGATTCACGCATTCTGCCAGCGTGCGCTGCAGGAAGCGCCGTTCGCGGCCGCGATGCCGTTCGCGTTCGACATGCAGGCCGACGATGCGGCGCTGCGCTTCGAGCTCGCGGCGGACTTCTGGCGCACGCGCGTCGAACCGATGGCCGCGCGCTGGCCGGGCTTCGCGACGTGGCTCGTCGATTCGGGCGCGGGCCCGGCCGCGCTCGACGCGCAGCTCGCGCGGCGGTTGAAGAAGCCGCTCGCCGCGCTGCGCTGGGACGGCGTCGTCGAACCGGACGAAGCGGCGGAGGCCGCTGCCGCCGAATGTTTTGCGGAGGCCGCGCGGATGTGGGCCGACGAGCGCGACGCGATCGACGCGTTGCTGCGCACCGCGCAGCCCGTGCTGAACCAGCGCTCGCACAAGCCCGACGCGGTCGCCGATGCGCTCGGCGCGTGGTCCGCGCATTTCGCGCAGGGCAATGCCGCGGCCGCGCTCCCGAATGCAGCGCTCAAGCTCACGCGCACCGCGCTCGCGAAGGCGACGAAAAAGGGCGGCGCGACCCCCGAACACCCGTTCTTCGACTTAGCCGACGCGCTCGAAGCGGCGGTGGCCGCGGCCGAGGCCGCGCAGCGCGCGCGCTGGCTCGCGCTGATCGCCGACTGGCTCGACACGGCGCCGGGCGAGCTGGCCGAACGCAAGCGTACGCGCCGCGTCGTGTCGTTCGACGACCTGCTCGCGAACCTGTATCGCGCGCTTCACGCGCATCCGTGGCTCGCCGAGACGCTGCGCGCGCGCTATCCGGCCGCGCTGATCGACGAATTCCAGGATACCGACCCGCTGCAGTTCGCGATCTTCGACCGGATCTTCGCGCCGGGCGGGCCGCTCTTTCTGGTCGGCGATCCGAAGCAGGCGATCTACAGCTTCCGCGCGGCGGACCTGCACACGTATCTCGCCGCGCGGGCAAGCGCGAGCGCGTGCTACACGCTCGCGGTCAACCAGCGCTCGACGCCGGCGATCGTCGATGCGTGCAACCGCTTCTTCATGTCGAACCCGCGCGCGTTCGTGCTCGACGGGCTCGACTATTACGCGGTGCGGGCCGGCACGCGCGTGCGGGCACCGTTCGTCGACGGGACCGATCCGGGCCCGGCCGGCGATTTCCGGATCTGGGCGCTGCCGGGCGGCGACGGCACGCTGCTCAAGCGCGACGCGCAGGCACAGGCCGCCCAGGCGTGCGCGGCCGAAATTGCCCGGCTGATGCGCGGCGCGCGCGAAGGCCAGGTGCGGCTCGGCGATACGCCGCTGTCGCCGGGCGATATCGCGGTGCTGGTGCAGACGCACCGGCAGGGCAGCCTCGTGAAGCGCGTGCTCGCCACGTGGGGCATCGGCAGCGTCGAGCTCGCGCAGGCGTCGGTGTTTTCGACCGGAGATGCGGAGCAGCTCGAGCGCGTGCTGGCGGCGATCGATGCGCCGGGCGATCTGCGGCGCCTGCGCGCGGCGCTGGCGGCCGACTGGTTCGGCCTCGATGCGGGTGCGCTGTGGCGGATGGAGCAGGGCGACGGCGACGCGTCGCGCGAAGCGGCCGACGGCGCGGACGCGATGAGCTGGGTCGAGCGCTTCTCGCGCTATCGGTTGCTGTGGCGCGAACGCGGCTTCGCGGTGATGTGGCGCACGTTCATGCGCGAACTCCGGATCGCCGAGCGGCTGATGGCCGGCGCGGACGGCGAACGCCGCGTGACCGACATCAACCATCTGGCCGAGCTGACGCAGGCGCGCGCGTCCGCGCAGCCGGGCATCGCGCCGACGCTGCGCTGGCTCGCCGCGCAACGGCTCGACGGCGGCGGCGAGGAAGCGCAGCTGCGTCTCGAATCCGATCGCAATCTCGTGCAGATCGTGACCGTGCACAAGTCGAAGGGCCTCGAATACGCGGTCGTGTTCTGTCCGTTCCTGAACGACGGCGGGCTGCGCGAGCCGCCCGCGTCGGCGCTGCCCGACGCACGCGAGTATCACGACGATGCGGGCGACGCCGTGCTGCATTACGGGTGCGACGACGAAGCCGCCGAGCATGCCGCGCGCCAGGCGCTGCGCGAACAGGCGGCGGAACGCGCGCGGCTCGTCTACGTGGCGCTCACGCGCGCGGTCTATCGGTGCTATCTCGTCGCCGGGCCCTATCTGTCGTCACGCTCGACCCGCGAGGCGCGGCGCAGCGTGCTGAACTGGCTCGTCGCCGGCGCCGGCCAGTCGTTCGACGCGTGGCTCGACGAGCCGCCCGACGAAACGGCGCTCGACGCGGCGTGGCAAGCGCTCGCGGGCGGGCCCGTGAGCGTTGCACCGTTGCCGGTGCCGGCGCGCCGTGAGCGGCTCGCGGCCGGGCACGATGCATCGCAGACGCTTGCGGCGCGTCATGCGACGCGGGTGCTGCGCGACGCGTGGCGGATGGCGAGCTTCAGTTCGCTGACCGCGTCGATGGCACGCGAGGAGGCAGGCGTCGCCGTCGTGACGGACGACGAGCTGCGGCCCGATCACGATGCGCTTGCGGCCGTGGCGCCGGACGGCGCGTTTGCCGTGGCCGACCCGGTCGCGGTCGAGCCGCCGGACGACGACATCCTCGTGTTTCCGCGCGGTGCGGCAGCGGGCGAGTGCCTCCATCGCCTGTTCGAACTCAGCCGGTTCACCGAGCCCGATTCGTGGCGCCAGGCGGCGCTCGGCGCGCTGCATGACCGGCCGGTCGAGGCCGAGCCCGAACTCGCGACGCGTCTGCCGGCGATGATGGCGCGGCTCGTCGACGACGTCGTCCGCACGGAGCTCGTGCCGGGCATGCGGCTTGCGGATCTCGATCCCGCCAGGCGGCTCGACGAAATGGGTTTCCTGTTCCCGGCGCCGTCGCTTGAGCTGGGCGCGCTGCGCCGGCTGCTGGTCGCGCACGGCTATCCGGACGTTGCGCTGGACGCGGGCATGCTCGCCGGTTTCATCAAGGGTTTCATCGACATGATCGTCGAACACGACGGCCGCTTCTGGATCGTCGACTGGAAGTCGAACCATCTCGGCAATACGCCGGATTCCTACGGCCCGCGCGCGCTCGACGTCGCGATGGCCGATCACGCGTATCACCTGCAGGCGCTACTCTACACGGTCGCGCTGCATCGCTATCTGCGCGGGCGGTTGCCCGACTACGACTACGACACGCATATGGCGGGCTACCTGTACTTGTTCGTGCGCGGCGTGCGGCCCGGCTGGCGCAGCGGCGGCGAACCGGCCGGCGTGCATGCGCGGCGGCCCGCGCGCGAACTCGTCGACGCGCTCGACCGGATGATGGAAGGGGGCCGCGCATGAACGAGTCGGACGATACGCTCGAATTCACCGGCGGCCTCGTCGCGCGCCTGCCCGAGCCGGCTGATTTCGGCATCGCACTTGCGGAAGGATTCGCGCGGCGCATCGGCGACCTGTCGCGCCGCGCGGGTGCGCCGGCCGCAGCCGCGCGCTGGGCGGCGCGTGCCGCGTTCGCAACCAGCCGGGCGACCGCGGGCGGTCACGTGTGCGTGTCGCTCGGCGCGCTCGCGCAGCGCTACGAGGAACCGGTCGACGACGTGCGCGCGGCGCTTGCCGCGAGCGGCGTGGTGGCGTTCGGCACGCTCGCGCGCGGCGACGAGCGGCCGCTGATCGTCGACCGGCACGACCATCTGTACCTGTCGCGCTATTTCGACTACGAACGACGGCTCGCCGATGCGCTCGTCGCGCAGGCCGGCGTCGCCGCTCCGGGCGACGCGCTGGCGCCCGGCCGGTTGCGCGACAGTCTCGCGCGTTACTTCGGGCCCGCGACCGGTGACGTCGACTGGCAGCGCGTCGCGGCGATCGTTGCGCTGACCGGGCGCGTGACGATCGTCAGCGGCGGCCCCGGCACCGGCAAGACGACGACCGTCGTCGGCGTGCTGGCTTGTCTGCTCGACGCGCATCCGGGCTTGCGCATCGCGCTGGCGGCCCCGACCGGCAAGGCCGCGCAGCGGATGCAGGAAGCGTTGCACGCGCGGGCGGGCGACCTGCCGCCGGAACTTGCCGCGCGCCTGCCCGACACGTCGTACACGCTGCATCGCCTGCTGGGCGGCGGCGGCGCGGCGGGCTTCCGCCATCATCGCGACAATCCGTTGCCGTACGATCTGATCGTGGTCGACGAGGCGTCGATGATCGACGTCGCGCTCGCCGCGCATCTGCTCGATGCGCTCGCGCCGGGCGCACGGCTCGTGCTGCTCGGCGACAAGGATCAGCTTGCCGCGGTCGAGGCCGGCGCCGTGTTCGCCGAACTCAGCGCACGGCCGACGTTCACCGCCGCGGCGCGCACGCGCATCGCGGATGCGCTCGGGATCGACGAAGCGGCTTTCGTCGCGGCGTTGCCGGTGCCGGAAGGCGAGGCGGCCGGGGCGGTTGCCGCGCCAGTTCCAGCCCAGGCTTCGGCGCCGGCGCCAGTATCCGCTCCGAGATCGGCGACCGCTGCGCGCAAGGCGGCGGCGCGGCGAAACGTGGATACGCGCCAGGCGTCGCTGTTCGATGACGACCCGCAGGACGCAGCGGGTTCCGCGGCGGGTGCCGCGCCGCCGGCCGCTGCGTTGTCGCCTGCGGCGCTGGCACCGATCGACACCGATAGCGCCTCCGCGTCCGCCGATCCTGCATGGATCGAGGCCGACGAACTTGCGTGGCTCGACGCGGTCGAGCTCGCGCCGTTCGATCCGGCCCATGCGGGAGCGTCGGCATGGGCGTCCACCGGTGCGCCACGGGCCGACGCCATTGCCGACGCGTCCCCCGCACCCGCACCGCTTGCAGACTGCGTCGTGTGGCTCGAACGCAATTACCGTTTCGGTCTCGATTCGCCGATCGGCCGCCTGTCGCTCGCGATCCGCCGCGGCGACGTGCAGGGTGCGCTCGATGCGTTGCCGATGGACGATGCCGCCGCGGCGTCGTTTCACGACGATGCGGGCGATACGCTTGCGGCGTCGACGGTCGAGCGGCTCGCGCGCCGGTTCGGCGCGTATCTCGATGCGCTGCGCACCGCGTTGTCCGAGCCGGCGCCCGATCCACTGCCGTTGTTCGATGCGCTCAACCGCTTCCGGATCCTGTGCGCGACGCGCACCGGCTCGCGCGGCGCCGAACACGTCAATGCGCTGGTGGCCACGCACGTGCGGCATGCCGCGCGCGTGCCGCTCGCGGTCGGCGCACACTGGTTCACCGGACGGCCGATCATGGTGACGCGCAACGACTATGCGCTCGGGCTGTTCAACGGCGACATCGGCATCGCGTTGCCGGATGCGCACGGTGTGTTGCGCGTGTGGTTCCGCCGCGCGGACGGCACCGCGCGTGCCGTGTCGCCCGCGGCGCTGCCGCCGCACGAAACGGCGTTCGCGCTGACCGTCCACAAATCGCAGGGCTCCGAATTCGACGAGGCCGCGCTCGTGCTGCCGGCGTCGTTCAGCCGCGTGCTGACGCGCGAACTCGTCTATACGGCCGTCACGCGCGCACGCACGCGCGTGCAGGTGATCGGCCCGCGGCGCGTGCTGGCGCAGGCGGTCGCGACGCGCACACAACGCGATTCGGGCCTGGCGGCCCGCGTCGACGAGGCGCTCGCGCGGCGCCGTGAGGAGGCGTCGCGATGATGATCCGCTACACGCTCGATCCGGCCGAAGTCGAATGGACCGCCGTGCGCGCGCAGGGCGCCGGCGGCCAGAACGTCAACAAGGTGTCGAGTGCGATTCACCTGCGTTTCGACATCCGCGCGTCGTCGCTGCCGCCCGTCATCAAGGAGCGGCTCCTCGCGCTGTCCGACCAGCGCATCACGCGCGACGGCATCGTCGTGATCAAGTCGCAGGAATACCGCACCCAGGAGAAAAACCGCGACGCAGCGCTCGCGCGGCTCGATGCGTTGATCGGCAGCGTCGCGTACACGCCGCGTGCGCGGGTCGCGACACGGCCGACGCGCGCATCCAGGGAGCGGCGGCTCGAACACAAGTCGCGCCGCAGCGTGGTGAAGTCCGGAAGAGGGAAGGTGACCGACTGACGGCGGGTCGAACCGGCCGGCATGGCGGGCGGAGCCGGGCCGCCGCGCCTGCTACCGCATCACGGTGCCGGCGCTGTCGAGCACGAAGTCGACGCAGAACACGACGAGGCGGCTTTGCGCGCGAATCGCGACGGCCGCCGTATAGCAGTCGCGGCCTTCGGTCAGCGAGAAGTGCGGGCCCATCAGCGCGACGCGCCCCGGTGCCGCGATCGCGCGCTGGAAGTACGGGCGCCGCGACCAGTTGCTATGCGTTTCCGGGAACAGCGGCGCGAGCCGCGTGGCGCTCGCCTGGCCGTCCTCGGGGCGCGCGCCGATCGACGGCAGGAACTGTTCGCCGATCTCGTCCGTGACGAACACGCGGCGCGCGGCCGGTACCGTGAAGACGCGCTGCGCGGCGTCCTGCAGGTTGCCGCTCGCGGAAAACGCGGCCGCGCCGGCGAGCACGAGCCGCTCGATCGCATCGAAGCCCGGCTGCTCGGCGATCGCCGGCGTATGCCGGTGGGCGATGAAGCGTCGCCACGCGGCGTCGAGCATCGCGGGCGCCGCGGCGCTCGC
The DNA here is from genome assembly GCF_905339595.1 of Burkholderia sp. BCC1977. Classification (NCBI taxonomy): domain Bacteria; kingdom Pseudomonadati; phylum Pseudomonadota; class Betaproteobacteria; order Burkholderiales; family Burkholderiaceae; genus Burkholderia; species Burkholderia sp. BCC1977. Next base: position 41,371 of record NZ_CAJPGQ010000021.1, read on the forward strand.
GTGCGCGATCGATGCATCGGGTTGGCCGAACTGGAAGCCCTGGACGAAATCGATATCGGCCTCCATCAGCGCCTGCAGCGCGTCGTCGCTTTCGACACCCTCGGCGAGCACCATCGCGCCGGCCTGGTGGAGCATCGATACCAGGTGGTGCATGATCCGGCGATCCTCGGCCGACCAGGTCGCGCGCTCGACGAGCGATCGATCGAGCTTGACGATATCGGGCCGTGCACGCCACACGCGGTCGAAATTCGAGAACCCGGTGCCGAAATCGTCGATCGCGATCAGGAAGTCGCGATGCTGGATCATGTCGATCGTGCGGGCGAGCGCGGCTTCGTCGCGCGACGGCTGTTCGACGACTTCCAGCACGATGCGGTTTGGCGGCAGCGCGAAATGACGGCACAGCGCCTCGACGAACTCGCGCTGCACGAGGCCGGAATCGAGCACGCGCGGCGTCACGTTCAGGAACAGCCAGCCGTCGCCGATGCCTTGCGTGACGAAGTTGGCCGTATGCAGGCAGCGGGCGAGCCGGTCGAGCAGCAACGCATCGGCAGCGGCGCGCGTCTTGTCGAACAGCGCGACCGGCGAAACCAGCGTGCCGTTCTCTTCCACGACGCGCAGCAGCGCTTCATAGCCGACCACGCGCTTGTGCGTGATCGACAGCACGGGTTGAAACACGCTGCGCAGCGTCGTGTCGCGATACGTGGCGATCCAGCCGCTGGGCGTCGGCGTGAGGCGTTCGAGCAGGGAATCGAGCGAGAGGTCGCGGGAGGGCTTCATGTCAACGGTGCCCTGGGGCGATCGGGGGGGCGGTATCGTGCGCGCCACGCAGAAGCCGTCGCACGCACAAGTGGACGCGAACGAACGTGGCGCATCGTAACCGCCTTCTGCGGATGAGTGCTACGAGTGTAACGGGAATGGCGTGGCGCGCGTATCAGGGTAACTCCAGACGCAAACGCTACACCGACGTCCGGACGGGGCTGTCCGCCCGGACGCGCGCGACACGCAAGGGCGCCGGTCGTGCATGCGGCGACAGCGCCGCGTGTGCCGCGTGCATTGCGTGCGAACAATGCGGGAGAGCAGGAAAACGGGGGAAAGCCGGGCGGCTGCGCTATCGCGCGGGGCCATCGGCATCAGGTGAAAAACGGCATGCGCCGTCGCGCACCGGTCGATGGGCGACGCGCGCGGATCGGCGGCCGGCGCGTCGCGGGCAACCCGCATGGGCGGGGTGCCGGCGGTGCCCGCCGCTCAGGCCGCTTCGCCGCCGCGCGGGCGAAGCCCGGGAATCCGCTTGATCACGCCGGTCGCAAGCGCGGTGCCGACGAGCACGATCGCGCAGCCTTCGATCATCACGACCGACACATGTTCGCCGAGGAACAGCGCGCCCCACAGCAGGCCGAACACCGGAATCACGAACGTCACGGTAATCGCGCGGGCCGGGCCGACATGCGCGATCAGGTAGAAGAAGATGAAATACGCGATGCCCGTGCAGGCGATGCCGAGCGCGAGCACGGCGCCCCACGCATGCGAGCTGATGGCTGCGGCCGGCCAGGTCGCGATCGCGAACGGCAGCAGCAGCACGGTCGAGCCGATCATGCTGCCGGTCGCGTTGACGAGCGGATCGACGCCGCTGAGCTTGCGCTTCGTATAGTTGGCCGCGATGCCGTACAGCAGCGTCGCGCCGAGCGCGGCGACGGCGGCCAGCGCGGTCGCGCTGGCGCCGGTGCTGCCGTGTGCGTTGGCGATCTGATCCCATACGAGCGTGAGCACGCCGGCAAAGCCGATCACGAGGCCGAGCGCGCGCGGCAGCGACAGCTTGTCCTTCAGCCACAGGTAGGCGACCAGCGCACCCCACAGCGGCGTCGTCGCGTTGATCACCGACGTCACGCCGGCCGACAGCGTCAGTTCGGCAAAGGCGAACAGGCAGAACGGTGCGCCCGAGTTCAGTACGCCGACGACGAACAATGGCCACGCGTGCTGGCGCAGCCGCGCACGGAGGTCGGCCGGCTTGAAGCGCGTGAGCGCGAGGCCTGTCAGGAACAGTGCGCCGATACCGACTCGCAGCGCCATCAGCGGTGCGACGCCGAAGTCGGCGACGCCGATCCGGATGAACAGGAACGACGCGCCCCACAGGGCGGCGAGGACGGTCAGCAGAAGGGCGTTCTTGGGCGACATCGGGCGTGGCGGGCGAGGGGACGGGATGTGATGAATCTTACACCCCGTTTCCGCGCCGTCGTTTCACGATCGGATGAAACGGCAAGAAACGGAAAGACGCGCAAGAAACGGAAAGAAGCGGCAAGAAACGGGAAATCCGTTCGCCGCGGGGGCGAACCGGCCGGGCGGCCGGTGCTTCCGTTCAGTGATGGTGCCAGCCGCCGCGTCCGCGTCCGCCGAAGCCGAAGTTCAGCGACAGCGCGGGGCCCCAGTAACCTCCCCATGCCGGGGCATAGGCGGGGGCCGGATAGTAGTACGCGGGGCCGGGGTCGACATACACGGGCGCGGGCTGCACCGGCGCCGCCGCGTAATAGCCGGACGGATAGTAGCCGTAAGGGTAGTAACAGCCGGCGAGTGTCGCGCACGCGAGCGCCGCGGCGACGAGGGTCCTGTTCATGATGATTCTCCGGCGGCGCCGGCAATCGGCAGATGCTTAAGCTTAGGCCGCGCGGCGATGACAAGGTGCGCAAAACGGTAACGGATCATTTCCGCAGATGGATCCGGCACGCCCGGCGAACGCCGCCGCCGGATGCGAAAACGGCGCTTCCGCACCGCGGAAACGCCGTCTGGTCGAAACGTGCCGCGCGTCGCGCGGCAGGCGGGCACCGGGCCGGCTTACTTGCCGACCTGGTTGCCGATGATGCCGCCGGCTGCCGCGCCGCCCAGCGTCGACAGCGCGTTGCCGCCGATCGCCGCGCCGGCGACGCCGCCGACACCCGCACCGATTGCCGTATCGCGCTGGCGTCGAGTCATCGAATCGCAGGCCGAGAGGCTGGCCACCGTCGCGACGAGCAGCGCGCATACCCCAAAACGCCGAATCGAAGCATTCATGATCGTTGTCCTTGTGGTAGTGAACGGAGGTCGCACGGCCGCATGGCGGCCGTGCATGAACCCAATCTACCTGCCGTCCTGCGGGGCTGCTGTAAGGACTTGTTAAGGCTCGGACGGTTTCGTAATCAATTGTTTCCCTTGCGCCGGCAGGCACAAGGCATGCGCGGGCACGCAAAAAAGCCCGCTCGAAAGCGGGCCTGGTGCGGTGCGCCACGATGCGGTCCGTGCGGACCGCCGCGTTCGCTTGGCGACTTACTGACGGTGATAGATCTCGGCGCCGGTCTTCACGAACTCGACCGCCTTGACTTCCATCCCCTTCTTCAGCGCTTCGCTTTCCGACACGCCCTGCTGCGCCGCGAACTCGCGCACGTCCTGCGTGATCTTCATCGAGCAGAAGTGCGGGCCGCACATCGAGCAGAAGTGCGCGACCTTCGCCGAATCCTTCGGCAGCGTCTCGTCGTGGAATTCGCGTGCCTTGTCCGGATCGAGGCCGATGTTGAACTGGTCTTCCCAGCGGAACTCGAAACGTGCCTTCGACAGTGCGTTGTCGCGCACCTGCGCGCCGGGGTGGCCCTTGGCGAGGTCGGCCGCGTGCGCGGCGAGCTTGTACGTGATGATCCCTTCCTTCACGTCGTCCTTGTTCGGCAGCCCGAGGTGTTCCTTCGGCGTCACGTAGCACAGCATCGCGGTGCCGAACCAGCCGATCATCGCGGCGCCGATGCCGGACGTGATGTGGTCGTAGCCCGGTGCGATGTCGGTGGTCAGCGGCCCGAGCGTGTAGAACGGCGCTTCCTTGCACCAGTCGAGCTGGAGATCCATGTTCTCCTTGATCAACTGCATCGGCACGTGGCCGGGGCCTTCGATCATCACCTGCACGTCGTGCTTCCACGCGATCTGCGTGAGCTCGCCGAGCGTCTTCAGCTCGCCGAGCTGCGCTTCGTCGTTCGCGTCGTAGATCGAGCCGGGACGCAGGCCGTCGCCGAGCGAGAAGCTCACGTCGTACGCCTTCATGATCTCGCAGATCTCTTCGAAGTGTTCGTACAGGAAGCTTTCCTTGTGATGCGCGAGGCACCACTTCGCCATGATCGAGCCGCCGCGCGACACGATGCCCGTCATCCGGTTCGCGGTGAGCGGCACGTACTGCAGGCGTACGCCCGCGTGGATCGTGAAGTAGTCGACGCCTTGCTCGGCCTGTTCGATCAGCGTGTCGCGGAAGATTTCCCAGGTCAGGTCCTCGGCCTTGCCGTTGACCTTTTCGAGCGCCTGGTAGATCGGCACCGTGCCGATCGGCACCGGGCTGTTGCGGATGATCCACTCGCGCGTTTCATGGATGTGCTTGCCGGTCGACAGGTCCATCACCGTGTCGCCGCCCCAGCGGATCGCCCACGTCATCTTGTCGACTTCCTCGCCGATCGACGACGTGACGGCCGAGTTGCCGATGTTCGCGTTGATCTTCACGAGGAAGTTGCGGCCGATGATCATCGGCTCGGATTCCGGGTGGTTGATGTTCGCGGGGATGATCGCGCGGCCGCGCGCGATTTCGTCGCGCACGAACTCGGGGGTGATCTCGGCGAGCGCGTTCGCGCCGAAGGCCGCGGCGCCGAACGCCTGGCCCGGGTGCTGGCGGCCCATCATCGCGGCGAGCTTCGCGCCGTTCGGGCCGCTCGACTTCAGGCTCTCGATGTACTCGGCGCGGCGCTGGTTCTCGCGGATCGCGATGTATTCCATCTCCGGCGTGATGATGCCCTGGCGCGCGTAGTGCATCTGCGTGACGTTCTTGCCGGACTGTGCGCGGCGCGGGTTGCGGTGCAGGCCCGGGAACCGCAGGTCGGCGGTGGCCGGGTCGGCCGCGCGCTCGAGGCCGTACCGGCTCGACAGGCCGTCGAGCACTTCGGTGTCGCCGCGCGCTTCGATCCAGCGCTGGCGCAGCGCGGGCAGGCCCGCGCGGATGTCGATCTTCGCGTCCGGATCGGTGTAGGGGCCCGACGTGTCGTACACGTAGATCGGCGGATTCTTTTCGCCGCCGAAGCCGGTCGGGGTGTCGGCCTGCGTGATTTCACGCATCGGCACCCGGATGTCGGGCTGCGAGCCGGTTACATAAACCTTTCGCGAATTGGGCAGCGGCGCGACGGCGGCGGCATCGACGTGGGCGTCGGCAGACAGAAACTTCGGATTGGCGTTCATGCAATCTCCTGTGTGAGCGCCGGACAGGCGCTGCGGCGCTTGCCCGGAGCCCTTGACGAATGTGGGGCTCGAGCTAAGCAGGAGACGAGGCTTGGTGAGGCGGCGGATTTCGTCAGAAGGATGGCGGCGAAATCCGTACGCTTCCCTGCGCTGGCATTATCCAGATCAGGTTCAAAGGGTATTTCTCACCCGCAATGCCGGTTGTTTGACCGAGCGCATTGCAGGACCCCCGCGTTAGCAGCGCACACGATACACTGGCTTGGCGGCGGTTTCAACCGGGAGAGGATCGGCTGCCCCGGTGCGGCCGCAGCATGGCGGGCGGTACGATGGCCCGTCGAAATGGCAGCGCGCGTCGCCGCCGCACGGCCCCATGGCTCGGCCGACAGCGGCGAGGCGGGGCAAACGCGGTGCAACATGGCGCGCCTTCGCGCGACCTCAAAAAAATAATTCCGCAGCGGCTGTCATTTCCCGCGACGTCGTCCGTCTATTCGGCTCCTTAAAACCATGTTTTGGAGAGATGTCATGAAAAACGTACTGATCGCCGCCTGCGTCGCTGCTTTCGCCACGCTCGCAACGGGTGCGTATGCGCAGAACGATGCGATGTCGCAAAACGGTTCGTCGATGTCGAAGGACGCGATGGGCCACGACGCGATGGCGAAGGATGCAATGGGCCACGATGCGATGGCGAAGGATGGCGCGATGAAGAAGGGCGCCATGAAGAAGCATGCGATGAAGAAGGACGCGATGTCGCACGACGAGATGGGCAAGCCGTCGGGCGACAAGATGGCGCCGTCGAACTGACGGAGCCGGGCAGGGCGCGCGGCCGGCGCGTGTGCTGGACGACGGCCGCCCGCCCGCGTCTCGTTTTGTCTCATCTCGTCTCGTCTCGTCGACGCGTTCCGGGAGTCTTCATCATGCAAACCGTTCCCGCCACCGGGCGCGCGGCCGCCACGCCGCCCGCGCGCCCGATCCATCCGCTGTGGGTGCGCATGAGCCACTGGCTCAACGCGCTCGCGGCCATCCTGATGGTGCTGTCCGGCTGGCGCATCTACGATGCGTCGCCGATCTATCCGCCGTTCGTGTTTCCGCACGGCATCACGCTCGGCGGCTGGCTCGGCGGCGCGCTGCAATGGCATTTCGCGGCGATGTGGCTGCTCGTCGGCAACGGGCTGTTCTACCTGACGATGTCGATCGCGACCGGGCGCCTCGCGCGCAAGATGCTGCCCGTCACGCCGGCGTCCGTGTGGCGCGACGTGCGCGCCGCGTTGCGCGGCCGGCTCGCGCACGACGATTTGAGCGTCTACAACGCGGTGCAACGTGCCGCGTACCTGGTCGCGATCGTCGATCTGATCGTGCTGGTGCTGTCCGGGCTCACGATCTGGAAGTCGGTGCAGTTTCCGCTGCTGCGCGAACTGTTCGGCGGTTACGACAACGCGCGCGTCGTGCATTTCTGGGCGATGTCGCTGCTCGTCGCGTTCTTCTTCATGCATGTCGCGATGGCGCTGCTGGTGCCGCGCTCGCTGCTCGCGATGCTGCGCGGGCGCTGACCGGTCAACTCCGGGTGAAGGAAATCATCATGTCGGAATCCGAATACAAGCGCGACGTTTCGCGCTGGACGCTCGATCGCAAGTCGCTCGAGCTCGACGTGCGCCGCGAGTTGGAGATGCCGTCGCGGCGGCTGTTCAACCGGCGCATCCTGACGCTCGGCGGGCTGACGATGCTGACCGGCTGCACGCTGCAGGACGACGCGTCGGTCAATACGTTCCTCGAGAAGGTGTCGCGCATGAACGATCGCGTTCAGGCATGGCTCTTCAGCGGCGAGCGGCTCGCGCCGACCTATACCGAAGCCGACATCACGCGGCCGTTCCCGTTCAATGCGTACTACGGCATCGACGAGGTGCCGCACGTCGACGCATCGACGTACCGGCTCGTGCTGTCGGGCCGCGTGACGGGCAAGCGCGTGTGGACGCTCGACGAGCTGTACGCGCTGCCGCACGCGGAGCAGATCACGCGGCATATCTGCGTGGAAGGGTGGAGTGCGATCGGCCGGTGGGGCGGCACGCCGTTCGGCGCGTTCCTGGCACGTGCCGGCGCCGATACGCACGCGAAATTCGTCGGTTTCAAATGCGCGGACGACTACTACGAAAGCATCGACATGCCGACCGCGCTGCATCCGCAGACGCTGCTCGCGTTCGACTACGACGGCCATAGACTGCCGCCGGAATTCGGTTTCCCGATGAAGCTGCGGATGCCGACCAAGCTCGGCTACAAGAATCCAAAGCACATCATGGAAATCTTCGTGACCGATACCTACCCGGGCGGCTACTGGGTCGATCAGGGGTACAACTGGTTCGGCGGATCGTGAGCGGCGGGGTGCGCCCGCGCGCGCTGCCATGCTTCACGGTGCTTCACGCGGATTCGCGCACCAGCAGGTCGACGCGCAGGCCGACCGCCGCCGCCATGTTCACGAGCGCGTCGAGCCCGAACAGGTTGATCTTGCCGCGCAGCAGGTCGGACACGCGCGGCTGCGTGACGCCCAGCCGTTGCGCGGCCTGGGCCTGGCTGAGTTCGAGCTGCGCGATGCGCTGCTTGAGCGCGATCATCAGCTCGGAGCGCAGCTTCATGTTCTCGGCCTCGGCCGGCTGGCCCTCGATGGCGTCCCAGACATTCGTATAGCGTTCGTTGCTCATCGTTTCCTCTCCGTCGCCAGCACCCGATAGCGCCGGGCGGCCAGTTCGATATCGGCCTTGCAGGTGCGGGCCGATTGTTTGCGGAAGCAGTGCAGCACGTAGATCGCGTCCGCGAAGGTCGCGACGTAGACGATCCGGAACGCGCCGCTTGCATCGCGCAGGCGAATTTCCCGCACGCCGGGGCCGATGGTGCGCATCGGCTTCCAGTCGTCGGGCGCCAGGCCGCGCTGCACCTGGTCGATCTGGTGGCCGGCTTCGCGGCGCGCCGGTAGCGGAAAGCCGCGAAGCGCGTCCAGCGCGCTGCCGACGAAGACAACCGGCTTCGGCGGAAGGATGGTGGAATTATACAAAATTTTGTATGGGAGGTGTGCGGGTTGAACGAGCGGAATGTCGGCGGCCGGACCGGCAGGCCGACCGTCACGATAGGCGCGAAGCGACACCCGCGGCGCATGACTGGCCGTCAGGCCGATGAATCGATCGCGCTGGGCGGGAAGGGGTGTCGGGCGGTGTCCGCGACGCTCGCGCGGCGCGTATCCGGCCCCGGATTCCGTTCGTCCGGATGCCGAAAAATGTCGCGCCGAAACGTCAGTCGATATCCTTTCAGACGGGTCTGACGATGCTTTCGAATCCTTGATGCCATAATGCCGAGCGTGCGCAGCCGAAGTGGTTTGCGCACGTTTTTTTGACCCTTTGCCGCCGCTTGCCGGTTCTCATTCGTCGCCGTTCGCACTGCCATGTCGTTCCGCACGTTCGTCTCCGCCTTCCCGGTCCCGTCAGGGCCGTTTGCCGGCATCGCCGGCGTCTTTCAGCGGAGCACGCGACACGTCGTGCGGGCGGGCTGAACGATGACACCGCTCGACCGCCTCCTCGATTTCCTCGCCCGCCTGCCGATCCGGATCCGCCTGCCGCAAAGCCGCGGCGGCCGTGTCGCACTGGCCCTGGTATTCATCTATTTCGTCTGGGGTTCGACCTACAGCGGCCTGCATTTCGCGCTGCAGTCGTTCCCGCCGCTGCTGCTGTCGGGGCTGCGCAACCTGCTCGGCGGGATCGGCCTGTTCATCTTCGCGCTGCGGCGCAAGCCCGAATGGCCGACGCTGCTCGAAATCCGCAACTCGGCGATCGTCGGCACGATGCTGGTCGCGCTGTCGTCGGGCACGATCGCGCTCGGGATGCGCACGGTCAGCAGCGGCTCGGCCGCGGTGATGGTCGCGACGGTGCCGCTGTTCGCGACCGTGATCGCGGCGGTCGCCGGGCGCCCGGTGACGAAGGGCGAGTGGGCGGCCGTCGCGCTCGGGATGGTCGGCATCGTCGTGCTGAATTCGGGCGGCGCGGCCGCCGGGAACTCGGCGCTCGGCACGATCTGCGTGCTGGCCGGCGCGCTGTTCTGGGCGGGCGGCGCGCACCTCGCGACGCGGCTCAAGCTGCCGTCCGACCTGTTCCTGTCGACGTCGCTGCAGATCGGCCTCGGCGGGTTGATGTCCTCGATCGCCGCGTGGCTGATGGGCGAGCGCATCGAGCAGGTCGCGGTCGTGTCGGTGTTCGCGTTCGTGTACCTGATGGTGTTCTGCACGATGGCCGCGTACGTCGCGTACGGCTACCTGATTCGCCACACGAGCCCGATCATCGCGAGCAGCTGCATGTACGTGAACCCGATCGTCGCGGTCGCGCTCGGCGCGCTGATGCTCGGCGAGCCCGTGACGACGGCGACCGTGATCGCGACGGTCGCGATCCTCGGCAGCGTCGGGCTGTCGTTCCTGTTCGATCCCGCGCGCCGGCCCGCGGCGCGCGCGGCGGCCGACGCTTCGCCGGCCGCGGCGACCATGACCGCCGAATCGGCAGCGGGTGCGGCATCCATAGCGGATCAGGCCGCGATGCCGTCGCCGGCGCCGATCCTTGCGCCGTCCGCGGTACCGCTTGCCGTGCCGGCACCGGCCGCCGTCGTGGATCCGACCGCGGTCATCGATCCCCCGCCGGCATTCACGCCGCCGCCTGCCGGCGAACCGGCCGCGTCGCGCGCCGACGCATGACGCCGGCGCGCGCGGCGGCGGTCAGCCGCGCCGTGCGCCGCGATGATGGAACCAGCCGGCGAGCGCGGAAAACAGCAGGCCGGCCGTGCACATGCCGGTCCAGCCGAACGCGCGCCACGCGGCGACGCCGACCGACGAGCCGAGCGCGCCGCCGATGAAGTAGCACACCATGTACACGGTGTTCACGCGGCTGCGCGCCTCGGGCTTCAGTGCGTAGATGCGCGACTGGTTCGAGATCTGCGCGGCCTGCACGCCGACATCCAGCACGATCACGCCGATCACGAGCCCGACGAGGCTCGTCCCCGACAGCGCGAAAATCACGAACGACGCCGCGAGCAGTGCGATCGCGAGCGAGATGATCGCGCGCGGGCCGCGCTTGTCCGCGAACCGGCCCGCGTACGGTGCGGCGAGCGCACCGGCCGCGCCGACGATCCCGAACAGGCCCGCGGCCTGCGGGCCGAGATGAAATGGCGCGCCGGCGAGCAGCAGCGTGAGCACCGGCCAGAACGCGCTGAACGCGGCGAACAGCGCGGCGCCCGTCAGCGACGCCTCGCGCAGCCCGCGCAGTTCGACCGCCAGGTGCCACATCGAACCGAGCAGCTTGCCGTACGACAGCGTCGACGTCGGCGAACTGCGCGGCAGCCGCAGCACGATCACCGCGGCCAGCGCGACGAGCGCCGCGACCGACACGCCGAACACCGCCCGCCAGCCGAAATATTCGGCGACGAAGCCGGCTGCCGTGCGCGCCAGCAGGATGCCGAGCAGCAGGCCGCTCATCACGGTGCCGACCGCATGCCCGCGCTCGGCGGCCGGCGCGATCTCGGCCGCGAACGGCACGGCTTGCTGCGCGATCGTCGCGAGCACGCCGATCGCGAGGCTCGCGCCGGCGAGCACCGCCAGCGACGGCGCGGCCGCGGCCACGATCAGCGCGATCGACAGGCCCGCGATCTGCATCAGGATCAGCCCGCGGCGATCGAAACGGTCGCCGAGCGGCGCGAGCAGGAACATGCCGGCCGCATAGCCGAGCTGCGTCGCGGTCGGCACCGCGCCGATCCACGACGCACCGTCGGGAAAGGCCGAGCGGAAGCTGTCGAGCAGCGGCTGGTTGTAGTAGATGTTCGCGACCGACACGCCCGCGATCGTCGCGAGCAGCAACAGCAGGCTGCGCGAGTAGTGGGGCGAGGCGGCGTCGGTCGGACGGTCGGTGGAGGCGGCGGGCATGGCGGCAACGGAACGGAGTTGGGCGGCGTGGGCGCGCGGCGCGGCGTCGGTTGCGCAGGGGGCCGGGCGCCCATCGAGGGTGCCGATCATACCGGAGCACCGTGAATCCTGCCGGCCGAAGGGCGGGGCAGACGACCAGGCGGCGCCACCGGTGCGTGACGCACCGTGATCGGCCGCGGTCAGCCCCGGTCAGCCCCAACGGGCCGTGACCGCCCGCGGCCGCGCGTCATCGCATGCGATGCCCGCCGTCAGTCGACCAGCTCCCCGCTCGGTTCATAGAACGGATAAGGCCCGTCGCCTTCGTCCACGTAGACGTGATGGGATGTCATCCCCGTTTCCGGCGTATGGACGTGCACCGCGAACGCGGGCGGCTCGAGCCGGAACGCGGACGGTGCGTCCGCGCGCAGGTCGAACGCGACCTGGTGCGCGGGCGCCGGCACGGCCGATGCGAGCGTGCCGCCGAAGCGCGTGAACATCGTCCGGTGCACGTGGCCGCACAGCACGCGTTCGACGTTCGGATAGCCGCGCAGCAGCGCATCGAGCTTCGCGGCGGCGGCGGGCGCGAGGCGCAGCGCGTCCATGTGCCCGATCCCGGACACGAACGGCGGGTGATGCAGCGCGACGATCACCGGCCGGTCGCGCGCGGCGTCGAGCTGCGCGGCGAGCCACGCCAGCCGCGCATCGCACAGGTCGCCGTGGCTCGTGCCGGGCACCTGCGAGTCGAGCGCGAGCACGCGTACGGCGCCGACGTCGAGCGCGTACTGCACGAACTCGCCGTCCTGCAACTCGGGGCGATCGGCGAACGCGCGGCGCAGCCCCGCCCGATCGTCGTGATTGCCGACCATCAGGTAGTACGGAATCTCGAGCGGTGCGAGCAGGTCGCGCAGATGGCGGTATTCGTCGTCGTGGCCGAAGTCGGTCAGGTCGCCCGTGACGAGCACCGCGTCGGGACGCGGCACCAGCGCGTTCAGCTTCGCGATGCAGCGCGCGAGCGCGGCGGCGGTGTCGACGCGCCGGTATGCGAGCTGGCCCGGACGCTTGATGTGGAGATCGCTGATTTGAGCAAGCAGCATCGTCGTTCCTCGGAATGTCTGATTATTGTGGGGCGGTATTGCGGTATTACGGTGGGGCGGTGTTACGCGGCGAGTGCGATCAGGCCTTCGGAAGCGATCGTGAGGCCGACCGCCGTGCCGCGCGCGAGCTCGATGCGGCCCGGCACGTCGATCACGAGCGCGTCGGGCGCCGCCTGCTCGATCGTGAGCCGCGTGCGTTCGCCGAGGAACGCGCACGCGCCGATCGCGCCGCGCAGCGGCGCATGCGCGGGATCGGCGAGTTGCGCGTCCTCCGGGCGGAAGAACCACTCGTCGGCGGCATGCGGCGTGACGATCGAGCCCCCCGTCGTCACGAGCGCACCGTCTCGCCATTGTCCCGCAAGCCGGTTCAGCGTGCCGATGAACTGTGCGACCGTGCGGTTCGCCGGCCGGTAGTAGATGTCGCGCGGCGTGCCGATCTGCTCGATGCGGCCCGCGCCCATCACGACGATCCGGTCGCCGAGTTCCATCGCCTCGGCCTGGTCGTGCGTCACGTAAACGGTCGTCACGCCGAGTTCGCGCAACAGCGCGTTCATCTCGCGGCGCAGCACGTCGCGCAGCTTCGCGTCGAGCGCGGTCAGCGGCTCGTCGAGCAGCAGCACGCGCGGGCGCACCGCGAGCGCGCGCGCCAGCGCGACACGCTGGCGCTGGCCGCCCGACAGCTGATCGACCGGCTTGTCCGCATGCGCGTCGAGCCGCATCATCGCGAGCAGCTCGTCGACGCGTTCGCGCAGCGCGCGCGGCTCGGTCTTGCGGATCTTCAGTCCGTAGCCGACGTTGCCGCGCACCGTCAGGTTCGGGAACAGCGCGTAGTTCTGGAACACCATGCCGACCTGGCGGCGCTCGATCGGCAGCGCCGTCACGTCGTCGCCGCCGAACAGGATCGTACCGCCGGCGTCCGGCGTGTCGAGGCCGGCGATCAGGCGCAGCGTCGTCGTCTTGCCGCAGCCCGACGGGCCGAGCAGCACGAGCGTCTCGCCCGCGCCGATCGACAGGTCGAGCGGTTCGAGCACGCGCGTGCCGCGGAACGTCTTCGCGCAGCGGGTCAGGGTGATGGGGGTGGAATCGAGTTTCATGAGAGCGGGGAAGTCAGCGCAGGGTCAGCGCAGGGTCAGCGCGGGCGACGCTTCAGCGCGCGCGTGCCGGACGGATCGACGCCGAGCCACTGCATCGCGACGAGGAGCGGCAGCGTCATCAGCAGGAACACGATGGTGTATGCGCTGCCGACTTCGAGACGCAGCGACGCATAGGTATCGGCGAGCCCGACGGGCAGCGTCTTCGTGTCGGGCGTATGCAGCATCCAGGTCAGGTTGAATTCGCCGATCGACAGCGTGAGCACCGCGAGCGCGCCCGCGACGATGCCGGGGCGCAGGTTCGGCAGCACGATCGTGACGAAGCGCGTGACGAACGACGCGCCGAGGCTCGCCGCGCCTTCCTCGAGCGTGCGCAGGTCGGCACCGGCCGCGACGGCCGCGACCGCGCGCACCATGAACGGCAGCGTGAACACGACGTGGCCGACGACGATGAACCACAGGCTCATCCGGAACGCGGTGAAGCCGCCGTACACGACCAGCAGCGCGAGCGCGGATGCGAGGCCCGGCAGCGCGACCGGCAGCACGAGCGCCTCCTCGATCACGCGGGCGACGCGGCTCTTGCTGCGCGCGAGCGCATAGCCGGCCGGCACGCCGACGACGAGCACGATCGCGAGCGTCGCGAACGCGACGCCGAGCGACAGCGCGACCGAGCCCTGGTACTGCTGCCACACCTGTTCGAGCCAGCGCAGCGTGAGGCCGCTCGACAGCCCGCGGAAATAGTTGACGGTGAGGCCCGCGAGCACCGACATCACGACGGGCACGATCAGGAACGCGCACAGCAGCAGCGTGACGCCCCATTGCAGCGCGGCGATCGCGCGCGCGCCCGACACGCGCGGCGCGCGTCGGGCGGCGCCGTCCGCATGCGACGGAGCGGGCGCCGGCGACGGCGCGGACGAACCGGAAAGCGATTGCATGAAGGAATCCTCAGGCCGCGGCGGCGGCGGTGTGGCCGGTGAACCGGCGCGCGAGCGCGAGCACGGCCCATGTGACGATGCCGAGCACGATCGACAGGCCGGCCGCCGTCGCGATGTTCGCGTTCAGCGTGAACTCGGTATAGATCGTCATCGGCAGCACGTTCAGGTCGGTGGCGAGCGTGAAGGCGGTGCCGAACGCGCCCATCGCGGTCGCGAAGCAGATCGCGCCGGCCGCGATCAGGCCCGGCGCGAGCGCCGGCAGCACGATGTCGATGAAGATGCGCCACGGCGACGCGCCGAGCGAGCGCGCGGCTTCCTCCAGCGACGCGTCGAGCTTCGACGCGGCCGCGATCACGGTGACGATCACGCGCGGGATCGAGAAGTACAGGTAGCCGACGAACAGCCCGGCAACCGAATACGCGAACACCCACTTGTCGCCGGTCAGCTTCGCGGACAGCATCCCGATCAGCCCCTGCCGGCCGGCGAGCATGATCACCATGAAGCCGACCACGACGCCCGGGAACGCGAGCGGAAAGGTGAGCAGCGCGAGCAGCACGCGCTTGCCCGCGAATTCGCGGCGCGCGAGCAGCAGGCCCGAGATCGTCGACAGCGCGAGCGTCGCGAGCGTGACGCCGGCCGACAACGCAACCGTTTCGCCGAGGCTCTTCATGTAGCGCGCGTTGCCGAGCAGCGTCGCGTACTGCGTGAAGAACGCGCCGTCGGCGGACACCTGCACGAGCGCCGCCATCGGCAGCAGCCAGAACGCGGCGAACACCGCGAGTGCCGGCGCGACGAGGGCGACGCGCCAGCGCAGCGGGAAAGTCAGATCGAGCATGGCGTGGGTCCGGCGCTTACTGCATCACCTGCAGGTATTGCTGGCCGAACGCTTGCTGGCCGGCCGCCATCTTGCCGAAGTCGACCGATTTCGCCCGCGCGTATTCGCTCGCCGGCAGGAACTTCGCGGCGACGTCGGCGCCGAGCGTCTGCGCGCGCACCGGACGCAGGTACGCGTTGGCCCACAGCTTCTGGCCTTCGTCGGACAGCACGAAGTCGAGCACCTTCCTGCCGTTCGCATCGTGCGGCGCACCCTTCACGAGGCTCATCACGTACGGCACCGCGATCGTGCCTTCCTTCGGAATCACGAACTCGACGTTCGCGTGATCCTTGTACTTCGCGCGATACGCGTCGAAGTCGTAGTCGAGCAGGATCGGAATCTCGCCGGACAGCACGCGCGCATACGCGGTCTGCTTCGGCACGATCGGCGCGTTCGCCTTCAGCTTGCGGAACCAGTCGAGCCCCGGCTTGAAGTCGTCGAGGCTGCCGCCGAGCGCCTGGTTGACGGCGACCGCGCCCGCATAGCCGACGAACGCGCTGGACGGATCGAGGTAGCCGACCATGCCCTTGTATTCGGGCTTCAGCAGGTCGGCCCACGAGCGCGGCACCGGCTTGCCGTCGAGTGCGTCCTTGTTCACGAAGAAGCCGAGCGTGCCCGAGTGGATCGCGAACCAGTAGCCCTGCGGGTCCTTCAGGTTCGCGGGGATGTCGTTCCAGTGCGCGGGCTTGTACGGCGCGATCACGCCCTTGTCCTTCGCCTGGAACGCCGACGACACGCCGAGATAGACGACGTCGGCGACCGGGCTCTTCTGCTCGGCGATCAGCTGCGCGATCGCCTGGCCCGAGTTCTTGTTGTCGAACGGCACGCGGATGCCGGTCTTCTGCTTGATCGCCGCGATCTGCGCGGCCCAGTCGGCCCATTCGGGCGGGCAGTTGTAGCAGATCGCGGATTCGTCGGCGTGGGCAGCGGGTGCGAACGCGACGAGCGCGGCGCAGGCGACGGGCGCGGCGAGCACGCGCAGCAGCGAGGTCAGGCGAAAGGACACGGTGGGTCTCCGGGCGGGGTAGGGGTATCTCGCCGCGCCGCGCACGATGGCGCGGCGCGCGCGTTCAGGCTTGGTGCAGCTGCAGGTCGGCGGCCGGCGGGGCGACCGTCGCGCCGTCGCGAACCGTATGCGGCAGGATCAGCGACGTGCGCTCGATCGTCGCGCCGCCGATGCATTCGACGAGGCGTCGCCATGCGTGACGGCCGATGTCCTGGTTCGGTGTCGCGACGCTCGCGAGCGGCGGCGCGAGCAGTTCGCCGATTGCGATGCCGTCGAAGCCGAGCACCGACAGGTCGTCGGGAATCGAGAAGCCCGCGCGGCGCAGGCCGCGCATCACGACCATCGCGAGCAGGTCGTTGCTGCAGAACAGGGCGGTCGGGCGCGTGGCTTGCGCGGTGAGGTGCGCGAGCACCGCGTCGGGCAGCTCGGCTGCGTTGAAGTCGACTTCGACGGGCGGCAGCGTCGCGACGCCGGCCTCCTCGAGTGCCTGCGCATAGCCGAGATGGCGCTGGCGTGCGCGATCCGACGCGGCGAGCGAACCGGCCAGCATCAGCACGCGGCGATGGCCGCGTGCCGTGAGCAGACGGACGCCGTCATAGGCGGCGCTGCGGTTGTCGACCGACACCGACGGGCGGCGTTGCGTGTCGTTGTGCATCAGCACGTAGTGCGGGCCGTCGCGGTCGAGCATGTCGAGCAGCGGATGCGTGTCCGCGTCGGCGACGGTCAGGATCAGCCCTTCGACGCGCTGTTCGCGCAGCGTCTCGATCGCGTGGCGCTCGCGCGCCGCGTCGTATTCGGTCGTCATCAGGATCAGCTTGAAGCCGGCCGCGGTCGCGAGTTCGTCGATGCCCTGCAGGCAGTCGGCGAACACCGGGTTCGACAGCGTCGGCACGACGACGCCGACGAGGCGCGTGCGTTCGCCGCGCAATTGCCGGCCGAGCGGGCTCGGGCGGAACTGCAACGTGTCGATGGCGGTGCGGATCGTCGCCAGCGTGGCGGGGCTGACGGTATGCGG
The DNA here is from genome assembly GCF_905339595.1 of Burkholderia sp. BCC1977. Lineage (NCBI taxonomy): Bacteria > Pseudomonadati > Pseudomonadota > Betaproteobacteria > Burkholderiales > Burkholderiaceae > Burkholderia > Burkholderia sp. BCC1977. Next base: position 58,529 of record NZ_CAJPGQ010000021.1, read on the forward strand.
CGCGTTGATCGCGCGCGAGACGGTGGCGATCGAGAAGCCGGCGAGCGCGGCGACGTCCTTGATGGTCGGGGTCATGAAGTTACGCGATGTAAACGTTTTCGGCAGGAAAATTATCGAAAACGTTTGTGACTTCGCGATGACGCACGAGATGTCCGTTTCGTTGAAAGTACGAGACAAACATCAGACGTTTGGCGCCCGGCGAGCGGGGCGGACTCGATTGTATCGGCGGATGCCGAGGCGCGGGACGAATTCGATGACGGTGTCGCGTCGATGTCGATTCCCGCGGATGAATTCCGGCGCGGATGAGGTAGGCAAACACGCTGCGTCGCGATGTACCGTGCGCGAATCAGCTAACGCACGGGCAAGCAATGGTAGAATCGCGTCCGCCCTTTTGCCGGGGTGATGAAATTGGTAAACATAGCGGACTTAAACGATTGAGTGCCCGGCCGGAAACGGTCGGTGCAGAACCCTTCAAATTCGGTGAAACCCCTGACGCGCTCCGTGCGTCGAGGCAACGCCGAGCCAAGCCTCGCGGTACAACGCCAGCGAGGAAGGTGTAGAGACTAGACGGGGGGCGCCTAAGGCGCACGGGCGGCGATCACGCCCGCGCGCGATGGTGAAGGCATAGTCCAGCGCACGAACGGCATCGTTTCGACGACGCCGGCTTCGAAAGAAGCAGTGTGACGAAAATCCGCCGCCTTAATTGGCTTGCCGGTTCAAGTCCGGTCCCCGGCACCACCGATCGCTTCGACGCGATTCGACGAAGGTCTGAAAAACCCGCGAGAAATAGACGCTCGCGGGTTTTTTGTTTGGCGTGGCGCATGCGCCGGCGCTGCAACGCGCTTCACGGTACGCTTCACTGCGGCGAATATGACGCCATGTGATACTTGGCACACCCGTCGCTCAGGACGTCGTCACCCCCCTCGACGCACGTTGATTCCGCCGACGGACTTCAATGCAGTTCGCCTCCCGCAACACCACCCGCCATGACCGATTCGAACTACCACTATTACGAACCGACGCAAGGCCACGGCCTCCCGCACGATCCTTTGAACGCGATCGTGGGCCCGCGCCCGATCGGCTGGATTTCCTCCCGCGGCAGCGACGGCACGCTCAACCTCGCGCCGTACAGCTTCTTCAACGCGTTCAACTATCGTCCGCCGATCATCGGCTTTTCGAGCACGGCCGCGAAGGACAGCCTGCGCAACGTGCAGGAGACCGGCGAGTTCGTCTGGAACCTCGCGACGCGCGAGCTTGCCGACCGGATGAACCAGACTTGTGCCGCCGTGCCGTACGACGTCGACGAATTCGAACTCGGCGGCCTGACCGCGATTCCGTCGCGTCTCGTCAACGTGCCGCGCGTGGCGGAAAGCGGCGTCAACTTCGAATGCAAGGTGACCGACGTGATCCGGCTGCGCGATCACCGCGGCGTCGAGACGCCGGCCACGCTGGTACTGGGCGAGGTCGTCGCCGTGCATATCCGTCACGACCTGCTGAAGGACGGCATCTTCGACACGTTCGGCGCGGGCATCATTCTGCGCGCGGGCGGTCCGTCCGCCTACGTGCGCGTCACGCCCGACAGCCGCTTCGACATCGTGCGCCCCGACGCGTGACGCATCGCATCATCGACGCATCGCGCCATCGCGCGCCGGAACGATCCGGCGCGTGAGCACCGCAGCACGCGGACGCACACAGACCCCGCCGAAATCCAGGATTTCGCGGGGTCTTTCGCTTTGTACCCTCCGACAGGCGTGACTGGCGCGCATCGACTCCGCGCGCCCCGGCGCGTTGACGCATCGCAGCACGCGCAAGCGTCCTTCAAACCCGCAGGCAACACCGATCGCCTATCGTCGCCGCCATGGCAAATCTGCTCACCCCGAACGAGCGGGTTGGGCATCGACGTCCGGCGCGGCAAGGCATAAATTCCCAAGGTTGGCGTGCTTATCCGTGCGCCAGCCCGCGCGTGAGCCGGCAACCGGCCGCGCGTTTCTATCAGCGTGAGACACAATCGAGCGTGGAGACGACACGATGAGCCTGTCAGAGCCATTGCGTCTGCATGTGCCGGAGCCCACCGGGCGTCCGGGCTGCAAGACGGACTTTTCCTATCTGCATCTATCGCCGGCCGGCGCGGTTCGCCGCCCGCCGATCGACGTTGCGCCGGCGGACACCGCCCATCTCGCCCGCAGCCTGGTGCGCGTGCTCGACGACCACGGCGCAGCCGTCGGCCCGTGGGCACCGGACCTCGACGATGCGCGCCTGATCGCCGGGATGCGCGCGATGCTGAAGACCCGCATCTTCGACGCGCGCATGATGATCGCGCAGCGTCAGAAGAAAATCTCCTTCTACATGTTGAGCCTCGGCGAGGAGGCGATCGGCGCCGCGCATGCGATGGCGCTGCGCCACGGCGACATGTGCTTCCCGACCTACCGCCAGCAAAGCATCCTGATCGCGCGCGACGTGCCGCTCGAACGGATGATCTGCCAGCTGATGTCGAACGAGGGCGACCCGCTGAAGGGCCGCCAGCTCCCGGTCATGTACTCGGACCGCGAGGCCGGCTTCTTCTCGATTTCCGGCAACCTCGCGACGCAGTTCATCCAGGCGGTCGGCTGGGCGATGGCGTCGGCGATCAAGGGCGACACGAAGATCGCGTCCGCGTGGATCGGCGACGGCGCGACCGCGGAAGCCGACTTCCACACCGCACTGACGTTCGCGCACGTGTATCGCGCGCCGGTCGTGCTGAACGTCGTCAACAACCAGTGGGCGATCTCGACGTTCCAGGCGATCGCGGGCGGCGAGGGGACGACGTTCGCCGGGCGCGGCGTCGGCTGCGGCATTGCTTCGCTGCGCGTCGACGGCAACGACTTCCTCGCAATCTACGCAGCCTCGACCTGGGCGGCCGAACGCGCGCGCCGCAATCTCGGTCCGACGCTGATCGAGTGGGTCACCTATCGCGCGGGCGCGCACTCGACGTCGGACGATCCGACGAAATACCGGCCGGCCGACGACTGGGCCCATTTCCCGCTCGGCGATCCGATCGCCCGCTTCAAGCAGCACCTGATCGCGAAGGGCATCTGGTCGGACAGCGCGCACGACGCGCTCACGGCCGAACTGGAAGCCGAGGTGATCGCCGCGCAGAAGGAAGCGGAGAAGTTCGGGACGCTGGCCGACGACCGGATTCCGTCGCCGGCCTCGATGTTCGACGACGTGTACAAGGAGCTGCCCGCGCACCTGCGCCGTCAGCGCCAGGAACTGGGAGCGTGATCATGGCGCAACATGAAACGACGACGGCATCGGCACAGCCGATGACGATGATCCAGGCGCTGCGCTCCGCGATGGACGTGATGCTTGGCCGCGACGCCGACGTGGTCGTGTTCGGGCAGGACGTCGGCTACTTCGGCGGCGTGTTCCGCTGCACCGAGGGGCTGCAGGCCAAGTACGGCAAGTCGCGCGTGTTCGACGCGCCGATCTCGGAAGGCGGGATCGTGGGCGCCGCGGTCGGGATGGGCGCGTATGGATTGCGACCGGTCTGCGAGATCCAGTTCGCGGACTACTTCTACCCGGCGTCCGACCAGATCGTGTCGGAAGGCGCGCGGTTGCGCTATCGCTCCGCGGGCCAGTTCACCGCGCCGATGACGATCCGCATGCCGTGCGGCGGCGGCATCTACGGCGGCCAGACGCACAGCCAGAGCCCGGAGGCGATGTTCACGCAGGTCTGCGGATTGCGTACGGTGATGCCGTCGAATCCGTACGACGCGAAAGGGCTCCTGATCGCCTCGATCGAGAACGACGATCCGGTGATCTTCCTCGAGCCGAAACGCCTGTACAACGGGCCGTTCGACGGCCATCACGAGCGTCCGGTCACGTCGTGGCTCAAGCACCCGGGCAGCGAGGTGCCGGAAGGCTATTACACGGTGCCGCTCGATACGGCTGCCGTGGTGCGGCCCGGCAACGACCTGACGGTGCTGACGTACGGCACGACCGTGCATGTGTCGCTGGCTGCGGCCGAGGAGACCGGCATCGATGCGGAAGTGATCGACCTGCGCACGCTGTGGCCGGTCGATCTCGACACGATCGTCGCATCGGTGCGCAAGACCGGCCGCTGCGTGGTGGTGCACGAAGCGACGCGCACCTGCGGCTACGGCGCGGAACTGGTGTCGCTCGTCCAGGAGCATTGCTTCTACCATCTGGAAGCACCGGTCGAGCGGACGACGGGCTGGGACACGCCGTATCCGCACGCGCAGGAATGGGCGTATTTCCCCGGCCCGGCCCGGGTTGGCGAAGCGTTGCGACGCGTGATGGAGGCCTGAGATGGGGATTCATGTCATCAAGATGCCGGATATCGGCGAAGGGATTGCCGAGGTCGAGCTGGTGGCCTGGCACGTGCAGCCGGGGCAGACGATCGCCGAAGACCAGCCGCTCGCCGATGTGATGACCGACAAGGCGGCGGTGGAGATTCCGTCGCCGGTGGCGGGCAAGGTGCTGGAGCTCGGTGGCCGGATCGGCGAGATGATGGCGGTCGGCAGCGAGCTGATTCGTCTCGAAGTCGAAGGCGACGGCAACCTGAAACCGGGCGCGAAGGCACGCGATGCCGGCGCAGATGCGACGCAGCATCCGGCGGCGGCCGACGTGCCTGCGAAGTCAGTCAAAGTCACCGAAGCGGCCGACGTGGCGGAAGCCGCCGAAGCGCACGCGTCGTCGAAGGCAACGCGTCCCGCCGCCGACCGCGCGCCGGCCGGGCCGCGCCGCGCGGAACACGCGGCGGCGCCGCGCGCGGCACTGGCGCCGGGCGAGCGGCCGCTCGCGTCGCCGGCGGTGCGCCAGCGTGCCTGGGACATGGGCATCGAGTTGCGCTACGTTCGCGGCTCCGGCGAAGCCGGGCGGATCCTGCATGCGGATCTCGATGCGTTTGCACGCACGGGCGGCGGTGCGGCGCGCGGGTCGCAAGCGCATGGCTACGACGAGCGCAACGACGAAACCGAGGTGCCGGTGATTGGCCTGCGGCGTGCGATCGCGCGCAAGATGCAGGAAGCGAAGCGCCGCATTCCGCACTTCAGCTACGTCGAGGAGATCGACGTCACCGAGCTCGAATCGTTGCGCACCGAACTGAATCGACGTCACGGCGAGACACGCGGCCGGCTCACGCCGCTGCCGCTGCTGATCCGCGCACTGGTGATCGCGCTGCGCGACTTCCCGCAGATCAACGCGCGCTACGACGACGAAGCCGGTGTCGTCACGCGTTACGGCGCGGTGCACATGGGCGTCGCGACGCAGACGGACGGCGGCCTTACGGTACCGGTGCTGCGTCACGCGGAAGCGCGCGACGTGTGGTCGATCTCGGCGGAAATCGCGCGGCTTGCCGACGCGGTGCGCGCGAACCGCGCGCAGCGTGACGAGCTGACCGGCTCGACGATCACGATCTCGAGCCTCGGCGCGCTCGGCGGCATCGTGTCGACGCCGGTCATCAACCATCCCGAGGTCGGCATCGTCGGCGTGAACCGGATCGTCGAGCGGCCGATGATCCGCGACGGCGCGATCGTCGCGCGCAAGATGATGAACCTGTCGTCGTCGTTCGACCATCGTGTCGTCGACGGCGCGGACGCGGCCGAATTCATCCAGGCCGTGCGCGGGTTGCTCGAGCGCCCGGCGCTGCTGTTCGCGGAGTGAGGGCAATGAAGAACGAACACACCACGTTGCTCGTCATCGGTGGCGGTCCGGGCGGTTACGTCGCCGCGATTCGCGCGGGACAGCTCGGCATTCCGACGGTGCTCGTCGAGCGCGAGCGGCTCGGCGGCACGTGCCTGAACATCGGCTGCATTCCGTCGAAGGCGCTGATCCATGTCGCCGACGCGTTCGAGCAGGCGCGCGGGCAGGCCGGCGAGGGGATGCTCGGGATTCGCGTGCGTACGCCGGAGATCGACATCGGGAAAAGCGTCGCGTGGAAGGACGGCATCGTCGAGCGGCTCACGCGCGGCGTCGGCGCACTGCTGAAGAAGCACGGCGTGCGCGTGCTGCATGGCGACGCGTGCGTGGTCGACGGCAAGACGGTCGACGTCGTCGCCGGCGACCACACGACGCGGATCGCATGCGAGCACCTGTTGCTCGCGACGGGTTCGGAACCGGTCGCGCTGCCGTCGATGCCGTTCGGCGGGCACGTCGTGTCGTCGACCGAGGCGCTGTCGCCCGCGTCGTTGCCGAAGCGGCTGGTCGTCGTCGGCGCCGGGTACATCGGGCTCGAACTCGGGACCGTCTATCGCAAGCTCGGCGTCGACGTCGGCATTGTCGAGGCGGCGGAGCGCGTGCTGCCCGCGTACGACGCGGAACTCGCGAAGCCGGTCGCCGATTCGCTCGTGCGGCTCGGCGTCGGGCTGTGGCTGGGCCACAAGGTGCTGGGCCTCGCGAGCGACGGCGCGGTGCGCGTGCAGGCACCCGACGGCACGGAAAAGACGCTGCCGGCCGATCGCGTGCTGGTCGCGGTCGGCCGCCGGCCGCGCGTCGACGGCTTCGGGCTCGAATCGCTGCCGCTCGATCGCAACGGCCGCGCGCTGCGTATCGACGACGAATGCCGGACGTCGATGCGCAACGTATGGGCGATCGGCGACGTCGCCGGCGAGCCGATGCTCGCGCATCGCGCGATGGCGCAGGGCGAGATGGTGGCCGAGCTGATCGCGGGACGCCGCCGCAAGTTCATGCCGGCATCGATCCCGGCCGTGTGCTTCACCGATCCCGAGGTCGTCACGTCCGGCTGGTCGCCCGACGACGCGAAGGCGGCCGGTGTCGACTGCATCAGCGCGTCGTTTCCGTTCGCGGCGAACGGCCGCGCGATGACGCTGCAGGCGACCGACGGTTTCGTGCGCGTCGTCGCGCGGCGCGACACGCACCTGATCGTCGGCTGGCAGGCGGTCGGGCGCGGCGTGTCGGAACTGGCCGCGGCGTTCTCGCAGTCGCTCGAGATGGGTGCGCGGCTCGAGGACATCGGCGGCACGATCCACGCGCATCCGACGCTCGGCGAAGCGATGCAGGAGGCGGCGTTGCGCGCGCTGGGACATCCGTTGCATGTGTGAGCATGTGCCGGCAGGTGCGGCCTAACGAAGCCCCGCGGCGGCGGGGCTTTGTTGCCTGCGTCGGTTGCAGGCGTCGGTTGCGGATTGCCCGCCCCGGATTCGACATGGCGTTTCAGGCGGGAGATATCCGGACTGCGAACGATCGATCAAGGTCGGCGACGCGAAAGCCGGCGCGTGGCCGTTCGCATGGCCCGAGCGACGTTTGTTGGCCGAGGCGCGAACGACCCGTTCGGCGTTGCCTTGCGAGATGCGTCGACGGGCCCACGCCGCAGGCGGTCACGAAGGCATGCGCGCGCCAGCGGGCTGGGCCGTCACGTCGCGATAGAACGCATCGATCGCGTCCACCATCTGCGCAAGCCCCGGCTGTTCGAGCGGATAGTGGCCGGCGTTGTCGAGCATCACGACCTTGACCGGCACGTCGCGGATGCGCGCGAGGTGCTGAGCAGCGCGACCGGCAAGGACGCGGTCGCACTCGCGGGCCGCTATCTGGCGCTGACCTGTACGTTCGTCGGGATGACGTACCGTCGCGCCGGGCGACACGACGCGATCGGGTTCGACGCGTCGCCGGAACTGTCCGCGCCGCTGCAGCGCTTCTTCGTCGAGCGCGCGATGGGTGTGACCTGCCGCGTGCTGCGCGATGTGATCGGCGGCGCGTTCGAACTCGCGACGTTCGACCTGACGTACGACGCGGAACCGGGCGGCCGGCAGGTACTCGGCACGCCGCTCCGGTACGGGCAGCCGGCCAGCGCGATCACGTTCGAGCACGCACATCTCGAACGGCCGTTGCCGCAGGCCAACGCCGCGGCCGCCGCGACCGCCGCGATGTGCGAGCGCATGTGCGCGGAGCTTATCTCGCGCCGGCGCACGCGCGTCGACCTCGTGTCGTTCCTGAATGAATACCTCGCCACGCGGCCGTTCGACCGGCCGCCGCAACTGAAGGACATCGCGACGCTGCTGAACACGAGCGAGCGCACGCTGAAGCGCCGGCTGCAGGAAGCGGGCGCCAGCTTCCGCGAGATCTCGAACGCGGTGCGCAAGGCGCGCGCGCAGACGCTGATCGCCGAAGGGCGGCTGTCGACCAAGGAGATCGCGGAGGAACTGGGGTTCAGCGACATGTCGTCGTTCTCGCAGGCGTACGAGTGGTGGACCGGTGTCGCGCCGAGCGTGTCGCTGCTGGCGGGAACGGGTTCGTAGCGGGCGGGATGCGGGTTGCGGTTGACCCTCCCGCGCGAACCGTTCATCGTGTCGATTCCACGCCGATTCACCGGCCCCAACACGGAACCCCCTGTCATGAAACTGTTGCTCGTCGGCGCGACCGGACTCGTCGGGCGCCACGTCCTCGAAGCCGCGCTGGCTGACGCGCGGGTGGACCAGGTCGTCGTGCTCGCGCGCCGGCCGTTGTCGCCGCATCCAAAGATGCGCGCACCCGAGGTCGACTTCGATCACTTGCCCGAGGCGGCCGACTGGTGGCAGGCCGACGCGGTGATCTGCACGCTCGGCACCACGATGCGGGTCGCGGGCTCGCAGGCTGCGTTCCGCCGCGTCGATCACGACTATCCGCTCGCGGTCGCGCGTCTCGCGCACCGGTCCGGCACGCCGACCTACGTGCTGAATTCCGCGCTCGGCGCGGACCCGGCGTCGCGCATCTTCTACAACCGCGTGAAGGGCGAGGTCGAGCGTGGGCTCGCGGGCATCGGGTTCGCGTCGCTCACCTGCGTGCGGCCGGGCCTGATCGGCGGCAGCCGCGACGAATTCCGGCTCGGCGAACGGATGCTGGTCCTTGCGCTGGGCGTCGCCGGGCCGCTGTTGCCGCGGAAGTGGCGCGTGAATCCCGCGCCGCGCATTGCCCGCGCGCTGCTCGACGCCGCGCTCGACGCGCGCCCGGGCGTGCAGGTCATCGGATCGGAACGGCTCGTCTGAACCGTAACGGGCAACGCGCCTCCGGCGCGCCCGGCCGGCACGGATGAACGAGCGGACTGCCCGTGCGGACTATTCGCGCGCGAAACCGCCGAGCGGGCCGAACTGTTCCGCGAGCGCATCGCAGAACGCGTCCAGCGCTTCGCCGCCGTCGCTGTTGCGCGGCGTCGCGAGCTGGAATTCGACGGTGTGGCTCAGTGTGTTCGCGAGCAGCCTGCGCATCTTGCCGGCCTCGACCCATGGCGCCGCGACATGGTCGGGCAGGAAGCCGACGTGCGCGCCGGACAGGATGAAGATCACGTCGGCATCGACATTTTCGGAGAACGCGGTCGGCTGCGCGTTGCGCAGCGCCGAGCCGGCGGTGTGGGTCTTGTAGAGCCGCGCGACGTTGCTTGCGCGCGCGACGTCGTTCACCGACACGGTTTTTTTCGCGGCCAGCGGATGCCGGGCGCCGCAATGGAGCGACTGCCGTTCGACGAACAGCGGCGTGTAGTGCAGGCCGGCCTGGTGCCCGGAGAAATAGCCGATCGCGAGTTGCAGCTCGCCTTTCAGCAGCTTGCGCTCCAGCTCGTCGGGTGCGACCGCGAGCATCTCGATCAGCACGTCCGGCGCCTGCGCGCGAAAACGGCCGACGGCGGTCGCGATCGCTTCGACGACGTGCGGTGCGAGCCGCTCCGACAAGCCGATGCGCAGTTCGCCGAGCAGCGTGCCCGACACGTGCTGCGTATCGCGCGTAAAGGCGTCCATTGCCTGCAACAGGCGCCGCGTCGACTGCAGCACGCGCTCGCCCTTCGGCGTGAGCCGGAAGCCGCGCTTGCCGCGTTCGCACAGCCGGAAGCCGATGCGCGTCTCGAGCTTCGCCATCTGCGTGCTGATCGTCGACGGCGCCATCCCGAGCGTGCCTTGCGCCGCGCTGAAGCCGCCGCTCTCGACGATCGTGACGAAGAGCCGCAGCAATTGCACATCCAGGTCTCTCAAGCGGGTCAGCATGGCAATACATCGCGTTTTGTGAAGTCAGCTTATGTTAGTTCATATTTTTCGTCGGATGCGGGCGCGGCAGAATCGGGCACGAGGTCGCCAGCCGGGCGACCGGTGTCCCCATCAGACAGGAATCCGACGATGAGCCAGAACGATCTCGCGTTCACGCGCGACAGCCTTTACGGCACGCAGGCCGAGCCGACCTTCGCCGGTGCGACGAGCTTCATGCGCCGGCGCTTCAGCCGCGATCTCGCCGGCGTCGATCTCGCGATCACCGGCGTGCCGTTCGATGCGGCCGCGTCGCACCGGCCCGGCACGCGCTTCGGTCCGCGCGGGCTGCGGATCGCGTCGACCGGCATTGCGTGGGAACGTCCGTGGCCGTGGGCGTTCGATCCGTTCGACGTGCTGGCCGCGGTCGACTACGGCGATTGCGCGTTCGATCTCGGGCAGCCCGGATCGGTGCCGGACGCGATCGAACGGCATGCGGATGCGATCCTCGGGCGCGGCTGCGCGATGCTGACGCTCGGCGGCGATCACTTCATCACGTATCCGTTGCTGAAGGCGCATGCGAAGGTGCACGGGCCGCTGTCGCTCGTGCATTTCGATGCGCACACCGACACGTGGCCCGATCGCGACGCCAAGCGCATCGATCACGGCACGATGTTCTATCACGCGGCGCGGGAAGGGTGGGTCGTGCCCGAGCGGTCGGCGCAGATCGGCATCCGCACGACCAACGACGAGCCGATGGGCTTCGAGATCCAGGATGCGCGCAGCGTGCATGCGTCGACGCCTGCCGCGGTCGCCGCGCGGATTCGCGAACGCGTCGGCGATCATCCCGTCTACCTGACGTTCGACATCGACTGTCTCGATCCGGCCTACGCGCCGGGCACCGGCACGCCGGTCTCGGGCGGATTGTCGAGCCATCAGGCGCTCGAGATCCTGCGTCACCTGGACGGCATCAACCTGGTCGGGATGGACGTGGTCGAAGTGTCGCCGCCGTACGATCATGCGGAAATCACGTCGCTGGCCGGCGCGACGATCGCGCTGGAACTCGTCTGCCTGTACGCGTCGCGCCGTCGCGGCGCGCGGTGACGGCGAACGGAGCCATGCACGATGAATGAACCGGTCTACCGCCGCGCGGTTCCCGACGACGCGGCCGACTGCATCGCACTGCGCGGCAGGACGCGCGAGAACGCATTCACCGAAGCGCAGTTGCGCGAGTTGGGCATCACCGTCGCAAGCTGGCGCGACGGGATCCGCGACGGCCTGTTTCCCGGTTACGTCTGCCGCGTGAGCGGCCGCATGGCCGGCTACTGCTTCGGTGACGCCGATTCGGGCGAGATCCTGGTGCTGGCGGTGCTGCCCGAGTACGAAGGGGCGGGGATCGGCAAGCGATTGCTTCGGCACGTGATCGATGCGTTCGCGGCGAACGGCTTCACGACGCTGTTTCTCGGTTGCTCGACCGACCCGGCATCGCGCTCGTACGGCTTCTACCGGCATCTCGGGTGGACGCCGACCGGAAAGCCGGACGATGCCGGCGACGAAATCCTGACGCTTCGGATCGGGCCCGCGTAAGACTGTTTCGTCATACCCGACGACGAGCGGGACGTCGCGCGCGTGCTGACCTACGATGGAGAGATCGTGTCCATCGTCTGCCGAACCATGTGCACCCACTACCGCGCCCCCGATGAAGACCCGGGCATCAGCGAGCTGAGGATCGGCATCGGCGACCTGTTTCGCCGCGATCCCTGGGAACCGGACGTGTATCCCGATTACGCGGCGCCCATCGCGCGTGCCGACGGCGACGGTCTCGAGGTCGTCGGCGCGGTGTTCGGCTTCTGGCCGAAGTTCATGCAGCCCGAGCGTCTCGACGAGCACGGCCGCAAAAGAAAGAAGCTCGATACGGTGAATGCGCGCGTGGAAACGGTCGGCTCGTCGCGGCTCTACGGCAACGCCTGGCGCAGCGGCCAGCGCTGCCTGATTCCGGTGCGCTGGATCGTCGAGCCGTGCTACGAGACGGGCCGCAACGTGTGGCACCGGATCGGCGTCGACGGCTGGCAGCCGTGCTGCGTCGCCGGCATCTGGCGGCGTTACGAAGCGGCCGACGGCCGCGAGCGAATCGGCATGACGATGCTCACGGTCAATGCCGACGATCATCCGCTGTTCGCGCGCATGCACCGGCCCGGCGACGAGAAGCGGGGCGTCGTGATGCTGCGTCGCGACGACTACGACGCGTGGCTGCACGCGCGCGACGTCGAGGCGGCGCGGCGCATGCTGAATCTCCTTCCCGCCGGCGACATGGTCGCCGCACCCGATCAGGCGGGCCCCGCCGGCGCCTGATTGCATTTTTCATTCGCCTTTCAGGTGCGCGTCCGGCGGCTCTGCAGGTCCGACGCGAGCCGTTTTATCAGACGATTTCGAAAATTGCCGGATACCGGGTAATCACTGATATCACCCAAGTTGTATATACAAGATCATCCGCTGGCAATGTCGGCACACGTCGTGCCGGTTGCGCGCCAGCGTGCAGACCGTGCGTGCATGGCGCATGCCGGCGATCCACGGCGCACCCGACGAGCCGAAAGGGCGGCTCGGCACGTTACCTGTCTCGTCTCAACCATTTGTGATCCTCAGTATCTTGGAGATTTTCCCGTGTCAACGAATCCCAGTGGAAAAGCCGGCGGTCTGATCGAGGTACGCTCGATCGATTTCATTCCAGAAGCCGAACGCCACGGCGGGCTGCTGAGCCAGTTCACGCTGTGGCTGTCGGCGAACATGCAGATCACGGCCATCGTCACGGGGGCGCTCGCGGTCGTGCTCGGCGGCGACGTGTTCTGGTCGCTGGTCGCGCTGCTGCTCGGCCAGCTCATCGGCGGCGCGGTGATGGCGCTGCACGGCGCGCAGGGGCCGCAGCTCGGGTTGCCGCAGATGATTTCGAGCCGCGTGCAGTTCGGCGTCTATGGCGCGATGATCCCGATCGTGCTCGTGTGCCTGATGTACATCGGCTTTTCCGCCAGCGGTTCGGTGCTCGCCGGGCAGGCCGTCGCGCAACTGCTGCACGTCGACGACGCGGCCGGCATCCTGCTGTTCGCGGCCGTGATCGTCGTGCTGACGGTGTTCGGCTATCGCGCGATTCACTTCGTCGGCCGGATCGCCAGCGTGATCGGCATCGTCGCGTTCGTCTACATGTTCACGCAGTTGTTCGCGAACCACGACGTCGGCGCGCTGCTCGCGAACAAGCACTTCTCGCTCGCGAGCTTCCTGCTGTCGATGTCGCTGTCCGCGTCGTGGCAGATCGCGTTCGGCCCATACGTCGCCGACTACTCGCGCTACCTGCCGCGCTCGACGTCGTCGGTCGCCACGTTCCTCGCGGTCGGCCTCGGCTCGGTGATCGGCGCGCAGGCGGCGATGGTGTTCGGCGTGTTCGCGGCCGCGCTGGCCGGCAGCCAGTTCGCGCACCACGAGGTGTCGTATATCGTCGGCCTCGGCTCGACGGGCGCCGTGGCGGCCTTGCTGTATTTCAGCATCGCGTTCGGCAAGGTGACGGTGACCGCGCTCAACGCCTACGGCAGCTTCATGTCGATGGCGACGATCGTCAGCGGTTTCCGCGGCAAGGGCGCGGTATCGTCGCGCAGCCGTCTCGTGTACATCTTCGGGATGATCTGCGTGTCGACGCTGATCGCGCTCGCCGGCCGCCATTCGTTCCTGAAGGAGTTCACCGCGTTCATCCTGTTCCTGCTCGCGTTCTTCACGCCGTGGAGCGCGATCAACCTGGTCGACTACTACTGCTTCACGCGCTCGCGCTACGACGTGCCGGCGCTGTCCGATCCGGACGGCCGCTACGGCCGCTGGAACGTGATGGCGATCACGATCTACGTGGTCGGCATCCTGGTGCAGCTGCCGTTCATGTCGACGCACATCTACACGGGCCCGCTCGTCGACGCGCTCGGCGGCACCGACATCTCGTGGATCCTCGGCCTTATCGTTCCGGCCGTGCTGTACTACATCGGCGCGCGTGCGTCGCGACGCAGCATCCCCGAACGCCTGATCCTGCCGCTCGAACGCGGCGAGGCTCACAACTGACGCATCGCGTCGTCCGTCGGGCCGGCCTGCAGCCGGCCTGAGCGGCCCGCCGCGCCGATCCCGGCGCGATCGGCAGCCGCGCTGTCCATCATCTTCGTTATCCGCGATGCCGGCATGGCAGACCACCATGCCCGGCATCGTTCCATTCTCCTTTCATTGAATAGTATGACTAAGAAAATAAACGCACGAGGCAATCGTTCCCGGGCGCGCTCGGCGCATGCCGGTCTTCGCATGGCCGTCGCGGCCGCATGCCTGGGCGGGTCGGGCGCCGCGCTCGCGCAGGACGGCGTCACGCTGTACGGCGTGATCGACGAATTCGCGCAGTACGTGAACACCGGCAACGGCTACACCGCGGCGATCGGCTCGGGCGGCCAGTGGGGCAGCCGCTTCGGGATGAAGGGCGGCGAGGACATCGGCGGCGGCCAGAAGATCGAGTTCGCGCTCGAGAACGGCTTCAATCCGAACGACGGTTCGCTCGCGAGTTCGGGCAGCATGTTCAATCGTCAGGCGTGGGTCGGACTCGCGGGGCAGTGGGGCAAGGTACGCGCGGGCCGCCAGAATTCGCCGCTGTTCAACGACCAGGGCGGGCAGGATGCGTTCGGCGGCGTCACGCAGGCGTCCGGCATGGACAACCTGACCGTGTTCTCGTTCCGCACCAGCAATACGCTGTCGTACCGGAGCCCCGAGATCGCCGGCTTCCAGGCCGGGCTGTACTTCGGCTTCGGCGACGCGGGCGGCGTGCGCTCGGCGGGCTCGAGCCAGCAGTTCGACGTGACCTACGAGCACGGGCCGTTCGCGGCGTTCGTCGCGGGGCAGTGGCTGAAGAACACGACGGCGACCACGACCGATCGCACGCTGATGGCCGGCGCGTCGTACGCGATCGGCAAGGCGACCGTGTACGGCGGCTTCTCCGCGGTGAAGTGGGCCGATCTCGGCATCGATTCGCGCGTCTACGGGCTGTCGGTCAAGTACCAGCTCAACCCGGCGAACTACGTCGCGCTCGGCTATGCGTATCTGCACGACCAGACGTCGCAAGGCGACAACGCGGACCAGTTCGGGCTGATGTACGAATACGACCTGTCGAAGCGCACGAGCTTCTACGGCGCGCTGTCGTACCTGCGCAACCGCAACCAGGCCGGCTACACGCTCGCCGGTGCGGCGAACCCGGGCTTGCCGCTTGCGTATCCGGGCGCGAACGCGCGCGGCGTGCAGCTCGGCATCGTGCATCGCTTCTGACGGTGCAGCGGGCGCCGGTCCGCCTGGGTCGGCGCCTGCTTCCTTCCTTGTGCGCAGGCGCGCATTCGCGTGCCTACATTCCCAGCCGTTCCGCGAGCGAATGACGCTGCATGCAGCGCTCCATCGCGTCGAGGAACGCCTGCTCGGCCGCGTTCATCTTGCGGTCGCGATGCCACAGCAGGAACACGTCGACGTCGACGAGGCCGTCGTCGGGCGGCAGCCGCCACAGGCGTTGCTGCGCGATGTCGTCGCGCACGATGTGCTCGGGCAGGCAGCCGATCCCGTAACCGGCGAAGATCAGTCGCCGCACTTCCTCGAGGCTCGGCGACGACGCGACGATGCGCCCGGTGAAACCCTTCTGGTCGCGGAACACGGTGAGCGGCGACAGGCTGTCGCCGATCTGGTCGCTCGTAAACGACACGAAGTTCTCCGCGAGCAGGTCGTCCATCCGTAATTGCGTCTGCCCGAACAGCCGGTGATGGCGGCCGCAGTAGATCGCATAGCGCTGGCGCAGGAAGCAGCGCATCTCCAGCTTGTCGTGCGGCGTGCGGCACAGGCCGAGCCCGGCGGTGGCCGTCTTCTGCAGCAGTGACGACAGGATGTCCGACGAGCGCATCACTTCGATCTGCAGGTCGATGCGCGGATACGCGCGATGGAAGTCGGCGAGGAATTCGTCGTAGACGGGCGACTCGATGCGGCTCACCGTCAGCAGCCGGATCGAGCCGGTGAGGTCGGCCGTGCTGTCGTCGAGCTCCGTCTCGAGGCGCGACACGCCGCCGTAGATGTCGCTCGCGATCCGGTACACGGCTTCGCCCGCCGGCGTCGGCGCGAAGTGCGCGCCGCGCCGCTCGATCAGCTTGCGCTCGAGCGCCTCCTCGAGCCGCCGCAGCGCCTGGCTCACGGCCGGCTGCGTCACGTGCAGGCGCGCGGCCGCACGGCTTACGCTGCGCTCCTGCATGATCACCAGGTAGGTGCGCAGCAGGTTCCAGTCGAGGCGGTCGTTGAGGAAGGGGGCGAGGTCGGCGCGCATCGGGTCTCCGGGCGAGGCATCGGGGTGGTCATTAGTTGAATTTATACGCGAAATAATAACTTGAAATTTGACTAATGATATGCGGTCGCCGATAAAGGAGGGGTGCCGCACCGTGCGGCGCGAGGCCGCGACAGACGGCCGGCCATCACGATATTGCGCGTGCCGCGGCGCGCGTCAGGAGCCAGCATGACCCAGTCCCTTCCTTCCGCCCGCCAGCCGGCGCGTGCCGCGACGGCCGCGTTCATCGGCACGATGATCGAGTGGTACGACTTCTACATCTACGCGACCGCCGCCGCGCTCGTGTTCGGTGAACTCTATTTCCCGTCGCACGACCCCTTCGTCAGCACGATGGCCTCGTTCGCGACGTTCGCGGTCGGCTTCTTCGCGCGCCCGCTCGGCGGCATCGTGTTCGGCCACCTCGGCGACCGCATCGGCCGCAAGAAGGCGCTGATGACGACGCTGATGATGATGGGTGTCGCGACCGTGTGCGTCGGGCTGCTGCCCGACTACTCGAAGGTCGGCATGCTCGCGCCGGTGTTGCTGGTCGCGCTGCGCGTCGTGCAGGGGATCGCGGTCGGCGGCGAGTGGGGCGGCGCGGTGTTGATGGCGGGCGAACACGCGCCGCAGGGCCGCCGCACGTTCTTCGCGTCGTTCGCGCAGCTCGGCAGCCCGGCCGGGCTGATCCTGTCGCTGGTCGCGTTCCGCGCGGTCACGTCGATGGACAAGGCCGACTTCCTGGCGTGGGGCTGGCGCCTGCCGTTTCTCGCGAGCTCGGTGCTGCTGGTCGTCGGCATCCTGATCCGGCTCGGCGTGAACGAGTCGCCGGAGTTCGCGCGCGTGAAGGAGGCGAACCGCACCGTGAAGCTGCCGGTTGCCGAAGTGTTCCGCTCCGCGTCGGGGCTCGTGCTGCTCTGCATCGGCGCGAACACGATCGGGATCGCGGGCGTCTATTTCACCAACACCTTCATGATCGCGTACACGACGCAGTACGTCGGCGTGTCGCGCTCGCTGATCCTCGACAGCCTGTTCGCGGTCGCGATCATCCAGTTCATCACGCAGCCGATCGCCGCATGGATCGCCGAGCGCATCGGCGGCGCGCGGTTCCTGAAGATCGCCGCACTGCTGGCGATGCTGTCGCCGTACCCGATGTTCATGCTCGTGCAGGGCGGCACGTCCGCGTCGCTCGTCGCGGGCATCGCGCTCGCGGTCGTGTGCATGGCCGGCTTCTATTCGGTGATCGCCGGCTTCGTGAGCGGCGTGTTTCCCGCGCACGTGCGCTATTCGGCGATCTCGCTCGCGTACCAGGTCTGCGGCGCGATCGCGGGCGGCCTGACGCCGCTCGTCGGCACCTGGCTCGCGCATCGCTTCGCGGGCCAGTGGTGGCCGCTCGCGGTGTTCTACACGTGTCTCGCCGGCATCTCGCTGCTGTCCATCGTCGCGCTCGACGCACGCCGCGCGGCCCGGCCGGCCGCCGCCGAAGCGCTCGGCTCGCACTGAACCTCAATGAACGAATTCATCGGAGTGCACATGAAAGACCTGTTGGAAATCGACGGTGCCCGCCTGTGGCAGAGCCTGGCCGACATGGCGCGCATCGGCGCGACGCCGCGCGGCGGCGTGCGGCGCCTCGCGCTGAGCGACGACGACCGGCGCGGGCGCGAGCTGTTCGCGCAGTGGTGCCGCGACGCGGGGATGACGGTGAGCGTCGACGCGGTCGGCAACCTGTTCGCGCGGCGTGCCGGCACCGATGCGCAGGCCGCGCCGGTGCTGATCGGCAGCCATCTCGACACGCAACCCGAAGGCGGGCGCTTCGACGGCGTGTACGGCGTGCTCGCCGCACTCGAACTCGTGCGCACGCTGAACGACGCGGGCATCGCGACCGACAAGCCGCTCGAGATCGTGTCGTGGACCAACGAGGAGGGCGCGCGTTTCGCCCCGGCGATGCTCGGCTCGGCGGTGTTTACGGGCGCGCTGCCGCTCGACGACGCGCTTGCGAAGCAGGACGCCGACGGCATCACGCTCGGCGCCGCGCTGGACGCATGCGGCTGTCGTGGCACGCGCGTGCCGGGCGGCGCGGTCGACGCGTATTTCGAAGCGCATATCGAACAGGGCCCGGTGCTCGAGGCGAACGCCACGACGATCGGCATCGTCACGGGCGGGCAGGCGATCCGCTGGCTCAACGTGAGCGTGACGGGCGTGGCCGCGCATGCGGGCACGACGCCGATGCCGTATCGCAAGGACGCGTATTTCGCGAGCGCGCAGATGGCGCTCGAACTGGAACGGATCGTCGCCGGCTACGCGCCGCGCGGGCTCGCGACGATCGGGCAGGTCGGCATCCGCAACGCATCGCGCAACACGATCGCCGGCGACGTGACGTTTACCGTCGACCTGCGCCATCACGACGATGCGCAAGTCGATGCGATGGAGCGCGACCTGCGCGACGCCTGCGCGCGTGTGGCCGCCGCGCGCGGCGTGCAGGTGTCGATCGATACCTGCTGGCGCAGCCCGCCGACGCCGTTCGACCGTGCCTGCGTCGAAATGGTCGCACAGGCGGCGGACGCATTCGGCTACACGAGCGAGCGGATCGTCAGCGGCGCCGGTCACGATGCGATCCTGCTCGCGCGCCGCGTGCCGACCGCGATGGTGTTCATCCCGTGCGTCGACGGGCTGTCGCACAACGAGGCCGAGGACGCGTTGCCCGACGACGTGACGCGCGGCACGAACGTGCTGCTCCACGCGGTGCTCGCGCGTGCGGGCACCGCGACGCGCGTGGCCGGCGGGATGGCCACGGCAGTGCACGATGCATGACACGGCGAATCGACGAGGACCCACGATGAAAACCTATTTCCACCCCGAACAGTTGCTGCACCATCCGCGCACCTACCTGTCGCGCGGCAGGATGCGCGAGCCGCAGGAAGTGCCCGAGCGCGCGGCGCGGCTGGTCGCGGCGGTGCGCGCGCTCGACTTCGACGTGCGGGAGCCGGCCGACCGCGGCACCGCGCCGATCGCCGCCGTGCACGACATGAACTACCTGCGCTTTCTCGAGGAAGCGCACCGCGACTGGAAGCGGATGCCCGACGACTGGGGCGACGAAGTGATGTCGAACGTGTTCGTGCGCGACCCGAACCCGCTGCGCGGCGTGCTCGCGAAGGCCGCGCGCTATCTGGCCGACGGCAGCTGCCCGATCGGCGCGAACACGTGGCGCGCCGCGTACTGGTCCGCGCAGAGCGCGCTCGCGGCGGCAGCGGACGTCAACGACGGCGCGCGCGATGCGTACGCGCTGTGCCGGCCGCCCGGCCACCATGCGCGTCGCGATGCGGCGGGCGGTTTCTGCTACCTGAACAATGCGGCGATCGCCGCGCAGGCGCTGCGCGGCCGCCATCGCCGGGTCGCGATCCTCGATACCGACATGCATCACGGGCAGGGCGTGCAGGAGATCTTCTACGGCCGCGACGACGTGCTGTACGTATCGATCCACGGCGACCCGACCAATTTCTATCCGGTCGTCGCCGGTTACGAGGACGAGACGGGCGCGGGGGCCGGCGACGGCTACAACCTGAACCTGCCGATGCCGCACGGCGCGCCGGAGGCGGCGTTCTTCGAGCGGCTCGACGATGCGCTGCGCGCGCTCGCGCGGTTCCAGCCGGATGCGCTCGTGCTCGCGCTCGGCTTCGACATCTACAAGGACGACCCGCAATCGCAGGTGGCCGTCACGACCGACGGGTTCGGCCGGCTCGGCGGCGCGCTCGGCGCGCTCGGGTTGCCGACGGTGATCGTGCAGGAAGGCGGCTATCACCTCGAGAGCCTCGACGCGAACGCACGTGCGTTCTTCGGCGGGTTCGCCGCCGCGCGCTGATACGTCGATACGTCGATACGTCGATACGTCGATACGTCGATACGTCGATACGTCGATACGTCGGTACGTCGAAGCACCGGCGCGCGATGCGCGGCCCGTGAACGAAAACGCCCGCGTCGGAATCAGCGCGGGCGTTTTTCAATTGCGGTGCCGCGTACCGGCACCACGCGGATCGGCGGGCGCTTACGAATTCGCGGCGACCGGCGCGCGGCGGCGCTGGATCATCTGCAGCGCGACGAGCGCAAGCCCTGCCGCGGCGATCAGCCCGCCGACGAGCGGCACCGCCGCGTAGCCGAAGCCGGCCGAGATCGCCGCGCCGCCGGCTGCCGCGCCGACCGCGTTGCCGAGGTTGAACGCGCCGATGTTGACGGCCGAGGCGAGGCCCGGCGCTTCGTGTGCGGCACGCATCACGCGCATCTGCAGCGGCGGGACCACCGCGAACGTCGCGACACCCCAGACCAGCAGCGTGACCGCGGCGCCGGCATGCGTGCGGGCGAGCAGCGGGAACGCGGCCATCGTCACGATCAGCAGCACCAGGAAGCCGATCAGCGTGCCGTCGAGCGAGCGGTCGGCGAGGCGGCCGCCGGCGATGTTGCCGATCGAGAAGCCGACGCCGATCAGCACCAGCATCGCGGTGACGAAGCCGGGCGTCGCACCGGTCAGGTGTTCGAGCGTCGGGGCGACATACGTGTACAGCGTGAACATCGCGCCGGCGCCGAGCACCGTGGTCCCGAGCGCGCCGAGCACGACCGGGCGCGTCAGCACCGACAGTTCGGCACGCAGGTTCGGCATCTTGCCGGCCTCGCCCTTCGGCAGCGCGGCGAACAGGCCGGCGATCGCGATCAGGCCGAGCACCGCGGTTGCCGCGAACGACATGCGCCAGCCGATCATCTGGCCGAGCCAGGTCGCGGCCGGCACGCCGCCGACGTTCGCGATCGTGAGGCCCATGAACATCGTCGCGACCGCGCTGGCCTGCTTTTCACGCGGCACGAGGCTGGCCGCGACCACCGAGCCGAGCCCGAAGAACGCGCCGTGGTTCAGGCTCGTGACGAGTCGTGCGAGCAGCAGCGTCGTGTAGTCGGGTGCGACGGCCGACAGCAGGTTGCCGATCGTGAAGATCGACATCAGCGCGATCAGCGCCGAGCGGCGCGACCAGCGCGCGAGCAGCAGCGTCATCAGCGGCGCGCCCGCCATCACGCCGATCGCATACGCGCTGATCAGCATGCCGGCCTGCGGAATCGACACGTGCACGCCGTCGGCGATCACGGGCAACAGGCCCATCGGCGAGAACTCGGTCGTGCCGATGCCGAACGCACCGGCGGCGAGCGCCAGCAACGGCAGCGCGGCGCTGCCGCCCGGGCGGGAAGGAGAAGAAGTCGTGGTGTTCACGCGATGCGCTCCTGTAAGCATTGGGCAACGGCACCGGGCCGTTGTGGACAGGGTGAAGTGTGCCTGCGTTACTTTTGCGGAAAAAGCCGTATCCGAGCGAAATTATCTTGATTTCATGTCAATAATGCGGGGTTGGGGCAGCATGCGCATACGGTCCGCCGGGCGGGGCTTCCCGCGATTCGCCGGCCCGCCGCCGGCCGTGCGGACGATCGAACCCGGGTCCGGGAGAAAGGTTTTCGTCATCGGACCGAACGCGGCGTCCGTGCGCATGTGTGCGAGCCGGTTGCGCGTCGCGCTCGATACGCGGCCGGTTTTCGGTGCGATACGGGCGGCCTGCGGGCGCGGGCTGGCGCACGGCGTCGTCAGGCCGGTCGGGTGACGGGCCGGCACGGCCGGCTGGTGCCGGCGCGAGCGCGCCATCCTTCCCGCCAATCCTTGATCGGCACGGCTTGCCGCCAAAAAAATCCCCGGTCACAGGGGGACCGTGACCGGGGCGGAAAGGCATCCTCTCTTTGGCACGAGGGTTGGATGCGGGCGCAGTATATTTCGCGGCATGACGTTTCGAAGTGACGTTAAACGGCCTTTTTGGGTGCCAATTTAAAAATTCCGGCGTGACGGCGTCGGCCGTCATCAATTTGAAAGATGTTTCGTGCGCTCGGACGGAGGTTTTTAGTGCGCGGTGACCGCCATGTCGGCCGTCGTGCGAAGCGACCGCGCGCGGCCGAATCCGCTGCCATGCGATTAGGCGGAATCCGACGATGGCGCGCGGGTCGCGCGTGCCGGACCGGTTGATCAGTCCGCCTGTTCGGCCGTGTCGCGCACGGCCTCGAGAAACCGCGCGACGACGGGAGAAGCCGGTGTCGCCGCACCGTCGAACACGAACTCGATGTCGAAGCGGCTCGCGAGTTCGTCGAGCGCGACGAGCCGGACCGTGCGCGGGCATGTCGACGCCGCGCTTTCCGGCACGAACGCGCAGCCCATGCCGGCCGCGACGAGACCGATCAGCGTCGGGATGTCGCTGCCGACCTGGGCGATGCGCGGCGTGAAGCCGGCACGGTCACACTGCGTCATCAGGAAGCGGTGGTGCGCGGCGGAGCGCTGCGCGTCGAACCAGACGAACGGTTCGTGCGCGACGTCGGCGAGCGTGCGCGGCGCGGGGAAGCGGCCGCCGGGCGGTGCGGGCATCGCGAGCACGAAGCGGTCGCTCAGCAGCCGCACACCCGACAGATGCGGCGCCTCGTCACGGCGCCACGCCATGATGCCGCCGTCGAGCTGGCCGCGCGTCAGTGCCGCCGCCTGTTCGGCCGACAGCATCGGCGCGATCGACAGCTTCACGTCCGGACACGCGTCGCGAAACGCCTTCAGCACGTTCGCGACCACCGGCAGCGGCAGGCAGTTCGGCAGCGCGCCGAGGCGCAGTTCGCCGAGCTGGCCGGCCGCGCTGCGCAACGCGCGTTCGCGGCTGTCCTGCAACGTCGCGAGCAGGCCGGTCGCGTCCTGCAGGAAACTCGCGCCGGCCGCCGTGAGCGTGACGCCCGTCGCGCGGCGGATCAGCAGCGGCGTGCCGATCGCGTCCTCGAGCTCGCGAATCTGCCGCGACAGCGCAGGCTGGACGATGCCGGCCGCGCGGGCGCCGGCCATCACGCTGCCGGCTTGCGCGACGGCCACGAAGTAACGCAGGTGACGCAGTTCGATCCGGCGCATGCGGTGTCGGCTCCGGTTTTCGGTTTTGATTCGTCGGGTATGCCTGACAAGCATAGCAAATGCCATTAGATGGTATTGGAAAGCATGGCGGGCGTGCCGTACGATGGTCGACGTTGCCGGGCCTGTTTACAGGCCGCGTGCGTTCTCCCGTTCCCCTTGTCCCGACCGTGTCCCGCACCATGCCGCTTCATATCCAGACCCCGTATATCCGCTCGCAAATCGCGTCGCGCCGTCTCGGTACCGACATCCGGCTGAAGCTCGACGCGCTGCAGCCGTCCGGCTCGTTCAAATTGCGCGGCATCGGCGCGGTGTGCGAAGCGCGGCATGCGGCCGGTGCGCGCCGGTTCGTGTCGTCGTCGGGCGGCAATGCGGGCATCGCGGTCGCGTATTGCGGTCGCGGGCTCGGTGTGCCGGTGCTCGTCGTCGTGCCGGAAACCGCGTCGGCCCGCGCGCGCGAGCTGATCCGCGTCGAGGGCGCGGAGGTGGTCGTGCACGGCGCGAGCTGGGCCGAGGCGAACGCGTTCGCGCTGTCGGCCGTCGGCGCGCAGGACGCGTTCGTGCATCCGTTCGACGACCCCGTGCTGTGGCAGGGGCACGCGACGATGATCGACGAGATGGCGGCGACCGGCCCGAAACC
Organism: Burkholderia sp. BCC1977; assembly: GCF_905339595.1. Lineage (NCBI taxonomy): Bacteria > Pseudomonadati > Pseudomonadota > Betaproteobacteria > Burkholderiales > Burkholderiaceae > Burkholderia > Burkholderia sp. BCC1977. Next base: position 82,414 of record NZ_CAJPGQ010000021.1, read on the forward strand.
CGACGCGGTCGTGCTCGCGGTCGGCGGCGGCGGGCTGCTGTGCGGCGTGCTCGAGGGGCTCGCGCGCAACGGCTGGCACGACGTGCCGGTCGTCGCGGTCGAGACGGAAGGCGCCGACAGCTACGCGCGCTCGGTCGCGCACGGCCATCCGGTCGAATTGCCGGCGATCACGAGCATCGCGACGTCGCTCGGCGCGAAGCGGCCGTGCGACACGGCGGTCGAATGGGCGAAGCGGCACGCGATCCATCCGGTCGTCGTGTCCGATGCGCAGGCGGTGGCTGCGTCGCTGCGGTTCCTGGACGAGCACCGGATCGTCGTCGAGCCGGCGTGCGGCGCCGCGCTGGCCGCGCTCGAACAACGGGTGCCGGTGCTGGCTTCGGCGTCGGACATCGCGGTGATCGTATGCGGCGGCGTGACGGCGACCGTCGAGCAGCTGCAGACGCTGAACGCGACGTTGCGGTAATGCGCTCGGGCGTGTGACGCAGCGCAGCCGGACGGTGATGCGGACGAAGACGTCACGGTGAAGTGACGGCGGGGCGGGACCGATCGCGGGCGTCTGCGGAATCGGGGTTGCGTGTCGTCTGTCGCGACGGGCTGTTCCCGATCGCCGGTTACGTCACGACGCGCACGCGCAACCGGTTTCCGGGAGTCCGGCCGGCTCGTCGGAGGATGACGGGGAGGGGCGCACGTGGCGCGACGGGCGCGACGGGCGCACGGCGCGGGGAGAAGGTCGCGCGGTCAGTTCGCGGACGGCGCGCTGGCACCGGTCGGTGCGGACGAGGCGACGGGGTCGGCAGCAGCGGGTGCGGACGTCTTGCCTGCCGGCGTCGGCGCAGCGTTCGAGGGCGTCGGCGCGGATGCCGCCGGCGCAGGCACGGCCGATGCCGGCGTGGCAGCGGCAGACGCCGATGTGGCCGGGGTCGAAGCGGAAGCGGGGGCCGAGGCTGATGCGGGCGTCGAAGCCGAAGCGGGCGCCGAGGTCGCAGCAGGTGCCGAAGCCTGCGCCGAACCCGAACCCGGCACCGAACCCGAAGCCGGCACCGAAGCCGGCACCGAAGCAGCCGGCACCGAACCCACCCCAGCCCCCGACACGCCAGCCCGCATCGCCCTTGGCGCGACCACGGCCGATGCCGCGGCCGGCACCGCCGGCACGACCGACGTGCCCGAAGCCGGCGCGACGCCCGGCACCGACAGCGGTACCGGCGCGGCCGGCGGCGTCGGGACGACCGGCGTCGTCATCTTCATCGGCTCGCCCTGCGGCGTCGGCGCCGGTTCGGGCAGCGGCGCGACGGGCTCCTTCTCGGCCGCCTTCACGGTCGCGCGATCGCGGCGGGCCGGATCGATCTTCAGGAAATGCTCGACGAGATTGAAGAAGCGCTCGTAGAACACGCCGGCGGGAATCGTCTCGCTCGCGGTCTTCACGAGCGCGTCGTCGCTCGACCCGATCGGCAGCGACAGCGAACCGAACACGCTGAGCCCGACGCTCGCCGACGTATTCGACTTCTTCAGCGTGTAGCGGTCCTGCACCGCGTTCACGTAGGCGATGCTCGACGAGCCGTCGGCATTCGCGTCCGCGCACACGACGTGGAACTCGATCACGACGTGCATGTCGTTGCTCGGCTGGAAATTCTTGCTGCCGTCGACCGCGTCATTGCGCGACGACGACACGACATAGCCCTGGCTCAGCAGCGCGCGACGCGCGGCCTCGCAGGACGCGTCGGATTTCGAGTGGAACGTGTGCGCATACGGGCTGCTCGTCGCGTCGAACTGTTCCTGCTGGTAGATCGGCTTGGGCGGCGACGAGCACGCCGCCAGCACGGTCGCGGCCGCGAGCGCGCACGAAACGGAAAACAGGCGAAATCGGTTGTGCATGGCGTCTTTCAAAGGGCTCGGCGAGATGCCGCGCGGGGCTGCGGGCGCAACGCACGCAGCGGCGGGGCCGGTGCGATGCGCGTGGCAATCTCGTATGGCCGGGGCGTCATTATAGTTTCGTTTGATGTCGCGCTCGCTTCAGCCGGCCGGCGCCGGCCGCGCGGCGGCGAGCAGTTGCGACGCCAGCGGATGGTGTTCGCCGCGCCGCGAGCGGATCGCATGGATCTCCTCGGTCACGTCGCCCGCCCGGCCGAGCCGGCGCAGACCGCGCAGCAACGATGCGTCGTTCGCGCCGAGTTCGCTGAGCGGAAACACGCCGAGGCCGCGCGCCGCGAACACGGCCATCAGCGCGCTGTCCTCGAATTCCCCGGCCACGCGCGGCACGATCCGTTCCCGTTCCAGCCACAGGTCCAGACGCGCGCGCAGCGCCGAATGGGCGGTCGGCAGCAGCACCGGCAGCTCGGCGAGGCACTGCGGAAAGCGCTGGCGCGCGGCCGGCGTGACGAGCGCCGCGGGCCCGTACCAGTCGACCGGCGACGCGACGAGCCGCTCGCTCGTCACGCGCAGGTTCGACCCCGACGGCGCGCCCTGGCCCGCCAGCACGAGGTCGAGGTGATGCAGGGCCAGTTCCGCGAGCAGCGCGTCGTGCTCGCCCTCGTGGCACAGCAGCCGCAGCGTGGGCGTATCGAGCACCGGCGCGAGGATCGCATGCGCGGCGAGCTTCGAGATCCCGTCCGCGAGGCCGACTGCGAGCCGCACGGTCGGCTGGCTGGCCGCGGCGCGCACTTCGTCGGGAATCAGCCGGCCCATCTCGAAGATGACTTCGGCGCGCGCATACGCGGCCTGGCCGGCATCGGTCATCGCGACGCCGCGCCCGGCCGGGCGCAGCAGTTGGTGGCCGAGCGACTTTTCCAGTTCGCGAACCTGCGCGCTGATCGTCTGCACGGCCATGTCGAGCCGCTCCGCGGCGCGCGCGAAACCGCCTTCCTTCACCACGACCCAGAAATAGTACAGATGTCGAAAATTCAGCATCGGATCAATATTTCGTAAAAACCGAACCAAAGATCAGATTCTCTCTGATTTTTTCGAAGTCGTGGGGCGCCTATCATCGGGCTTTCCACATTCGAATCGGCCCTTTTCATGGACTACCTGCTGACGCTTGCCGCCGACCCCGCCGTCTGGGCCGCGCTCCTGACGCTCGTCGTGATGGAAGTCGTGCTCGGCATCGACAACCTGATCTTCATCTCGATCCTCAGCAACAAGCTGCCCGAAGCGCAGCGCGCCCGCACGCAGCGCCTCGGCATCGCGCTCGCGCTCGTGATGCGTCTCGGGTTGCTCGGCAGCGTCGCGTGGATCGCGAGCCTGACCGAACCCGTGTTCACGCTGTTCGACCACGCGTTCTCGTGGCGCGACATGATCCTGCTGTCGGGCGGCCTGTTCCTCGTGTGGAAGGCGACCACCGAGATCCATCACCACGTGTCGCATGACGGCGACGGCGCGGGCGGGTCCGGCGGCGCGGCCGGCCTGACGGTGTGGGCCGCCATCGGCCAGATCGTGATGCTCGACATCGTGTTCTCGATCGACAGCATCGTGACCGCGATCGGCATGACCGAGCACATTCCGATCATGTTCGTCGCGGTGATCGTCGCGGTGTCCGTGATGCTGTTCGCCGCGCAGCCGCTCGCACGCTTCATCGACCGCAACCCGACCGTCGTGATGCTCGCGCTGTCGTTCCTCGTCGTGATCGGCATGACGCTGATCGCGGAAGGCTTCGGGTCGCACGTGCCGAAGGGCTATATCTACGCGGCGATGGCGTTCTCGGCATTCGTCGAGGGCATGAACATGCTGGCGCGGCGCGCGAAGACGAAGCGCGCGGCGCGAGGCGAAGGCCACTGAGTGAGCGGGCGGGCCGGGGCCCGCCCTTGATTCGGAATTCTCAACGAAAGGAGAAGCGCGATGAAATGTCCGGTCTGCAAGACACCCGACCTGCTGATGGCCGAGCGCCAGTCGATCGAGATCGACTACTGTCCGACGTGCCGCGGCGTGTGGCTCGATCGCGGTGAACTCGACAAGCTGATCGCACGCGAAACGGGCGATGCGCCGGCGCGTCGCGACGAGGTGCCGGTGCGGCACGATGCGCAGGCGCCGCGCGGGCGTGACGATGGCTGGGGGCGCGACGGCCGCTCGCACGACGAGCGTCACAGGCACGACGGCCAGCGTCGCAAGAAATCGGTGTTCGACCTGTTCGATTTCGATTGAACGTCGAACCTCGAATGCGATGGCGCGCGTACCACGCCGCGCGTCGAAAAAAGCCCCGCCGGGCGTCATGCCCGGCGGGGCTTTGTCATGCGCGTCGCGTGATGAACACGCGCCGGCGTTACGCGTTGCCGGCCGTCACGTCGATGCGGCGCGGGCGCGTTTCCTCGCGGCGTGGAATCGTCAGCGTGAGCACGCCGTCGCGCAGGCTCGCATCGATCCGCGACGTATCGAGATCGGGGCTCAGCACGAACGTGCGCACGAAGCGCGGCGCGCGGACTTCGGCATGACGCACGCGCAGGTCGGCCGGCGTGTCGATGCGCGTGTCGGCCTCGATCGTCAGCGTGTTGTCGTGCACCTTCACGTCGAGGTTCTCGCGCGGCACGCCGGGCAGGTCGGCGCGCAGCGTGACGCGCTGCCGGTCTTCGACGATGTCGACGGCCGGCGTGATCGCGGGCCGGCGCGCGGCTTCGGCGGCGGCGGACTGAGCGGCACCGGTCTGGCGTTCGGTCAGGGTCTGGCTCGTATTCATGTCGTTATCCTGAAGGTTATTGAACGGTGATCGCACGCGGCTTCGATGCCTCGCGCCGGCCGACGCGAATCAGCAGGCAGCCGTTTTCATAGCGGGCGCTGACGTTGTCGGCGTCCGCGTTCTGCGGCAGCTCGACGACCCGGCGGAACGCGCCGTGAAAGCGCTCCTGCGCATAGGTGCGCACGTCGTCGCCGGCCTCGTGCGGCAGGGGCTTGCGCTCGCCGCTGATGGTCAGCAGATCCTTGTCGATCGAGACGTCGAAGTCGGCCGCGGCCATGCCGGGGGCGAACGCGACGATCTCGATCGCGTCGTCGGTCGCGCCGACGTTCAGCGCGGGGAACGCGCTCGGCCGCACCGCGCGGATGCCGGTGGGGAGCTCGCCGAACAGGTTCGCCATCTGCCGCTGCACGCGGGCGAATTCGTCGAACAGGTCGTTGCCGAAATGAATACCGCTCATGAAGGTCCTCCGGAACATGAAACGCGAAAGACGCGACGACGCGACGCCGATGGCGCGTGCGACGCACGGTTTTCCGCTGAGTCGAAACGGGGGCAGTGCGCGTGACCGGCACTGCCTGGCAACGGGTAATTAGAGGCGCCGCAGCGGTTTTCAAGAGGGAAACTGCAACCTGCGTCAACGCGTCGTGACGGGAATCGATGCGACAATCGTCGCGCTATCCACAGACCACGGAGACGGTACGGACATGGACATTCAACGCATCGCGATCGTCGGGGCCGGCGTGATCGGCGCGAGCTGGGCGGCTTTCTATCTGTCGAAGGGCTTCGACGTCGTCGCGACCGATCCTGCACCGCAGGCCGACGCGCGGTTGCGCGACGCGCTCGCGGCATTCCTCGGCGAGCGGGCCGCCGAACTTTCCGCGCGGCTGTCGTTCGACGCGGATCTCGTGCGTGCGCTCGACGGCGTCGATTTCGTGCAGGAAAACGGCCCCGAGCGGCTCGACCTGAAGCGCGCGCTGTACCGTCGGATGGACGATGTGCTGCCCGCGCGCGTGCCGATCGCATCGAGCTCGTCGGGCCTGAAGATGTCCGAGATCCAGACCGCGTGCGACAAGCATCCGGAACGCTGCCTGATCGCGCATCCGTTCAACCCGCCGCACCTGATTCCGCTCGTCGAGCTGGTCGGCGGCGACGCGACCGACCCGGGCGTGATCGCGCGCGTGAAGGATTTCTACGACGCGCTTGGCAAGCAGACGATCGTGCTGAACAAGGAAATGACCGGCCACGTCGCGAACCGGCTCGCGGCCGCGCTGTTTCGCGAGGTGTATCACCTCGTCGGCGAAGGCGTGGTGAGCGTCGCCGATGCGGACAAGGCGGTCGCGTGGGGCCCGGGCTTGCGCTGGGGGCTGATGGGGCAGTGCCTGACCTATCACCTCGGCGGCGGCGCGGGCGGGATCGCGCATTTCCTCGAACACCTGTCGGGCCCGATCACGACGTGGTGGGACGACCTCGGCACGCCGTCGTTCGATCCGGCCGTCGATCGCAAGCTGAACGACGAACTGCGCGCGATCCAGGGCGAGCGTTCGATGCAGGAACTGGCGGCCGAGCGCGACCGGCTGCTCGTCGAGCTGATCGACGCGCGGCGCCGCAGCTTCCTGCCCTGAGCGCGTCGTCGCGCCGCGTGTCGGCCGGGCCCGTGAAGGCTATTGCTGCACGGCCGTTTGCGGCGCTTGCGGCGTCTGCGCGAGCCACGCGGGCTGTGCGGCCTGCACCAGTTCGCGATTGCGCGCGCGCGTCGCGGCATTCGGCGGATAGTTGCCGTCGTTGGTCGGCAGTTCGCCGTCGAGGTAGGCCTGTTTCAACTGGGCGACGACTTCCGCGCGCGTCAGGCCCTGCGCGGGGGCGCCGGCATCGGTTTGCGCAAAGGCGGGGGACAGCAGCGCGGCTGCCGCGGTCGCGACGGCGAATCGCAAGACGTTCATGGTGTGCTCCGATCAAGGGGACGGGACAGCGGACGCGCGGCACACTGCCGTGCATTCCGATGGCGCCCATTGTCGCGAGCGGGTACTGCGCGGACGCTGACGCGTTCCGGGCAAGACTGTCAGTTGCGCGCTGACGCCGCGGTGCGGCGGCGTCGGCGTGACGGCCAAGGCTATCGTCGTTACAGCTCGGCCGCCGCCGCGATCAACGTCGCTTCGAGCGCGAGCGTCGAGCGCGACGCGGCCGCCGGCCGGTCGATCACGTATTCGAGCTCGCCGAGCTCGGGCAGCCCCGCGTCGAGCCGCGCGAGTCCGGCCGGAATCACGTAGCCGGCGAACGCGCTGACGCCGAGCCCGGCGCTCGCGGCCGCGCGCAGCACCGCGATGCTGCTGCTCACGACGGCGATCCGGTAAGGGCGCCCGACCGCCTCGAGCGATTCGAGCACGCGGCGGCGCGACACGCTCGGCTCTGGATGCATCGCCAGCGGCAGCACGGCCTCGTGGCCGGTGATCCGCGAATCGGGGCCGGTGCACCAGTACAGCGGTTCGCTGCGGATCACGCGGCCGCGCCGGCTGCCCGCGACGCGCTTCGCGAACACCAGATCGTGACGGCCTTCGTCGAGCGCATCGAACAGGTCGCCCGACAGCCCGGTCGAGATCGCGAGCTCGACTTCCGGATTGCGCTGCACGAAGCTCGCGAGCGCGGCGGTCAGGTGCGCGGACGCGAAATCCTCCGACATCGCGAGCCGCACCTTGCCCGACAGCGGCGGGCCGCATACCGACGTGACGGCCTCGTCCATCAGTTCGAGGATGCGCACCGCATAGCGGAACAGCGCGTCGCCGTGCTGCGACAGGTGCACGTTGCGCGTGTCGCGCTCGAACAGCGGCCGGTCGAGCAGCTCCTCGAGGCGGCGGATGTGCTGGCTCACGGTCGACTGCGACAGGCTCACGCGCTCGGACGCGGCGGTGAAACTGCCCGACTGGGCGACGGCGACGAAGCTGCGCAGCAGCTCGGGCGGTAATGGACGCATTGCTAAATCCACTGAATCGGTTTCGACAACTTCATAAATGGCCGGATGGAGCGGCGCTAGTATCGGATCACGCCCCGGTGCGGCCCATGCAAACGGGGCGCACCGGACGCGTAGCCCGTGTCGCGCCGCCGGCTGCCTCGGTCAGTCTAAGCCATCCGGCGTCCGGCCCGAAACCGCATCATCCCATCGACCGCCCGAGAACGCGCTCGCACGACGAGCCGCCGGGCCGCGGCGCCCCGCCGCGGGAGACCGATCGTCCGCGCCCGGGACCGCCGTGCGGGCCTGGCTCCCGCACGCGTCAGGCGCCCGTCACGAAGAGACTGGAGACGACTCATGATCATCTACGGAACCGCGCTGCTGGCGTTCTGCCATCTGGCCGGACTGTTCCTCGGCGACCTGCTGGGCGCCGCGATCGGCGTGAAGACCAACGTCGGCGGCGTCGGCATCGCGATGCTGCTGCTGATCTGCCTGCGCCTGTGGCTGCACCGGCGCGGCTGGCTGCCGAAGGAGACCGAGGCGGGCGTCGGTTTCTGGGGCGCGATGTACATCCCGGTCGTCGTCGCGATGGCCGCGAACCAGAACGTCGTCGCCGCGCTGAAGGGCGGGCCGGTCGCGCTGCTGGCCGCCATCGGCGCGGTCGCGATCTGCGCCTGCTGCATCGCGGTACTCGTGCGCACGGGGCGCGACGACACGGCCTTCGCGGGCGTGCCGCAATTCGAAGAACAGTGACGGAGGCCGCCATGCTGCAGATGCTCGAAAAAACCGTCGCCCACAACGGGCTCGTCGCGTCGTTCGCGCTGGTCGGCCTGATCATGTGGCTGTCGTCGATCGCGTCGCGCAAGCTCACCTTCGGCCGCGTGCACGGCTCCGCGATCGCGATCGTGATCGGTCTTGCGCTCGCGTATGCCGGCGGCGCGTTCACCGGCGGCGAGAAGGGGCTGGCCGACGTTCGGCTGTTCGCGGGCGTCGGCCTGATGGGCGGCGCGATGCTGCGCGATTTCGCGATCGTCGCGACCGCGTTCGAAGTGCAGCCGACCGAGGCGCGCAAGGCCGGCCTCGTCGGCGTCGTGTCGCTGCTGCTCGGCACGGTGTTGCCGTTCATCGTCGGCGCGTGCATCGCGCGCGCGTTCGGCTATACCGATGCGGTCAGCATGACGACCATCGGCGCGGGCGCCGTCACCTACATCGTCGGGCCCGTCACGGGCGCGGCGATCGGCGCGAGTTCCGACGTGATCGCGCTCAGCATCGCGACGGGGCTCGTGAAGGCGATCATCGTGATGGTCGGCACGCCGGTCGCGGCCAACTTCATGGGCCTGAAGACGCCGCGCTCCGCGATGATCTTCGGCGGCCTGGCCGGCACCGTCAGCGGCGTGAGCGCGGGCCTTGCCGCGACCGATCGCCGGCTCGTGCCGTACGGCGCGCTGGTCGCGACGTTCCATACCGGCGTCGGCTGCCTGCTCGGGCCGTCGGTGCTGTTCTTCACGACGCGCGCGCTGGTCGGCGCATAGCCGTCGCGTGCGATTCCGGCGGCACACGCGTGCAGCCGGCATGCGCGGGCCCCGGCGGGCCGCATCCATCGCGGCGTCCTCTGAGTCGCATTCGTCAACATCATCAATCGGCGGCGGCGCCAGGCTTAGAATGCCGCTGAACCATCGAAGCGGGAGAACTGTTCATGACGGGATGGAATCACGCGCGGCAGGCGCGCGATGCACGCCTCGCGGCCGGCGCGGCCTTCGCGCGCGGCAAGCGGGTCGATGCGCGCGACACCGTCGCGTTGCTCGAAGCGGTGCTGCGGCCCGGCGACCGCGTGTGCCTCGAAGGCGACAACCAGAAGCAGGCCGACCTGCTCGCGACGGCGCTCGCCGACGTCGACAGCGCGAAGATCCACGACCTGCACATGGTGCAGTCGGGCGTCGTGCTGCCCGAGCATCTCGACGTGTTCGAGCGCGGGATCGCGAAGCGTCTCGACTTCGCGTATTCCGGCCCGCAGTCGCAGCGCATCGCGAAGCTGCTGTTCGGCGGCAAGATCGCGCTCGGCGCGGTGCACACCTATCTCGAGCTGTTCGCGCGCTACTTCATCGACCTCACGCCGCAGGTCGCGCTGATCGCGGCGGTCAGCGCCGATGCCGACGGCAACCTGTACACCGGCCCGAACACGGAAGACACGCCGACCGTCGTCGAGGCCACCGCGTTCAAGGACGGCATCGTGATCGCGCAGGTCGACCGCATCGTCGACAAGGTGCCGCGCGTCGACATTCCGGGCGACCGCGTGCATTTCGTCGTCGAGGCCGGCCGGCCGTTCTACGTCGAGCCGCTGTTCACGCGCGACCCGGCCGCGATCACCGAGACCCAGATCCTGACCGCGATGCTCGCGATCAAGGGCCTCTACGAACCGTACGGGATCAAGCGCCTGAACCACGGGATCGGCTTCAACACGGCCGCGATCGAGCTGCTGCTGCCGACCTACGGCGCGAAGCTCGGGCTGAAGGGCAAGGTCTGCACGCACTGGGCGCTCAATCCGCACCCGACGCTGATTCCCGCGATCGAATCGGGCTGGGTCGAGCAGATCCACTGCTTCGGTTCCGAAGTCGGGATGGACGACTACATCCGCGCGCGTTCCGACGTGTGGTTCACGGGCCCCGACGGGTCGCTGCGCTCGAACCGCGCGTTCTGCCAGACCGCCGGCCTCTATGCATGCGACATGTTCATCGGCTCGACGCTGCAGATCGACCTGTCCGGCCATTCGTCGACGGTCACGGCCGAGCGGATCGCCGGTTTCGGCGGCGCGCCGAACATGGGCAGCGACGCGCGCGGCCGGCGTCACCCGAGCGAGCCGTGGCTGAAGGCCGGCGCGGAAGCCGACCCCGACACGCCGGCGGCGCTCAGGCGCGGCCGCAAGCTGGTCGTGCAGATCGGCGAGACGTTCGGCGACAAGAACGTGCCGATGTTCGTCGAGAAGCTCGACGCGCTGAAGCTCGCGGACAAGCTGCAGCTCGACCTCGCGCCGATCATGGTCTACGGCGACGACGTCACGCACATCGTCACCGAGGAAGGGATCGCGAACCTGCTGATGTGCCGCGACAAGGACGAACGCGAGCACGCGATTCGCGGCGTGGCCGGCTATACGGACGTCGGCCGCGGCCGCGACCGGAAGATGGTCGAGCGGCTGCGCGAGCGCGGCGTAATTCGCCGCCCGGAGGATCTCGGCATCGATCCGCTCGACGCCGACCGCCGCTGGCTTGCCGCGCGCTCGATCAAGGACCTCGTGCACTGGTCGGGCGGGCTCTATGCGCCGCCGGCCCGGTTCCGCAACTGGTGAGGAAGAGGGCATGGAACAGTTGAACTATCGCTTCACCGCGCGTGCGCGCGCGCAGGGCGAACTGGTCACGGCGCTCGTCGGCGTGGTCGCGTCCGGCAATCTCGAGGTGCTCGTCGAGCGCGTGCTGCCGGGCAATGAATGCGAGATCGACATCCGCACCGCGGCGGTCGGTTTCGGCGCGGTGTGGCAGGCCGTCGTGTCGGACTTCGTCGAACGGCGTGCGCCGGGCGGGCTGAAGCTGTCGATCAACGACGGCGGCGCGCGGCCCGACATGGTGTCGCTGCGGCTCGCACAGGCCGTGCGCGCGATCGAGGGGGAAGCGTGATGACCGACGTGATCCACGACGCACCCGCGTTCGTCGCGAACGGCGCGAGCTGGTACGAAGCGTCGGCGCGCCAGCGCGTCGACGGGCTGCTCGACGCGGGCAGCTTCACGGAATTCCTCGGGCCGGGCGAGCGCGTGACGAGCCCGCACCTGCCGCTGTTCGACCTGCCGCAGCAGTTCGACGACGGGATGGTGGTCGGCCACGGCCGGCTCGACGGCAAGCCGGTGTTCGTCGCCGCGCAGGAAGGCCGCTTCATGGGCGGCGCGTTCGGCGAAGTGCACGGCGCGAAGCTCACGGGGCTGTTGCGTGCGGCGCGCGAACTCGGCACGCCGGTGCTGATCCTGTTCGATACGGGCGGCGTGCGGCTGCAGGAAGCGAATGCGGGCGAGCTCGCGATCGCCGAGATCATGCGTGCGCTCGTCGAGGCGCGTGCGGCCGGCGTGCCGGTGATCGGGCTGATCGGCGGGCGCGCGGGCTGCTACGGCGGCGGCGGGCTGCTCGCCGCGTGCTGCTCCGCGCTCGCGGTGTCCGAGCAGGGGCGCATCAGCGTGTCGGGGCCCGAGGTGATCGAGACCAATCGCGGCGTCGAGGAATTCGATGCGAAGGACCGCGCGCTGATCTGGCGCACGATGGGCGGCAAGCACCGCCGGCTGATCGGCGGCGCGGATCGCTATGTGGCCGATACGCCCGACGCGTTCCGCGCGGCCGCGCTCGAACTGCTCGGCCGTGCGCCGAAGTTCGATGCGGCGATGCTGCGCGCGGAGCAGGCGCGTCTCGAGGCGCGGGTCGGACGGTTCGGCGCCTGCAAGGATGCGCTCGACGTGTGGCGTGCGCTCGGCGCGAGCGAGCCGGAAGCGATTCCCGGCATGCCCGACGACGCATTCGCGACGCTCGCCGACCAGTTACAGGACCAGAAATGAAACGACCCCCACGCTCACTTCGTTCGCTGTCGACCGGCGTTGGCGCTTCAGCGCTTGCTCCGGTCCCATGCATGGTTCCCCCCGAGGGGGCGCCTGCCGTTCGCGGCCGTTTTTGCAAAGCCGGCCGGCCGCGCGGTCGCGCAGCGATGCTCCGCGAATGTCCCGCTACGCCCCTTGGGGCGGCCCGGCAGGAGGCAGCATGACGCTCGATGAAGTGCTGAACGCGCTGTTTCCCAACGGTCATTCGATCGAGCGAACCGGCGGCCTGCTGACGGGCCACGCTGATCCGACCGGCACGCGCGTCGACGTGATCGGCGTCGCGGACCGGCTGCCGTTCGGCATCGACGAAGCCTTGACGCTCGCGTCGCACGTGCTCGACACGATCGAGCGCGGCGGCGACACGCCGATTCTCGTGCTCGTCGACAGCGACAGCCAGCGGATGAGCAAGCGCGACGAACTGCTCGGCCTGAACGAGGGGCTGTCGCATCTCGCGAAATGCCTGATGCACGCGGAGCTTGCCGGGCACCGGACCATCGGCCTGCTGTACGGCCATACGGCCGCGGGCGCGTTCATCGCGACCGCGCTCGCGACGCGCACGCTGCTCGCGCTGCCGGGTGCCGAGCCCGAGGTGATGGACCTGCCGTCGATGGCGCGCGTGACGAAGCTGCCGATCGACGTGCTGAAGGAGATGGCGCGCGCGACGCCGGTGTTCGCGCCGGGGCTCGACAACCTCGTGAAGATGGGCGCCGTCGACGCCGTGCTCGATCCGGCCCGCGCGCTCGACGCGCAGGTCGGCGAATGGCTCGGCCGGCCGGTCGATCGCACCGACGCTCGTGCGGCGCGCGGCCGGCCGGTCGCGGCCGACGTCGCGCGGCGCGTCGAGGCACTCGCGCGTGCCGCACGCTGACACGCCGCTGCGCCGCCACACGCTCGTCACGCTGACGGCGGCCGGGTGGCGCGCGGCCTGCGCGCGCGATCCCGCGCTGGCGGCCGAGCCGCTCGTGCAGGCGTGGGTTGCGCACCGCTGGCCGCTGATCGTGCGCCGCGCGTCGCCCGACGAGGCCGAGGCGGGGCGCGTGCCGCTCGGCTTGCCGCTGCCGCCTTCCGCGGGCAAGCGGCGCATCGCACTGAACGTCGCCGCCGACGCGCTCGCGTCGGTCGGTCCGCTGCCCACGCTCGGTGAGGTGCTCGCGGTCGCCCCCGACGCATGGCACGCGACGCTGCGCGAGCTGGATGCGCTCGGTGCGCGCTGCGGCGTGCAGGGCCGCGTGTTCGGCAGCCTCGCGTGGCAGGCGCTGACGGGCGAGCGCTACCTGAGCGCGTCCTCCGATCTCGACGTCGTGTTTCCGCTGCCGGACGCCGCATCGCTCGCCGTGCTGCTCGACGGCCTGGCGGCGCTCGACGCGCGCGCGCCGATGCGCATCGACGGCGAACTGCTGCGCGACGACGGCGCGGGCGTGAACTGGCGCGAACTGCATGCGCGGCTGCCTGAAGTCGCGGTCAAGACGGCGATTGCCGTCGAATTGATGTCTGCCGATGCATTCACCGGAGACACGCGATGAGTGCCTGGGCCGCCTGCCGCGCGACGGCGCCGTCCGACGCCGAGCGCCTTGGCGAACTCGCCGAGCGCAGCCTCGTGCTGGAAATCGAGACCTATCCGAAGCCGGGCCTCGTCAGTCACGTCGACACCGGCAGCCATGCGGACATGGACGCCGTGACGTTCGCGCGCAGCGCGGCCGTGCTGCGGCCGTACTTCGCGGAACTCGCCGACGCCGGCGCGCGCGACGCGGACATGGCCGTGCTGCGCAAGATCGGGCTGCGCGCGGAACACGCGATGCTCGCAGCCACCGGCGGCGTCAACACGCATCGCGGCGCGATCTTCGGGCTCGGGCTGCTGTGCGCGGCGGCCGGCCGCCGCACGGTGCCCGGCACCGCGGCACGTACGATGACGCTCGGCGCGTTCGTCGCGCGGCGGTGGGGCACCGACATCCTCGGCGGCCCGCGGCTGCCCGACAGTCACGGCGAGCGCGCGAGCCGCCGCTACGGCGTCGGCGGCGCGCGTCGCGAGGCGGCCGACGGGTTCGCGACCGTGTACGGCGTCGGGCTGCCGGCGCTGCGCCGTGCGCGGCGCTGCGTGCCGGACGACCCGGAGGCCGCGCGCGTCGACGCCTGCTTCGCGCTGATCGCCGCGCTCGACGATACGAATCTGCTGCACCGGGGCGGGCAGGGCGGTCTCGATTTCGCGCGGGCCACGGCACGCGCATTCGTCGCCCGCGGCGGCATTCGTGCCCGCGACTGGCGGCTGCGCGCGGTCGCCGCGCACCGTGCGTTCGTCGCCCGTCGGCTGAGCCCGGGCGGTGCGGCCGACCTGCTGGCGATGAGCGTGTTCGTCGATGCGCTCGAGGTGGACGAAGCGGACGAAGCCGACGAACCGGACGAGGAGGGACGATGACGCTGGCGATCCTGTGTTCGGGGCAAGGCGCACAGCGTGCGGACATGTTCGAGCTGACCGGCGCGGTGCCGCACGCCGATGCGCTGTTCGCGCACGCCGGACGGCTCCTCGGCGACGATCCGCGCGACTGGGTGCGCAATGCCGAACCGGACGCGCTGCGCGAGAACCGCGCCGCGCAGATCCTCTGCACGGTGCAGGCGCTCGCGGCGACCGCGTTGCTCGAGGCGGTGTGGCCGCGGCGTCGTTGTGTCGCGGGATACAGTGTCGGCGAAGTCGCGTCGTGGAGCGTCGCGGGGATGATCGATCCGCACGACGCGCTGGACCTGGCCGATGCACGTGCGCGCGCGATGGATGCCGCGAGCGGCGGCGATGAACGGATGGTGTTCGTGCGCGGGCTGACGCGTGCGCGGCTCGCGCAACTCTGCGACGGCCGCGACGTGGCGATCGCGATCGCCAATCCCGGCGATGCGTTCGTGCTGGCCGGGCGGCAGGCCGACGTCGCCGCGGTGGCCGACGATGCGGCACGCGACGGTGCGCTGCGCGTCGCGCCCGTGTGCGTGCGGATCGCGTCGCACACGCGCCGGCTCGCGTCGGCGGTGCCCGCGTTTCGCGCGGCGCTGGCCGCCGTGCACGTGCGCCGGCCGTTGCCCGGTACGCGACTGTTCTCGGGGATCGACGGCGCGTCGGTGCTCGATGTCGACGCGGGGCTCGACAAGCTCGCGCGCCAGATCGCGGAGCCGGTCGAGTGGGCGGCCTGCCTGGCCGCGTGCGTCGAGGCCGGCGCGACCGCGTTTCTCGAACTCGGCCCGGGCCGCGCGCTGGCCGAGATGGCGGGCGGCGCGTATCCGGCGCTGCCGGCGCGCAGCGTCGCGGATTTCCGTTCCGTCGACGGTATCGCGAGCTGGCTCGCGCGCGTCGCGGCCGGCTGACCGGCGGCGCGCAAGCGGCCGGATCACACGCGTCGGAACCGCTTCAGATCCGGTTCAAACCCGGCTCAAACCGCGCCTTCCGGCCGGTCGTTGCGCGTCGGGTGTTGCGCCGGCGCAGCAGCGCTGCAGCAGGCGCTTGTCACGCGTATTGGCGTCGCTACAATTGCGCCCGCCATGAGACCAGCCGCCTTCCTCGTCGCCGCGCTTTGCTGCGCGGCTGCCGCCCACGCCAGCCCGATTCCGTCCGATGCCGCATCGGTCGGCACGTACTTTTCGTATGACAATGCGGCGGCCGACGCGACCGTCGACCTGATCGGTCAGGCGCAGCGCCGCGTGCTGCTGGCCGGCTACGCGTATGTGCCGCCCGCGGTCGCGGCGGCGCTGCGTGCGGCGCGCTCGCGCGGGATCGAAGTGCGGGTCGTGCTGGTGCGTTCGTCGCGTGCGGGCAAGTACAGTGGCGCGGGCTATCTGAAATCGGCAGGGATCGACGTCGCGATCGATTCGCGGCACGGCGATCCCGCGCCGCGCTTCGTGATCGTCGACGACAGCGTCGCGCTGACGACGCTGTCCGACGGCGCGGCCGCGCACGCGGAAACGGTGAACGTGTTCCACCGTGCACCGGAACTCGCGCAGTCGTACGCGCAGTCGTTCTGGCGACTGTACCGGCAGGCCGGCGGGCTCTGACCGCTGAACGGCGGCCCGCCCGGGCGAACTCCCCCATCCTTTGCGCTGCCGCCATCCGCATGCCGCGCACGCCGGTTTGACCCCGCTTGCATCGGCGCGCCCGATGAACCATGCTCGTTGGACAGGCGCCGGCGACGGGTGTCGCGCATCCGGCGCAACGGCAGGGAGCCGATCGTGACCGAGTGTTTTGCTGATCGCACCGACGCGGGTCGCCAGCTTGCGCACGCGCTGCACGACTATGCGGGGCGTCGCGACGTCGTCGTGCTCGCGCTGCCGCGCGGCGGCGTACCGGTCGCATTCCCGATCGCGCAGGCGCTGTGCGCGCCGCTCGACGTGCTGGTCGTGCGCAAGCTCGGCATGCCGTCCGATCCCGAATTCGCGATCGGCGCGATCGCGACCGGCGGGGCGATCCACCTGCAGCACTCGGCGATCCGCTCGATGGGGGTGTCCGATGCCCAACTGGCCGACGTGATCGTGCGCGAGACCGCGGAACTGCAGCGCCGCGACATGCTGTACCGCGGCGTGCGGCCGCCGCTGCCGGTCGACGGCCGCATCGCGATCGTCGTCGACGACGGCGTCGCGACCGGTGCGTCGATGCGCGTCGCACTGCAGGCGCTGCGCGAGCGCCATCCCGCACGCATCGTGGCCGCCGCACCCGTCGCGCCGGCCGGCGCCCGGCATGCGTTCGACGATCTGGCCGACGCGTTCGTGACGGTGTTGCAGCCGCTGTCGTTCTTCGGGATCAGCCAGTTCTACGCGCGTTTCGACCAGACCGGGGACGACGAGGTGCGTGCGCTGCTCGATGCGGCCCGCGCGCCGGACGACGACATCACGTCCGCCTGATCCGGCGCCGGCGCGATCCTGGGCGATCGGCCTCGGCCTGCGCGAACACGCGCTGCAGCGCCGGATGAACGTCGCCGTGCCAGTGCGCGCCCGTGAACAGCCCGTAGTGATCGCAATCGTCGATATCGAGACGCTGACGCTCGCCGGCCGCGAGGCTGCGGCACATCTCGAGTGCCGCGTGCGTCTGGCCGGCGCCGGTGACCGCGTCGCGAGCGCCTTCGACCGTCAGCAGCGCGACGCCGCGCAGCGCGGCCGGCTCGACGCGCTGGCCGCCGACGTCCCACGTGCCGTTCGCGAGGCACATTCGCTGGAACACGATATCGACGGTATCCAGGAAGTATTCGGCCGGCATGTCGAGCAGCGCCGTGTATTCGCGCAGCGCACGCCGCGCGTCCGCCAGCGCCGTCAGGTCGAAGTGCGACGCGGCGTGCGCGTAGTCCTCGATCAGCGTCAGGAAGCGTTGCGGATACAGCAGCGCGATCTCGCCTTGCTGAAGATAGGTCGGGAACACGTGCCGGCCACGGCCGGGGAAGCAGGGCGGCACGATGTCGATCAGGTGGCGGCGGCACCACGCGAGCGAACGCGACGCGGCCGTGGTGCCGAGCGTGGTCGGGTTGACACGCGCGTCGAGCGGCCCGCCGATCAGCGTGACGCTCGCGGGTGGTGCGAGGCCGCGCGCGGCGCGCAGCGCGAGTGCGCCGAGCGCGGGAACGGTGGCCTGGCACACGGCGACGACGTGCAGCGGCCGCTCGTCGCGGGCGAGCGCGTCGACGAAGCCGTCGAGCGTCGCCACGTACTCGTCGAGCCCGAAGCGGCCCGCCGCCTGCGGGACGTCGCGCGCATTGACCCAGTCGGTCACGCAGACGTCGCCGTCCGCGAGGAGCGCCTCGACGGTCTCCCGCATCATCACGGCCGCGTGCCCCGCGAGCGGCGCGCACAGCAGGACCGTGCGCCGCGCCTCGTCGCGAGAGAAGCGCCGCAACTGGCAGAACGGCGTGCGCGCGACGATCCGCTCGTCGACGGCCGGGCGCCGGATCTCGAAGGACGGCGGTCCCGCGGCCGGCCCGAAGAGCGGCTCGAACAGGTCGTCGTAGCACGACGACGCGGCGTGCGGCAGCGTCGCGGCGGGCCATACGTCGAACGCGTGACGTGTCGCCGCGCGCCAGGCGCGCATCCATTCCCGCTGCTGCTCGACGACGGCATACCACATGGCAAACCTTGGGGCGGAAGAGGCGTGAATCTGCATTATGGTCACTCTGGCCGCGCAGCGGGTGTCGGATACGTGACCGGGTGACGCGCATCAAGCACGCGCGGCGCTAGGCGGCGACGCACGGCGCTGCTACAGTCGTCGGTCCCATTCCCTCACGCGGAGCGTTTGCGATGAAGTTGATCGGCATGCTGGATTCCCCGTTCGTGCGCCGTGCAGCCATTTCGGCGAAGCTGCTCGACCTGCCGTTCGAACACGAGTCGATCTCGGTGTTCCGTCAGTTCGACCAGTTCCGGACCTTCAACCCGGTCGTGAAGGCGCCGACGCTCGTGACCGACGACGGTGCGACGCTGATCGATTCGTCGCTGATCGTCGACTACCTCGATCATCGCGTCGCGCCGGAGCGGCGCCTGCTGCCCGACGCCGCCGATGCGCGGCTGCGCGCGCTGGTGCCGGTCGGTTTCGCGCTGGCGGCGGCCGAGAAGACGGTGCAGGTCGTGTACGAACAGGCGCTGCGGCCGGCCGACAAGCAGCACGCGCCGTGGCTCGAGCGCGTGCTGAGCCAGCTCGAGGCCGCGTATGGCGAACTCGAGCCGCTCGTCGCGGCCGCGAACGGCTGGCTCGGCGGCGCGCGCCTGCTGCAGTCCGACGTGACTGTCGCCGTCGCATGGCGTTTCACGCAGTTCATGGCCGCCGATTACCCGGCGCTCGCGCGGATCGATCCGGCCCGTTATCCGGCGCTCGCCGCGCATTCGGCGCGCGCCGAAGCGCTGCCGGCGTTTGTCGAGACACCGCTCGACTGAAGCCGGCGCCGGCGGCATCGGCAGGCCGGGGGCGGGGCGGCGCGACCGGTCAGGCCCCGCCGGTGCCGGCATCCAGCGCGCATCGGTCCGGCCGGCGGTAAGCGGATGCCCGGCCGGCCGTTTTCATCCGGCGCGGCATCCGGAAAACCCCCTCGCGTCGATCCGTTCGCGTTCCCAAGCCGCCGCTCGCCACCCGCTCGGGCCCGCCCGGCAAGGCGCAGCCGATTGTTCTCCGCCGCTGACAAGTGACTTCGCATTCGTGCTGTTTATCCGGATGCGGCCGATCCCTAGAATCCACTCCATCGAATATGCATTGCCTGATGGAGCCGATGATGAGAGCCCTGATCGAATCGAGCCTGTACCACCCGTCCGTCGTGTTGCCGCTTGCCGCGCTGACGCAATTGATGGTCGAGCGCGATTTCAATCTCGGCCAGGTCGGCCTGATCGTCGCCGCGCGTGGCGCGCAGGCTGCGGTGTCGCGTTCGCGCGCGCTGATCTTCTGCCGCCACTGCGAAGCGCATGCATAAAAAAAACGCCCGGCCGGCGCAAGCCGGTCGGGCGGATCGGATCGATCGGGCCCCGGCTTTTGCCGGGGCTTTTTCATGGACGACGCTCAGGCGCGCGCGGTCGACACGACGCCGTAGATTTCCGCGTCGTCTTCCTCGCGCAGCTGGCGCACCAGCTGGTGTGCCTCGCGGCGCGACGCGACGGCCGGCGGCGAGCCCTTGAGCGGCTGGCGCGCGGTTTCGGCGAGCGCGACGACCGACACGATGCCGATCACGGCCGCGCCCATCATGTAGTACGCGGGCATCATCAGGTTGTGGGTCACGTCGACGAGCCACGCGGTGACGAGCGGCGTCGTGCCGCCGAACAGCGACACCGACACGTTGAAGCCGATCGCGAGCGCGCCGTAGCGGATCTCGGTCGGGAACAGCGCCGGCAGCGCCGACGGCATCACGCCGGTGAAGCACGACAGCAGCACGCCGAGGATCAGGAGGCCGCTGAACACCGACGCGGTGGTGCCCGCATGGATCAGCATCATCGACGGGATCGACAGCACCAGCAGGCCGACGCAGCCGGCCAGCATCACGGGCTTGCGGCCGATCCGGTCCGACAGGCGGCCGGCGGCCAGCGTCAGCGGCATCATCAGCACCATCACGATCAGCACCAGCACGAGGCTGTGCGATTCGTCGAAGTGCAGCGTCGACGACATGAAGCTCGGCAGGTACGACAGCACCATGTAGTCGGTCACGTTGAAGATCAGGACGAGGCCGACGCAGAGCAGCAGCGCGCGCCAGTTGCGCATCAGCGTTTCGCGGAAGCGCGCCTTCGGCACGGCCTTGTCCTGCGCTTCGCGCTCTTCAGCCTGGCGCTTGAACGCCGGCGTTTCCTCGAGCTTCATCCGGATGTACAGGCCGATCAGGCCGAGCGGGCCCGCGATCAGGAACGGCACGCGCCAGCCCCACGACAGCAGCGCTTCCTGCGACAGCGACGCGGTGAGCAGCGCGACCACGCCGGCGCCCATCACATAGCCGATCAGCGTGCCGAACTCGAGGAAGCTGCCCATGAAGCCGCGCCGCTTGTCGGTCGAGAACTCGGCGATGAAGGTGGCGGCGCCGCCGTATTCGCCGCCGGTCGAGAAGCCTTGCACGAGACGGGCGACGAGCAGCAGCACGGGCGCCATGATGCCGATGGACGCGTAGCTGGGGATCAGGCCGATCGCGAAGGTGCCGACGGCCATCATGATCATGGTGGCGGCGAGCACGCGCTGGCGGCCGATGCGGTCGCCGAGCGGGCCGAACACCATGCCGCCGAGCGGGCGCACGAGGAACGCGGCGGCGAACGTGCCGAAGGTCGCGAGCAACTGCGCGGACGGGCTGCTGGACGGGAAGAACACCTTGCCGAGCGTGACGGCGATATAGCTGTAGACGCCGAAGTCGAACCATTCCATCGCATTGCCGATGGCCATCGCGCTGACGGCGCGCTTGAGCAGGCTCTGGTCGACGACGGTAATGTCGTCCGCGGCGAGCGGGGCCTCGCCGGACGACGGGGAGGAAGAAGCAGCGGTCGGGCTGACGTGTGTTGCGGTCAAGGTCATGCACTCCTTTGACTGCGCCGGAACGGGCGGGCCGTCCGACACGGTTTGCCGGCGAGCGCGATGTCGTGTGCTGCGCGTCGGGGCAAGCCTTTAAGCACTTACTGCACATGGGGCGGTAAAGAGCCGTAAGGGACTGCTTCGACGCGGGCCCGATGGGCCGTCGCGACGGTGCGCTCATGAAGAATGGGCCGCGTGATGCGAGCGGCAGATGCCGGCGCGGACGGAGTCCGGCGTTCCGGCAAGCGCCCCGGAGGGGCAATGAAACGAGAAAAGCGGGCCTGTCGGGCGGGCTTTCCTGTGGATGCAATTTCGGTCGAAGCACCGGCCCGCAACGCGCGGACGGACTTCTTGCGAAATCGAATAGACAGAGATTGAATGTTGAAACAGGCGACATGATAGCACGATGACAGACGATCGTGCAAATTGCCCGGAATCCCCCGTCTGGCGGCGGTTCCGGCGGGGCCGGCTCCGGTATGATCGGCGGCGCGCGGCGGGGTCGCGCGGCCCGCTGGATCGGGGCCGAATCTGCGAGGAACCGGATGACCGAACTGATCAGGATTGCGGCGCTGTTCGCCGTCACTGCACTGGCCGAGATCGTCGGCTGCTACCTGCCTTGGCTCGTGCTGAAGGGCGGGCGGCCCGTGTGGCTGCTGGTGCCGGCCGCGCTGTCGCTCGCGTTGTTCGCGTGGCTGCTGACGCTGCACCCGAGCGCGGCGGGGCGCACGTATGCGGCGTACGGCGGCGTGTATATCGCTGTCGCGCTGATCTGGCTGCGGGCGGTCGACGGCATCGCGCTGACCCGTTGGGATGTGGCGGGCGCGCTGCTCGCGCTCGGCGGGATGGCCATCATCGCGCTGCAGCCGCGCGTTTAAGCGCGGCTGCAGGCGCGATTCGGGCGCGACCCGGGCAAAGCCGCGTCAGGCAGCTTCAGCGGCGTCCGCGTCGGCGGACTTGCGCCACACGCAGGTGCCCTTGACCGACTTGTCGAGTTCGTCGAGCTGGGTCTGGTGAGCGGTGAGCTCGTCGTCGCTCGCCGCGAGCACCGGCAGGTCGAGCGACGCGAGCGCCACGCGCTGGCCGTTCGCCGCGCCGCCGTCGGCGCCTGCGTCGTCGAGCATGTCGATCACGAGGCTGTCCTGGCCGCGCGTCATCGCGAGATAGACCTCGGCGAGCAGCTCCGAGTCGAGCAGTGCGCCGTGCAGCGTGCGGTGCGCGTTGCTGATGCCGAACCGGTCGCACAGCGCGTCGAGCGAGTTGCGCTTGCCGGGGAACATCTGCTTGGCCTGCACGAGCGTGTCGATCACGCCGCCGCAATGCTCGGTGAACGGCGGCAGGTCGAGCCGCGCGAATTCGGCGTCGAGGAACCCGAGGTCGAACGGCGCGTTGTGGATGATCAGCTCGGCGTCCTTCACGAAGTCGCGGATCTGGTCGGCGACTTCCGCGAACTTCGGCTTGTCGCTCAGGAATTCGGTCGTGAGGCCGTGCACGGCCAGTGCGCCCGGATCGCTGTCGCGCTCGGGGTTCACGTAGATGTGCAGGTTGTTGCCGGTGAGCCGCCGGTTGAGCAGCTCGACGCAGCCGATTTCGATCAGGCGGTCGCCCGTGCGGGGGTTCAGGCCGGTGGTTTCGGTATCGAGAATGATCTGGCGCATGTCGGATAAATCGGGAAAGACAGTAGGGCGGCCTGCGTTCAGGCTGCGATTCAGGCCGCGAGCGATTCGACGCCGCGATTCGCGAGCGCGTCCGCGCGTTCGTTTTCGGGATGACCCGCGTGGCCCTTCACCCAGCGCCACTCGACCTCGTGCTGCGCGACGAGCGCGTCGAGCCGCTTCCACAGGTCGGCGTTCTTCACCGGGGTTTTCGATGCGGTGATCCAGCCCTTCTTCTTCCAGCCGTGGATCCACTCGCTGATGCCTTTCTGCACGTATTGCGAGTCGGTATGGACGATCACGCGGCACGGCCGCTTCAGCGCCTCGAGCGCGGCGATCACGCCCATCAGTTCCATGCGGTTGTTGGTCGTGTTGGGCTCGCCGCCGAACAGCTCCTTTTCGCGGTCGCCGTAGCGCAGCAGTGCGCCCCAGCCGCCGGGGCCGGGGTTGCCCTTGCAGGCGCCGTCGGTATAGATGTCGATGGTGTCGGTGGTCATGAGTGTTCTTGATGGGTGGTCGGGGTGGCCGCCGGCGTCAGGCCCGGCGCGAGCACGGGCTTCTTCATCTTGATCGGGCCGATGAGGCGCATGCCGCGCACGCGCTTGACGGCCGTGACCATGTAGACGGCGCCGAAGATCGGCCACCAGCGGTCGCCGGCGGCTTCCATGAAGCCGTAGCGGGAAAGCCATTTGTCGGTGACGAGCGGCGGCCGGTAGCAGCCGAAGCGGCCGCGCTCGAGATCGAAGCCGAGCAGCTTGATCCAGTCCTTGAGCCGGATGAACGCGATCTGGTCGCGCGCGGCCGGCACGAACGGGCGGTTCGCCATGCGCCCGAACGACTGCCGCATGCCCCACAGGCTCAGCGAATTGAAGCCGGTGATCACGAGCTGGCCTTCCGGCATCAGCACGCGTTCGGCCTCGCGCAGCAGGCGGTGAGGGTCGGACGTGAATTCGAGCGTGTGCGGCATCACGATCAGGTCGACGCTCTGCGACTCGAACGGCAGGTCGAGCAGGTCGCACCACGTCGTGCTGCGATCGGACGGCGCATGTTCGGGCGCCGGCGCCTCGCGTGCCCACGGATACTGGTAGGGCGCGCTCGCGCCGCTCGCCGGATCGAGCACGAGGCCGCGATACGGCATGCGGTTCTCACGCAGCGCATCGAGCTGCGGCAGGCCGAGCTGCAGCGCGTGAAACCCGAAGACGTCGGACACGATCCGGTCAAGCTGCGCCTGCTCCCAGTCCAGCACGTAGCGGCCGGGCGGCGAGTCGGTCCAGGCGGGCCAGTCTATAATTTGACGATCGGACATAACGATGATTGCGTGCCCATGAACGAGCTGGAATACGTGCCGGTGCCGGCATTCGAAGACAACTATATCTGGCTCGTCTCGGACGGCCGCGATGCGATCGCCGTCGATCCGGGTGAAGCCGCGCCGGTACGCCGTGTTCTTGCGGAACGCGGATGGCGCTTGACCGCTATTTTACTCACGCACCATCACGCCGACCACGTCGGCGGTGTCGAGGCGCTGCGCAATAGCCAACCGGACGATGCGCCGCTGACCGTTTACGGCCCCGCGGCCGAAGCGATCGGGGTGGTCACGCGGCCGCTTTCCGGCGGTGATCGCGTGACGCTCGACGCACCGGCGCTCGCCTTCGACGTGCTCGACGTGCCGGGTCATACGCGCGGCCACATCGCCTATTTCCAGGCGGCCGGGCAGGGCGCCGCCACCCCTCACGTGTTCTGCGGCGACACGCTGTTCTCGTGCGGCTGCGGTCGCCTGTTCGAAGGCACGCCCGCGCAGATGCTCGCGTCGCTCGACGCGCTCGCGGCGCTGCCCGGCGACACCCGCGTGCATTGCGCACACGAATACACGCTGTCGAACATCCGCTTCGCGCTCGCATGCGAACCGGGCAATGCGGCGCTGGCCGCCTGGCGTGACGACGCGCAGGCGCTGCGCGCGCGCGGGGTGCCGACGCTGCCCACCACGATCGCGCACGAACGTGCCGTCAACCCGTTCATGCGGGCGGACAGCGCGGCCATCCAGGCGACGCTCGAGGCCGAACTGCACGAAACGGTGCCGGATCGTCTGGCGGCATTCACGCTGATGCGCGAGTGGAAAAACCGGTTCCGATGACGATTTCCGGAGGACTCCAAACCTCAGGTGGTGTCTGTAAAAATTGCTCCAAATGTAGGATTTCGCTGAGTTTTCGGTGTTTTTATTGACGTGAAGCACGCACTTCCGTAGTATCGCCAGCAATTTCCAGCCGTCGGAAGCCGAGATTTTCATGCGACTTATATTGAGTGCGATGGTGGTCCTGCTGCTCGCCGCTTGTGCGAGCCAGGCTCCTGTCGCCAACAACGCCGCCGATTCGCAGGCGACGTCCAACTACCTCCGTAAATCAGCCACCGCCAAAGAAACTGTCGACGTCGACAAGCAATCGGTCGGCGACCTGACCAGTGCGGACTCCGATCTCTGGGGTCGCATCCGTCGCGGTTTCCAGATGCCGGACCTGCAGAGCGACCTCGTCGACATGCAGACGACCTGGTACACGCAACGCCCCGATTACGTGCAGCGCATGACCGAGCGCTCGCAGAAGTACCTGTATCACATCGTCGAGGAACTCGAGGCGCGCCACATGCCGACCGAGCTCGCGCTGCTGCCGTTCATCGAATCCGCGTACAACCCGCAGGCGCTGTCGGTCGCGAAGGCGGCCGGCATGTGGCAGTTCATGCCGGGCACGGGCCGCACGTACAACCTGAAGCGCAACATGTGGCAGGACGAGCGCCGCGACGTGCTCGCGTCGACGAGCGCCGCGCTCGACTACCTGTCGCGCCTGCATGACATGTTCGGCGACTGGTATCTGGCGCTGGCCGCGTACAACTGGGGCGAGGGCAACGTGCAGCGCGCGATCGCGCGCAACCAGGCGGCCGGCCTGCCGACCGACTACCAGAGCCTGCGGATGCCGAACGAGACGCGCAACTACGTGCCGAAGCTGCAGGCGGTGAAAAACATCATCGCGAATCCGCAGCAGTTCGGCCTGGCGCTGCCGGAGATTCCGAACCACCCGTATTTCGTGACGGTCACGACGTCGCGCGACATCGACGTGGTGGTGGCCGCGAAGCTCGCGAACCTGTCGCTCGACGAGTTCCGCTCGCTGAACCCGTCGTTCTCGAAGCCGGTGATCCTCGGCGCGACCGAGCCGCAGATCCTGCTGCCGTTCGACAACGCGGCGGCGTTCGAGAAGAACCTGAAGGCGTACAACGGCCAGTTGTCGACGTGGACCACCTATACGGTCAGCGAGCGTGCGCGCCCGGCCGCGATCGCCGAGAAGATCGGCGTGGACGCCGATACGCTGATGTCGGTCAACAAGATTCCGGCCGGCATGCGCCTGAAGCCGGGCTCGACGATCGTCGTGCCGCGCGGCGATGACGACGACGAGGACATCAGCGCGGACGTCGCGGAAAACGGCGTGCTTGCGATGGAGCCTGATGTGCCCGACACGCGCAAGATGCTGATCCGCGTGCGCCGCAAGCAGTCGATGGCGGCAATCGCCGGGCGCTACGGCGTGTCGGTCGCGCAGCTGAAGGCATGGAACCGCACGCATCGCGATCTCGCGATGCCGGGCCAGGCGCTCGTGCTGCACGTGCCGGTCGGCCGTGCGGTGCCGGCCGAGCCGGGGCCGGAGCGGATCGCGACGTCGGCCGCCGGCGCGCATATCGAGCGCGCGAGCCTGTCCGTCGGCGGCAAGTCGCGCGGCGCGAAGCACGGTGCCGCGAAGCCGGCGGCCCGCGCGGCGAAGGCTGCGCCCGCCAAGGCGGCGCCGAAGGCCGCCGCGCACAAGGGCAAGAAGAAGTAACGCGGTCGCGATCGCGTCGCGGTGCCCGACCGGGCCGCGCGATTGCGTTATCATCCGACGAAACGTGTAGCAACGCCGTCACCGAGGTGACGGCGTTTTCATTTGTGCGCGGCAACGGGGCCGCTGCTTCGCGGGGGCCGGAGTCACAAGGAGGGGCGATGTCGTCGGTGCAGGTGAGGGTGCTCGCGCTGTTTGCGGTCGGGTATTTCGTGTCGTATGTGTTCCGCGGCGTCAATCTCGGCTTTGCGCCGTTCGTCACGCACGAGCTCGGACTGTCGGCCGCCGATCTCGGGCTGCTCACCAGTCTCTATTTCCTGGGCTTCGCCGGCGCGCAGATTCCGGCCGGCGTGCTGCTCGACCATTTCGGCCCGCGCCGCGTGGCGGCCGGGATGCTGCTGTTCGCGGCGGCCGGCGCCGCCGTGTTCGGCGTCGCGCACGACCTCGGCACGATGATGGCCGGCCGGCTCCTGATCGGCGTCGGTGTATCGGTGTGTCTCGGCGCGGCGTTCAAGGCGCTCGCGCAGCATTTTCCGGTCGGCCGGCTGCCGCTCGTCAACGGTCTCGTGATGGCCGTCGGCGGCCTGGGCGGCGTCGCGGTCGGCTCGCCGCTGACCTGGCTGCTCGGCGTGACGAACTGGCGCATGATCTGCGGCGGCCTCGCGGTATTGACGATCGTCGTCGCGGCCGCGATCGGCTTCAGTGCGCCGGAGGCCGAGCGGCCGCGCCACCAGGGCGGGCTCGTCAGCCAGTTCAAGGGTACGTGGCACATCCTGGGCAGCCGCGCGTTCTGGAAGATCTCGTCGTTCTCGATCGTCACGCAGGGCGTGTTCTACGCGATGCAGTCGCTGTGGGTCGGCCCGTACCTGCGCGACGTCGCGGGGTTCGATGCGCCGCACGCCGCGCGGCTCGTGTCGGTGCTCGGCTTCGCGATGATGGCCGGCTGCGTCGGCTTCGGCGCGGCGGCGCGCGTGCTCGAGCGCCGCGGGGTGTCCGTCCAGGCGTTCTGCGGCGTCGGCATGGCGCTGTTCGTCGCCACGCAAGCTGCCATCGTCGCGCGCGTGCCGCTGCCGCCGGCCGTGCTGTGGGCGGCCTATGGAATGTTCGGCGGCGTCGGGATCCTGACCTATGCGGTGCTGGCCGGTCACTTCCCGGCCCATCTGATCGGCCGCGCGAATACGACGCTGACGCTGGTGATCTTCGTGCTGATCTTTGCGTTCCAGATCGGCATCGGTGCGGTCCTTTCGTACTGGCCGGCCGTGGACGGTCATTACCCGGCCGCCGCGCACGTCACCGCGTGGAGCGTGCTGCTCGCGCTGCAGCTCGCGAGCGCGGTCTGGTCCGTATGGCCCGCGCGCAGTGCTGGCAAGCACGTTGATCCGGCGGTACGCTGACGGGTAGGGCGGCTGAAAAACGGGGCCGCAGCAAGGAATGCCGCGTGCGACGGCACGGCATCACGCGTGCGGCATGCGCGATCGGACGGCCATATCGATTGAAGATAAGGCCATTTTCGGGCTATAATTTGAAAGTTTGTGCTGATCAACCTCGCACCCTAGCGCCTACCTCACTCATCCCGTTCATCCGCCGCACGCCGCCTGTCGGGCGATGCCGCGAAGCCTCGTGCGCCACGCGCCGGGTTCGCGTCTCGACAACGCAGGTCGCGTCCAGCTAGCGACTCCGCGCGCCTACGCAGCGCGGCGCTCGCGCGGCAGGGTAAACAGGTCGGCAGCAGGGTGTTCCCCAAGGAGCCTCCCGTGTTGCCGTCTTTTTCTCCCGCCTTGCTTGCACTCGCCGACGGCACGGTCTTTCGTGGTTATTCGATCGGGGCCGAAGGCCACACGATCGGTGAAGTCGTGTTCAACACCGCGATTACCGGCTATCAGGAAATCCTGACTGATCCGAGCTACGCGCGTCAGATCGTCACGCTCACCTACCCGCATATCGGCAACGTCGGCGTCAACGCCGAAGACGTCGAAGCCACGAAAGTCCATGCCGCCGGCCTGATCATCCGTGATCTGCCGACGCTCGCATCGAACTTCCGCATGGACCGCACGCTCGGCGATTACCTGCGCGACGAAGGCGTCGTCGCGATCGCCGGCATCGATACCCGCAAGCTGACCCGTATCCTGCGCGACAAGGGCGCGCAGAACGGCTGCATTCTGGCCGGTTCGGACGACGAGGCGAAGGCGATCGAGCTCGCGCGCTCGTTCCCGGGCCTCGCGGGCATGGATCTCGCGAAGGTCGTGTCGACCACGAAGCCGTTCGAGTGGAAGCAGACCGAATGGCGCCTCGGCAGCGGCTACGGCATGCAGGAAGCGCCGAAGTACCGCGTCGTCGCGTATGACTTCGGCGTCAAGTACAACATCCTGCGCATGCTCGCGGAGCGCGGCTGCCACGTGACGGTGCTGCCGGCCGAGGCGAGCGCCGCCGACGCGCTCGCGCTGAATCCGGACGGCATCTTCCTGTCGAACGGCCCCGGCGATCCGGAGCCGTGCGACTACGCGATCGCGGCGACCAAGGAATTCATCGAGCGCGGCGTGCCGACCTTCGGCATCTGCCTCGGCCACCAGATCATGGGCCTCGCGGTCGGTGCGAAAACGCTGAAGATGAAGACGGGCCACCACGGCGCGAACCACCCGGTGAAGGATCTCGGCGACGGTCGCGTGGTGATCACGTCGCAGAACCACGGCTTCGCGGTCGATGCGGATTCGCTGCCGGCCAACGCGCGCGTGACGCACGTGTCGCTGTTCGACGGCACGCTGCAGGGCTTCGAGCTGACCGACAAGCCGGCGTTCTGCTTCCAGGGCCACCCGGAAGCGTCGCCCGGCCCGCACGACATCGGCTATCTGTTCGACCGTTTCACCGCACTGATGGACGCGGCGAAGCAGCGCAACGCCTGACGCAACCGAAGAACGGGAGATTCGCATCATGTTCGGCCACGCACTCGGCATCACGGATATCTGGACCTACGTGTTCGGCGTGATCTTCATCATCCTGCTGCCGGGGCCGAACTCGATGTACGTGCTGTCGCTCGCGGCGCAGCGCGGCGTGAAGGCCGGCTATCGCGCGGCCTGCGGTGTGTTCCTCGGCGACACGGTGCTGATGGTGCTGTCCGCCGCGGGCGTCGCGTCGCTGCTGAAGGCGAACCCGCTGCTGTTCTCCGTCGTCAAGTACGGCGGCGCCGCGTACCTGCTGTACATCGGTACCGGGATGCTGCGCAGCGCGTGGCGCAAGCTGCGCGCGCGCGCCGATGCGCCGGCCGACGCGCCCCGTGCGGTCGACGGCGAACGGCCGTTCCGCAAGGCGCTGATCGTGAGCCTCCTGAATCCGAAGGCGATCCTGTTCTTCATCTCGTTCTTCATCCAGTTCGTCGACCCGGCATTCCCGCATCCCGCGCTGTCGTTCGTCGTGCTCGGGGCGATCGCGCAAGGCGCGAGCTTCCTGTACCTGAGCACGCTGATCTTCGCGGGTGCACGGCTCGCCGAGCATTTTCGCCGCCGCCGCAAGCTCGCGGCGGGTGCGGCGAGCAGCGTGGGCGGCCTGTTCATCGGTTTCTCGGTGAAGCTGGCGCTCGCCACCATGAGCTGAGCGCGGCCTGCCGACTGACGACAACGCCGCGACAAAGATTACTTACTGAATTCACAAGCCATGCCAAAACGCACAGACATCAAAAGCATCCTCATCATCGGCGCCGGCCCGATCATCATCGGCCAGGCTTGCGAGTTCGACTATTCGGGCGCGCAGGCTTGCAAGGCGCTGCGTGAAGAGGGCTACAAGGTCGTCCTCGTGAACAGCAACCCGGCGACGATCATGACCGACCCGAACACGGCCGACGTCACGTACATCGAGCCGATCACGTGGGAAGTCGTCGCGCGCATCATCGAGAAGGAGCGCCCGGACGCGATCCTGCCGACGATGGGCGGCCAGACCGCGCTGAACTGCGCGCTCGACCTGCACCACCACGGCGTGCTCGAGAAGTTCGGCGTCGAACTGATCGGCGCGTCGCCGGAAGCGATCGACAAGGCGGAAGACCGCCAGAAGTTCAAGGACGCGATGACCAAGATCGGTCTCGGTTCCGCGAAGTCGGGCGTCGCGCACTCGATGGAAGAGGCGACCCAGGTGCACGCCGAGATCATGGCGCTCACCGGCGGCAGCGGCTACCCGGTCGTGATCCGTCCGTCGTTCACGCTCGGCGGTTCCGGCGGCGGCATCGCGTACAACCGCGAAGAGTTCGAAGAGATCTGCCGGCGCGGCCTCGACCTGTCGCCCACGCGCGAACTGCTGATCGAGGAATCGCTGCTCGGCTGGAAGGAATACGAGATGGAAGTCGTGCGCGACCGCGCCGACAACTGCATCATCGTGTGCTCGATCGAAAACCTCGACCCGATGGGCGTGCACACCGGCGACTCGATCACGGTCGCGCCGGCGCAGACGCTCACCGACAAGGAATACCAGATCCTGCGTAACGCATCGCTCGCGGTGCTGCGCGAGATCGGCGTCGACACGGGCGGCTCGAACGTGCAGTTCTCGATCAACCCGAAGGACGGCCGCATGGTCGTCATCGAGATGAACCCGCGCGTGTCGCGTTCGTCGGCGCTCGCATCGAAGGCGACGGGCTTCCCGATCGCGAAGGTCGCGGCGAAGCTGGCGGTCGGCTACACGCTCGACGAGCTGAAGAACGAGATCACCGGCGGCCAGACGCCGGCATCGTTCGAGCCGACGATCGACTACGTCGTCACGAAGATCCCGCGCTTCGCTTTCGAGAAGTTCCGCGAAGCGGATTCGCGCCTGACGACGCAGATGAAGTCGGTCGGCGAAGTGATGGCGATCGGCCGCACGTTCCAGGAATCGTTCCAGAAGGCGCTGCGCGGCCTCGAGGTCGGCGTCGACGGTCTCGACGAGAAGTCGACCGACCGCGACGAGATCGCGATCGAGATCCACGAGCCGGGCCCGGACCGCATCTGGTACGTCGGCGATGCATTCCGCATCGGCATGACGGCCCAGGAAATCTTCGCGGAAACCGCGATCGACCCGTGGTTCCTCGAGCAGATCGAGCAGATCATCAACAAGGAAAAGGCGCTCGCGGGCCGCACGCTCGCGTCGCTGACGTTCGACGAGCTGCGCTACCTGAAGCAGAGCGGCTTCTCCGACCGCCGCCTCGCGAAGCTGCTCGGCGCGACGCCGGCCGACGTGCGTGCGCGCCGTCTCGAACTGAACGTGCGCCCGGTCTACAAGCGCGTCGACACCTGCGCGGCCGAGTTCGCGACCAAGACGGCCTACATGTACTCGACCTACGAGGAAGAGTGCGAGGCGCAGCCGACCACCAACAAGAAGATCATGGTGCTGGGCGGCGGCCCGAACCGGATCGGGCAGGGCATCGAGTTCGACTACTGCTGCGTGCACGCGGCGCTCGCGATGCGCGAGGACGGCTACGAAACGATCATGGTCAACTGCAACCCGGAAACGGTGTCGACCGACTATGACACGTCCGACCGCCTGTACTTCGAGCCGCTGACGCTGGAAGACGTGCTCGAGATCGTCGACAAGGAAAAGCCGGTCGGCGTGATCGTCCAGTACGGCGGCCAGACGCCGCTGAAGCTCGCGCTCGACCTCGAGGCGCACGGCGTGCCGATCGTCGGCACGTCGCCGGACATGATCGACGCGGCCGAAGACCGCGAACGCTTCCAGAAGCTGCTGCAGGACCTCGGCCTGCGCCAGCCGCCGAACCGCACCGCGCGCGCCGAAGACGAAGCGCTCGCGCTGGCGGCCGAAATCGGCTATCCGCTCGTCGTGCGCCCGTCGTACGTGCTGGGCGGCCGCGCGATGGAAATCGTCCACGAGCCGCGCGACCTCGAGCGCTACATGCGCGAGGCCGTGAAGGTGTCGAACGATTCGCCGGTGCTGCTCGACCGCTTCCTGAACGACGCGATCGAATGCGACGTCGACTGCATCTGCGACGGCGAATCGGTGTTCATCGGCGGCGTGATGGAGCACATCGAGCAGGCGGGTGTCCACTCGGGCGACTCGGCATGCTCGCTGCCGCCGTACTCGCTGTCGAAGGAAACCGTTGCCGAGCTGAAGCGCCAGACGGGCGCGATGGCGAAGGCGCTGAACGTGGTCGGCCTGATGAACGTGCAGTTCGCGATCCAGCAAGTGCCGCAGGCGGACGGTTCGAAGCAGGACGTCATCTACGTGCTCGAAGTGAACCCGCGCGCGTCGCGCACGGTGCCGTACGTGTCGAAGGCGACCAGCCTGCCGCTCGCGAAGATCGCGGCGCGTGCGATGGTCGGCCAGAAGCTCGTGCAGCAGGGCGTGACGAAGGAAGTCGAGCCGCCGTACTTCAGCGTGAAGGAAGCGGTGTTCCCGTTCGTCAAGTTCCCGACCGTCGATCCGGTCCTCGGGCCTGAAATGCGTTCGACCGGCGAAGTGATGGGTGTCGGCCAGACGTTCGGCGAAGCGCTGTTCAAGTCGCAGCTCGCGGCCGGTTCGCGCCTGCCGGAGTCGGGCACGGTGCTGCTGACCGTGATGGATGCGGATAAGCCGAAGGCGGTCGAAGTCGCGCGCATGCTGCACGACCTCGGCTACCCGATCGTCGCGACCAAGGGCACGGCTGCCGCGATCGAAGCGGCCGGCGTGCCGGTGAAGGTCGTGAACAAGGTGAAGGACGGCCGTCCGCACATCGTCGACATGATCAAGAACGGCGAGATCGCACTCGTGTTCACGACGGTCGACGAGACGCGCCAGGCGATCGCCGATTCGCGTTCGATCCGCATGAGCGCGCAGGCGCACAAGGTCACGTACTATACGACCATGTCCGGCGCGCGCGCGGCCGTCGAGGGCCTGCGCTACCTGAAGGATCTGGAAGTCTATGATTTACAAGGTCTTCACGCTCGCCTAAACTAAGCAGTCAGTTACCTGTCGAAGCAACACGTGCCGCGATTAAGCGGTGTTTCCGGTTCGCCGGAAATACGTTTAATCGCGGTGATTTTTTTTATAGCCGTTTTTAGCGATTGAGCCGTTTATGAGCACCATTCCGTTGACAAAGCGTGGCGCAGGGCAACTGCGCGATGAATTGCAGCGCCTCAAGTCCGTCGAGCGGCCGGCCGTGATCAACGCGATCGCGGAGGCCCGCGCACAGGGCGATCTGTCCGAAAACGCCGAATACGACGCCGCGAAGGAAAAGCAGGGCTTCATCGAGGGTCGCATCGCGGAACTCGAATCGAAGCTGTCCGCCGCGCAAGTCATCGATCCGACGGTGCTCGACGCCGACGGCCGCGTGGTGTTCGCCGCGACGGTCGAACTCGAGGATCTCGAGTCCGGCGACACCGTCAAGTACCAGATCGTCGGCGACGACGAAGCCGATATCGATCACGGCCTGATCTCGGTCAGCTCGCCGATCGCGCGCGCGCTGATCGGCAAGTCCGAAGGCGACGTCGCGGCCGTGCAGGCGCCGAGCGGCGTGCGCGAGTACGAAATCATCTCGGTCAGCTACATCTGAAGCGGGGCGACGTGATGCCGCATCGCGTGTTCCGTCTGCTGTCGGCCGTGTGGGTCGGCAGCCTGCTGACGATCGGGTATGCGGTCGCACCCGTGCTGTTCAAGACGCTGGAGCGGATGACGGCCGGCTCGGTCGCCGCCCAGCTGTTCCGCATCGAGGCGATCCTCGGTGTCGTATGCGGCGTGCTGCTGCTCGCGCTGTCGAACCAGCAGGTGCGGCGCGGCAGCGGCGATTATCGTCGCGTGCGCTGGATCGTCGCGGCGATGGTCGCGTGCGTGCTGGTCGGGTATTTTGCGCTGCAGCCGTTCATGAACGCGCTGCGGGTGGCCGCGATGGAAGCGGGCACCGATATCGCGAACTCGCCGTATGCGAGCCGCTTCGGGATGCTGCACGGCGTCTCGAGCCTGTTCTATCTCGTCGAGAGCGTGCTGGGGCTGGTGCTGATCTGGCGTCTGCCAGCGCGCGACGCCTGAATGGCCTGAGCGCCGCTCGGGCAGGGCGGCACGGGATGCCCCGTGCCGCGCGGCAGGATTACTTGCCCTGGTGCGGCCGCTTCGTGCTGGCCTGACGCTTTTTCGCGCGCTTCACGGTGCCGCCCGCCGTCACGCGCTCGTTACCGCGCACGACGACCTTGGTCGGCTTCGGGCGGCGCACGGGGCTCGCGTTCGGCGACACCTTGATGACCTTGACGGTGCGCGGTGCACGGCCTTTCTTGTCGTCGACGGCTTCGGCCGCGCTCGGCAGCGTGCCGGCACGGCGGCCGCGGGCCGGGGCCGCCACGGCAGCTTCGGGCTTCCAGATCACCAGCAGCTTGCCGATGTGCTGGATCGGCGCCGCGCTCAGGCGGTCGCAGATCTCGTCGTAAATGGCGACGCGCTCGTCGCGCTCGTCACCGAACACACGGATCTTGATCAGCTGGTGCGCGGCGAGGTGCACCTTGATTTCCTTCAGCACGGCGTCGGTGAGCCCTTCGGCGCCGATCAGCACGACGGGCTTGAGCGCATGGGCCTGGGAGCGCAGCGCGGAGCGCTCGGCGGGGGAAAGCGAAAGGGCGGGCATGGAAATGTCGAAATCTAAATAGGGGCGCGCTGCGTCAGAAGCGAATCGCGGGAAGTTACCGCATCAGCCGCGCGCCGAAACCACGTAAAATCGCGGCTTGGGCCCTGGAAGGGGCCGCAGCCGCGCGAAGAAGACGCGTATTATCCGCCAAAAGCACGGCTTCACGAAGCAAATAGCAGCAATCTCTCTCTCGAATGGCAAAAAACCGCTTTAACCAGCACTGGCTGCACGACCACATCAACGACCCGTACGTCAAAATGGCGCAGCGGGAGGGCTATCGCGCGCGTGCCGCGTACAAGCTGAAGGAAATCGACGAGCAGGACAAGCTGATCCGTCCGGGCCAGGTGATCGTCGACCTCGGCGCGACGCCGGGCAGCTGGAGCCAGTATGCCCGCAACAAGCTCGCGCAGGGCAAGAAGCGCGATGCGGAGCGCGAAGGCGGCATCGACGGCACGATCGTGGCGCTCGACATCCTGCCGATGGAGCCGATCGCCGACGTCCACTTCCTGCAGGGCGACTTTCGCGAGGACGAGGTCCTCCACCGGCTCGAGGAAGTGCTCGAAGGTCGCTCGGTGGACCTTGTTATTTCCGACATGGCCCCCAACCTCTCCGGCGTGGCCTCGGCGGACGCGGCGCGCATCGAGCATCTGTGCGATCTGGCGCTCGAATTCGCGCAGAACCATCTGAAGCCGGACGGTGCGCTGCTCGTGAAGTGTTTTCACGGCAGCGGCTACAGCCAGATCGTCGAAAAGTTCAAACAGCAGTTTAAGGTCGTCGCGCCGCGCAAGCCGAAGGCGTCCCGCGACAAATCGTCCGAAACGTTCATTTTGGGTCGGCATCTGAAGCATCCGCGTTGACGCGGAGCGGGGTGCCGCAAACGGGCTCCGGCCCTTGCCAGACAAGCGAAGCGCTATCGCGGCGGTTGTCAATGCTTATGGCGGGGGTGGTCGGACTGGATTAGAATGACCGAGGGGCGCCGCAAGGTAAATGTAGGCGCTCGTCTACGAGTGAAGGAGTGGTGCTTTGAACAACAATATGTTTTCGAAGGCAGCAGTGTGGCTGGTGATCGCACTGGTGCTGTTTACGGTGTTCAAGCAGTTCGACAAGCCCCGCGTCCAGGAAGGCGTGTCCTATTCGCAGTTCATGGACGACGCCAAGAACGGCAAGGTCAAGAACGTCATCGTTCAGGGGCGCAACCTCACCGTCACTCCGGCTGATGGCCAGAAATACCAGATCGTGTCGCCCGGCGACATCTGGATGGTCGGCGATCTGATGAAGTACGGCGTGCAGGTCAGCGGCAAGGCGGACGACGAGCCGAACGCGCTGATGTCCGCGCTGTACTACCTCGGGCCGACGATCCTGATCATCGTGTTCTGGTTCTACATGATGAGGCAGATGCAGGGGGGCGGCAAAGGCGGCGCATTCTCGTTCGGGAAATCGCGTGCGCGGCTGATCGACGAGAACAACAACGCGGTGAACTTCTCCGACGTCGCGGGCTGCGACGAAGCGAAGGAAGAAGTGTCCGAACTCGTCGACTTCCTGCGCGACCCGCAGAAATTCCAGAAGCTGGGCGGTCGCATTCCGCGCGGCGTGCTGCTCGTCGGCCCTCCGGGTACCGGCAAGACGCTGCTGGCCCGCGCGATCGCCGGTGAAGCGAAGGTGCCGTTCTTCAGCATCTCGGGTTCCGACTTCGTCGAAATGTTCGTCGGCGTCGGCGCGGCCCGTGTGCGCGACATGTTCGAGCAGGCGAAGAAGCACGCGCCGTGCATCGTGTTCATCGACGAAATCGACGCGGTCGGCCGTCATCGCGGCGCCGGCATGGGCGGCGGCAACGACGAACGCGAGCAGACGCTGAACCAGATGCTGGTCGAGATGGACGGCTTCGAAGCGAACTCGGGCGTGATCGTGATCGCCGCGACCAACCGTTCCGACGTGCTCGACAAGGCGCTGCTGCGTCCGGGCCGTTTCGACCGCCAGGTCTATGTCGGCCTGCCGGACATCCGCGGCCGCGAGCAGATCATGCGCGTGCACCTGCGCAAGGTGCCGATCGCGAACGACGTCGACGCAGCGGTCATCGCACGCGGCACGCCGGGCTTCTCGGGCGCCGATCTCGCGAACCTCGTGAACGAAGCGGCGCTGTTCGCCGCCCGCCGCGGCAAGCGCATCGTCGAGATGCAGGATTTCGAGGACGCGAAGGACAAGATCTTCATGGGTCCGGAGCGCAAGTCGGCGGTGATTCGCGAGGAAGCGAAGCGTGCGACGGCTTACCACGAGTCGGGCCACGCGGTGATCGCGAAGCTGCTGCCGAAGGCCGACCCGGTGCACAAGGTCACGATCATCCCGCGCGGTCGCGCGCTGGGCGTCACGTGGCAGTTGCCGGAGCATGACAACGAGACCTACTCGAAGGATTACCTGCTCGACCGCCTGGCGATCCTGTTCGGCGGCCGCGTGGCCGAGGAGCTGTTCCTGAACCTGATCAGCACCGGCGCGTCGGACGACTTCAACAAGGCGACGCAGACGGCGCGCGCGATGGTGGCCCGCTTCGGCATGACCGACGCGCTCGGACCGATGGTCTACGTCGACGACGAGAGCGACAACGGCCCGTTCGGCCGCGGCTTCACGCGCACGATCTCGGAAGCGACGCAGCAGAAGGTCGACGGCGAAATCCGCCGCGTGCTCGACGAACAGTACGGCCTTGCGCGCCGCCTGCTCGAAGAGAACCGCGACAAGGTCGAGGCAATGACGGCCGCGCTGATGGAGTGGGAAACGATCGACGCCGATCAGATCAATGACATCATGGAAGGGCGTCCGCCGCGCTCGCCGAAGAGCTCGCCGGCTGTCGGCGGCGATTCCTCGGGTGGCGGCACGGCCGCCGAAGTGAAGCCCGGCAACGCGCCGGCGCCTGCTTCGCCGGCCTGACCTCCGCTGTAGCACTGTTCACGGGCTGGTGTGGCTTCACACCGGCCCGTTTTGCATTCCGTTTTTGCGTTCATCAACGCCTCCCGCCCGTGCCCGATTCCGCAGTTTCAGCATCCATTCCCGCGCCGCTCCAGTGCGGCCGCTTCTCGCTGACGTTCGAACGCCCGCTCGTGATGGGCATCCTCAACGCCACGCCCGATTCGTTCTCCGACGGCGGCCGCTTCCTCGCGCGCGACGATGCGCTGCGCCAGGCCGAGCGGATGATCGCCGAAGGCGTCGACCTGATCGACATCGGCGGCGAGTCGACGCGTCCCGGTGCGCCGCCCGTACCGCTCGACGAGGAACTCGCGCGCGTGATCCCGCTCGTCGAAGCGCTGCGGCCGCTGAACGTGCCGCTGTCGATCGACACCTACAAGCCGGCCGTGATGCGCGCGGCGCTCGCAGCCGGCGCGGACCTGATCAACGACATCTGGGGGTTCCGTCAACCGGGCGCGATCGACGCGGTGCGCGAGGGCAACAGCGGACTGTGCGCGATGCACATGCTCGGCGAGCCGCAGACGATGCAGGTCGGCGAGCCCGACTACGGCGACGTCGTGACCGAGGTACGCGACTTTCTCGCCGCGCGCACACAGGCGCTGCGCGACGCGGGCGTCGCGCCGGAACGGATCTGCGTCGATCCGGGCTTCGGGTTCGGCAAGGCGGTGGTCGACGACAACTACGCGCTGCTGGCCGCGTTGCCGGACACGGCGCCCGCGCGGCCCGACGGGCGCGCGTATCCGATTCTCGCGGGCATGTCGCGCAAGTCGATGCTCGGCGCGGTGATCGGCGGCAAGCCGCCGATGGAACGCGTCGCGGCAAGCGTGGCGGCCGCGTTGTGCGCGGTCGGGCGCGGCGCGGCGATCGTGCGCGTGCACGATGTCGCGGCGACGGTCGATGCGCTGAAGGTCTGGAACGCCGTGCGCGAAGCCGCGCGGCAACGATAAGTCAGAAATCAGAAAGACGAAGGAGGAAGGTTCGCCATGGGACGTCGATATTTCGGCACGGACGGCATTCGCGGCACGGTGGGCGAGGCGCCCATCACGCCTGATTTCGTGTTGCGTCTCGGCTATGCAGCCGGCAAGGTACTGGCCGGTGCGGCCGACGGCGCGGCGGGTGCGCGTCCGACGGTGCTGATCGGCAAGGACACGCGCGTGTCGGGCTACATGCTCGAGGCCGCACTCGAAGCCGGCTTTTCGGCGGCAGGCGTCGACGTGATGCTGGCCGGCCCGATGCCGACACCGGGCGTCGCGTACCTGACGCGCGCGCTGCGCCTGTCGGCCGGCGTCGTGATCAGCGCATCGCACAACCCGTATCAGGACAACGGGATCAAGTTCTTCTCCGCCGACGGCAACAAGCTGCCCGACGATACCGAGGCCGAGATCGAGGCGTGGCTCGACAAGCCGCTCGAATGCGCGTCGTCGGACCGGCTCGGCAAGGCACGCCGCCTCGACGACGCGGCCGGCCGCTACATCGAGTTCTGCAAGAGCACGTTCCCGGCCGCCTACGACCTGCGCGGGCTGAAGCTCGTGATCGACTGCGCGCACGGCGCCGCGTACCAGATCGCGCCGCACGTGTTCCACGAACTCGGCGCGGACGTGATCCCGATCGGCGTCGCGCCGAACGGCTTCAACATCAACGACGGTGTCGGCGCGACGGCGCCTGACGCACTGGTGCGTGCGGTGCGGGCGAACCATGCGGATCTCGGTATCGCGCTCGACGGCGACGCGGACCGCCTGCAGGTGGTCGATTCGACGGGCCGGCTGTACAACGGCGACGAGCTGCTCTACGTGCTCGTAAAGGACCGGATCGCGACCGCCGGCAAGGTCGACGGCGCGGTCGGCACGCTGATGACGAACCTCGCGGTCGAGGTCGCGTTGCAGCGCGAGGGCGTGGAATTCGTGCGGGCGGCGGTCGGCGACCGCTACGTGCTCGAACAGCTGCGCGAGCGCGGCTGGCAGCTCGGCGCGGAAGGCTCGGGCCACATCCTGTCGCTCGACCGCCATTCGACCGGCGACGGCATCGTGTCGGCGCTGCTCGTGCTGGCCGCGCTCAAGCGCAGCGGCCGCACGCTCGCGCAGATGCTGGACGGCGTCACGCTGTTTCCGCAGAAGCTGATCAACGTGCGGATGAAGCCGGGTGCAGACTGGAAGGGCAACGCATCGATTCGTGCGGCGATCGATGCGGCCGAAGGCGCGCTGGCCGGCCACGGCCGCGTGCTGATCCGCGCATCGGGCACCGAGCCCGTGCTGCGCGTGATGGTCGAGGCGCGGCATGCCGCCGACGCGACCCGTCACGCGGAAGCGATCGCCGACGCGGTGCGCGCGGCGACCAGCTGAGCCGGAAGGGTGACAGCGCGCAACGGTCGCCGGCCGTGTGCGCGCCGCCGCTCCGGCGATTCGACATGCGGCGCCTGCGGGCGCCGCAATTCGTCAGACGCAAAGGTTTGCGCTATTAGATAGAGGGTGATTCCGACGCGGATTTCGTCTGACCAAAGAAATCCTCCGACCCTGAATCGTGACGGCTGCGGCCAGGGGCTTTCCGGCCCGTGCGCGCTGCGATACGATTCGCGCGCACCCCGCATCGGCGGGTGCCGAGTGGCGCCTTCCTGACCGGCAATTCTTGCCGCCAACCCCGCCGCGCCTGGCCTGCACGGCCGCCCGAACCGGGCCCGCTACACCCTTTCAACCAGTCATGTTACTGTCACGCCAGTTTCATCGATTGTCACATTATCGTCATGAGGAGCCCCTAACCTTCGCGGTGCCGTAGTCATCCGCTCACACACTGGAGGTCTCATGAAATTGATGCAAACCGCGATTGCCGGCCTGGCTGGCGCGCTTTTCGCAGTCGCCGCGCAAGCTGCCGACATCACGGGCGCGGGCAGCACGTTCGCGATGCCGATCTATACGAAATGGGCTGCCGACTACCAGCAGTCCGGCGGCGCGAAGGTGAACTACCAAGGTATCGGTTCGTCGGGCGGCCTGAAACAGATCAACGCGAAGACGG